>CAKQWR010000009.1 GCA_934279105.1 uncultured Oribacterium sp. | reverse complement strand
GTTCGATGGTCTGATCACCTTCTGCGCCGTCCTGGATGTTGAACGTAATATTAAAATGTTTCGTTTCCTTATCGTACAACAGCGTGTAATCCGGCTCTTTGATCTCGTCCGTACTTGTGTCGGTCGTTTCCGTCGCGGTACCGGTAGGGCCATTCGACGTGTCGGTTGCATCTGTCGAAGTGTTGGCTGCGCCTGTCGACGTGTCGCTTGCGCCAGTCGAAGTGTTGGCTGTGCCTGTCGATGTGTCGGTTGCGCCTGTCGTATCGGCAGAACCTGAGGAACTGTCTGCCGCACTGCCAGTTGGACCGGGTTCATTCGGCGCACCGGATGTCGTTCCCGTGGTATCGGATGCTCCGGTAGATGGGCCGGCTGTTCCACTTTCTCCCGTCGTGGAACCACTCGTACCACTTGCGGTACCAGCCTCTGTTGAGGAAGTGCCCGACTCCGAAGAGCCTGCATTGGCCGTATCCTCCTTCGGGATCAGTCCGTTCTGCGCAGGCGTTCCTGGAAGCATCTCTACTGTATCCGACTGCGATGGGCGTTCAATGCTCGTGACCGAATTCTGAGCGTCATCCGCAGCTGTGTCGGTGTTCTCGGAATTTCCCACATCAGATGTGTTTTCTGTTGCGGTATTCTGTGTCCGTTCTACCCCCCACAGTGGATGTGTTTCCTGCTTCTGTTGCGCTCACCTTTCCGGTGTTGCTTTCTGTTCCGGACATGCTCGCTTCATAAGAAGCTTCCACGTTCTCTGCCAGAACAGAAAGCGGCATGGTCTGCGTCAGCATGCCCGCCGTCAGAAGGACCGCCAACGTTTTTGTCAGCTTTTTCTTTCTCATTTTTCCTCCTCTCGTCAAAGAAAACCATGACAACCATCAGGCGAAAGTACGAGTTAGTCTCTCCTATCACCCTACATTTTAATTATTATAGAACTATGGCGTGAAGAATTCCATGCCCATATTCAACAATTCAGCTCTTTTTATGTAATTTAAGGCATTCAAGGCGTATCCGGACAGTATTTTCGCAACCGATATGCATCAATTCGTTACATTATGAGCGTGCCCCCGGAGGGCCGGCAACAGAAGCACAGTACTCCAGGGATACGCCCTGTACTGCTACGTTTTTACGCGGTAGCTTATTCTGCTTCTTTTCACAAAATCGCTGATTTACGACGAGATGACATCAGGTATTTTCGCAGACCGTGTTCTATAGAAACTTGTGACATTAACTCATCGAAATATCCCGAGGTGATTTTTGAATGAATTTACGTTTTTTGACGCAATGACCTCGTTTTTAAAACAAGTGACATTAAGTCAAAGCCGAAAGGTCTCCGAATAAAAGGATGTATACGGCCTTTGAGAGTTGAAATATAATGTCGCACTTGAAGATACGGATTCGTCTGTGAAAATAGATAATGGCATGAAGTGAGAATTCAGGCAGTTTGCGAAAAGCCGATAATGTCACGATGAAGGATATCGATAGTTCTGTGAGAATCTAAGAAAAAACTAATGGCATGGAGGCAGAATATCAACGTTTTGCGAAACTCAGCTTATGTCATAGAGAGGAAAATTCAAGGAATTGTAAAAATCCCAGAAATTCTTAATGTCATGGATGAAGAAAGACCTTATTTCGTGAAACAGCTGCTCTCATGACAATAACACAAACTATAGCCCTCTACACAAAGAAGCCTGCCTGATTTCGAACAGGCAGCTCCTCCATTCTTTTTGATTATCTCAAGTTGAATCATCATAGCGGAGGACCTTAGAGAAACTGAAGCTTTATCCATACTTTGATTTATGATGTGCCTATTCCGAAATGAGGTGCATCTGCACCTTTTGTCGGAATAGAGGGTGTGTTATCCGACTGAGGATTTTTCTGCTGGACGAGAACAGTCTGAATCTGTAATCAGCGAATCTCCCATTTTCTATTGTTCTGCCTGCGTTTTACTGATAGAATCCATAGAGATAAATCAATGAAAAGAGGTTTTCAATTATGGCTAATCCAATCGTAACGATTCATATGGACGACGACAAGGATATCAAGCTCGAGCTGTATCCTGAGATCGCACCGATCACGGTAGAGAATTTCGTAAAGCTCGTAAAGCAGGGCTTCTATGATGGTCTGACCTTCCACCGCATCATTCCTGGCTTCATGATCCAGGGCGGTGATCCGGTGGGTAACGGCACCGGTGGCCCAGGCTGGAACATCAAGGGTGAGTTCTCCTCCAACGGTGTAAAGAACGATCTTCAGCACAAGCGTGGCGTGATTTCAATGGCACGTGCGATGGATCCGGACTCCGCTGGTTCCCAGTTCTTCATCATGCATGCAGATGCTTCCTACCTCGATGGTCAGTACGCTGCTTTCGGTAAGGTCATCGACGGCATGGATGAGGTAGACCGCATCGCTTCCACCCCGACCGGCTGGCAGGATGCTCCTGTAGTCGCCGTCACCATGACGAAGGTTACGGTCGAGGAGTAAATCATATCGCTTAACATTTAGGGCCTCCGGTTACCGGAGGCTCTGTTTTTCATCGATGCCCCATCCAACAGGAGGATATGAAATGATGCTTTACGGAGCTTTAGAGGCCGGCGGCACGAAGATGGTGTGCGCGCTCGGCGATGAAAACGGAACGATTCTCGCGCAGACATCCATCCCGACGACCACACCGAAGGAAACGCTGTCTGCGATCATCGACTGGTTCCTCGATAAGGAGATCGCCGCCCTCGGCGTCGCCTGCTTCGGTCCGGTCGATCTTCGCCGGAGCTCGCCGACCTACGGCTATATCACGACGACCCCGAAGAAGGGCTGGGCCAATGTTGACATCGTCGGCATACTGAAGCGCGCGCTCGGCGTGCCGGTCGGCTTCGATACCGATGTCAACGGTTCTCTCCTCGGTGAAGTCACCTACGGACAGGCGCGCGGCCTCACGGATGCCGTTTATATCACGATCGGCACCGGTGTCGGTGCCGGTGTCCTCTCCGGTGGTCACCTCGTTCACGGTATGCTTCACCCGGAGTTCGGTCACATCCCGCTTATGAAACACCCGGAGGATCATTATGAAGGCCATTGTCCTTACCACGGTACCTGCTTCGAGGGCATGGCCGCCGGCCCAGCCATCGAAGCGCGCTGGGGACAGAAAGCCATCACCCTGAAGGATGATCCGAAGGTATGGGACATCGAGGCGCACTACATCGCCGAAGCCTGCACCACCCTCATCATGACCCTGAGCCCGCAGATCATCATCCTGGGCGGCGGCGTCATGCACCAGGAGCAGCTCTTCCCGCTGATCCGCGAGAAGGTCCGGACCATGGTGAACGGCTATATCCGCACCGACGAGCTCGCCGACCTCGACCACTACATCGTCCCGGCCTCGCTGAATGATAATCAAGGTATCATGGGCGCGATCAAACTCGCGATTGACGCAACTGCTTAAGAAAAAAACGGCCCCGGTTCTATAGAACCGGGGCCGTTTTTTTCAGTCCAGCTCGAATCTCTTCATCACGGCATCAACGAGATAATCCGCCGTTCCTTCGATGCCGAGCATGCTGCTGTCGATCATGATTTCCTTGAAGCGCTGGTCATTCGGGAGAAATCCTGCATAGTACATGTGATAGTGGTCTCTCGCCTCATCGACCGACTTCATCATCTTCTTCGCGGTGTCCTCGTCGAGATTCAGGTCGTGGAGGCAGTGCTCCAGCCGCGCCTCATACGGGGCGTAAATGTAGATGCGGATGATGTTCGGCTCATCCGCGAGGATGAAATCACCGCAGCGGCCGACGATGATGCAGGAGTCCCGCTCCGCCAGGAACTGGATGATGTTCTTCTGCGTCTCGAAAAGCTTATCCTGCATCTCATCTGCCTGCGTGCCCAGCGGAAACATCATCCGCCGGAAGGAGTTTGTCTTCGCACTCTTCTGCGCCGTCTCCTCGATTTCGTTGATCTTCGATACCGGCAGATTCAACTTCTTCGCTGCCTCCTCGACGATATCACGGTCATAAAACTCGATGCCGAGCTTCTCACTCATCCGTTTCGCGATCGGACGTCCCATACTGCCGAACTGACGCGCGATGGTGATGATGAATTTTTTCTTTTCCATAGTTCTGCCTCCCTGTATATCCAGTATTCTTTCCTAAAACAGGTTTTTCGTTTGATTGTTGACCACTTAGACAAATGCCCCTGGCTGAGCGGTCACAGCGATACCTGCATAAACCGTACTGCGTCGATGGATCACGCTCTACATTATAACGCCGAGCACCAGGAACCCAAGGATCGAAATCGCCGCACCGATCAGTACATACGGAAGCTGCGACGCCGCATGCTCGAGGTTCTCGACACCGGCACCATTCGACGCCAGCACCGTCGTATCACAGTAGAAGCAGGCGTGGTTTCCGAAGGCACAGCCGGACAGTATCGCTGCCATGACGAGGACGATGTTCGCGCCCACGCTCGCACCGAGCGGCAGCAGCACCGGCGCCACCAGCGTGCACACGCCCCAGGCATTGGCGATCATGAAGGCCAGCAGGCCGACGATGATGAAGGTGATCATCGGGAACAGCGTGCCGGACATGATCGGCTTGCACACATCGACGAAGAACTCGGTCATCTGCATCTCACTCGCGATTTTCTGGAAGGTCAGCGCAGCGATCAGTAGGATGATGATCGGCAGCATATCCGAGAAGCCCTTCACGAAGGTATCCCAGAACTCCGAGAAGGTCATGATCTTGCCGGCGATGTACATCACCATGCACACGAGGATGGCAATGACGGCGGCCACCACGAGATCACCCGTCACGACAGCGATGCCGACGAGAATCGCCAGCGGCAGGATGAAGTACCATACGCTGTTGCCCTCTTCCTCACCATACTCGGACGCGAGGTTGTACTTTCTACTTGCATCGCTGTAGGTCTTACCCGTTTCAGCCACACGCTGGTAGGCCGTCTTCATGCCCCCGAGCTTCGGGAACCAGCCCATACAGAAGAGGAAGACGATGAGCAGCGCTACGATCGGATAGACGCAGTACGGAATCGCCATCATATAGGTTCTGATCAGGCTGCCCGCACCGAGCGCCTGTACACAGTCCTGCTGCAGGAAGATCGCACCGAAATAAGCTGCCCAGGACGAAAACGGAATCAGCACGCACACCGGCGCGCCGGTACTGTCCAGAATATACGCCAGCGCCTCCCTCGGTACTTTCTTCTTATCATAAGAACCTTTCATCGCCGTCCCGATGGACAGCACATTCAGATAATCATCGACGAAGATAATGATGCCAAGGATAAACGTCGTCACCAACGTTTTTCGTTCTGAATTGCATATCCGCGTGACGATCTTCGTAAAGCCGAAGCTCCCCTTCGACGCGGTCAGCAGCGCCACGAGACTGCCGAACAGTCCGCAAATCAAGATGACATAGGCCTCATCTGCCATCACCTCCTCGAGCGTCGCCACCCACTGTGTAAGAAACGCGCCCTTCCACAGCACCAGCGCACCCACCATCGAACCCGCGATGAGGAACGCCTCGCATTTTTTCGTCACGATCGCCCCGACGACGATCACCAGCACGATCAGGGTTGCTATCAGTCCGTAACTCATAATTCTGTCCATCCTTTTCCGTATTTTTTCTGGGCCAATGCTTCCGCCGCCTGCATCTTCACATCGCGTCTATCTGCTCCTGCCGGAAGCCGGTGTGTCCGCGCGTCTGCGTGTTCGGAATTTTAAAAAAGCGCCGTGAGATGATCTACATCTCACGGCGCCCTTGCCCTCTTATCTTATTATTTATTTCAGCAGATTGATTGCTCCGATTACCTTCGCCGGTTCCTTCTGAAAGAGGAACTCGCCCTTCCGTACCGATGCGAGGATGCCTGCACGCTCACAGATCGCCTCGAACTCACTCTTCGCGTCGAGCACGATGAAGTTCGCCGGCTTTCCTTCCTCGATACCATAACGATCCTGGATATGCATGGTAATCGCACCGTTCGTCGTCACGAGATCCAAATCATCCTGAATCTCCTCCGGTGACATCATCTGTGCGATATGGATGCCATGGTCGAGGATCATCATCATGTTGCCGTTTCCGAGCGGATACCACGGATCAGACATCGAGTCCTGCGCGAAGCAGACATTGATTCCCTGATCATGGAGCTCCTTTACACGGGTGAGGCCTCGTCTCTTCGGATAGCTGTCCTGACGCCCCTCAAGGTAGATGTTCTCGGTCGGGCAGGAAATGAAGTTGATGCCGGACTTCTTGAAGAGCTTCATCATGCGGAAGGCGTAGCTGTTGTCCGCAGAACCGAAGGAGCAGGTATGGCTCGCCGTCGTCTTCGTACCGATGCCCTCCATCAGGACGAGTGCATTGAGCAGCTCCAGGAAACGACTCTGCGTATCATCGGTTTCATCGCAGTGTACATCGATCAGCTTGTCATACTTCAGTGCCAGCTCGACGGTCTTATGAATCGACTTCTCGCCGAACTCCCGGGCCAGCTCGAAGTGTGGGATCGCACCGACACAGTCTGCGCCCATCTTGAGGCCCTCTTCTACCAGCTCATCGCCGCCCTTGTAGGCATACATGCCCTCCTGCGGGAACGCCACGATCTGAAGATCGAGGATATCCTTTACTTCCTCCCGCACCTCGAGCGCTGCCTTGAGTCCGGTAAAGCTTGGGTCCGTCACATCGATGTGCGTACGAATCGCCTGCACACCATGGAGCATCTCCTTCTTGATGCCACTGTAAATACGTTCCTTCATCTCCGGTACCGTCATATGTCCCTTCGACTCACTCCAGCGCTGGATACCCTCAAACAGTGTACCCGAGCCATTATTCTCACCGAGGCTTGCGGTAAACACATAATCGAGATGAAGATGCGGATCCACGTATGGCGGCACCACCAGATGTCCCTGCACATCAATGGTCTCACAGTCCTCACCGCTCAGGCTGTTATCCTCGCTCGTACCCAGCATGATCTTACGGATCACACCATTCTCGACATAAATCGAATTTAAGTTCTGTGACCCCTTTAACCTGACATTGATAAACTTCTTCATATTCCTATACCTCTCCTCTTATGAAAGTGACATGCGTAAGTACACCATAAGGATACCCGCACACAGGGCAGTTCCTTCCTCTCCCGCTGCAGTTCATCCTGCCGAAGCACACACTTCAGCCGTGCTCACAGCTGCAGACAGACTCTGCCCATAGCATAACAAAAAGCGCCGGGGATGCAACATCCTCAGCGCCCTTGCCTGCCTTTTTCATATGCACCACATCTTAGCACCCAGCATTTCCGAAGTCAACGCAGCGCGCCATGATGTATTGTTCTATCGCTCATAACCCGTAACAATTCAGCCTTCCTGGCTCTTCTAAGAAGTTTGAAGCGCTCCTCATTCGCCCACCCCCCCATGAAATTCGTGGCTTCTTATATGTATTGAACCCGCCCCCCTGCTCATGAGGAGACCTCAAACATCTGCTTATTGGAAAACTACATTAGAAAAAATCGTCAGATGAAACATTTCCGGAAAGTAGCATTACCTGTGTTGGCAGATCGGATACTTTCAGAAAAACAGCATTGTTGGTGTTGACATTCCAAACACATTCAGAAAAACAGCATTGCCAGTGTTGGCAATCCGAGCACATTCAGAAAAACAGCATTGCTATCTTCTACCTTTGCTCCCGTAAAAATCAGTGGATTTTACACAGAAGTGAGGGTTTCAGAAAATCAGCATTGTCGATTTGTAATGTGGATTTTCTGATTCAGCTCATACTGTGTAAAAAATCAAGGAGACTGGTAATGTATTTTCTCAGAAATCTTCATTCTGCGAAAAATCAGCAATGCTGAATTCCCGGATTGCTCGATTTTGTAAAATAACAGCAATGCTGAATTTGGGAAATCAAGGCATCTGTCAACGACGACAATGCTGAATTTCAGAAACCTGCCCGTTTGTCAACGATGGCAATGTTAAATTCTGGAAATCAAGGCCTCTGCCAACACTGGTAATGCTGAATTCAGAAAACCAGTGCATCTGCCAATCGTATGCATGGTGACGAAGAGAATGGATATGGCGTCGTTTTTTTGTTTGCCCGCATGGGACGGGTCCGATATGTAAGTAGATAAAAGATGTACCATGGGTGGGCAGGCAAACAAAAAGAGACGCCCATTATGGACATCCCTTAAAAATCAGCCGGAGTAAAGAAAACTTCCCGGCTGAACTGCTACCATAACCAGTGAAGTGGCCGTACAGACAGAGCCCCCCGAGTGCTGGTAGCAGAAGCCATACGGAGAGACTGTGCTTCTGATGCCGGCACTCGGTGCTCCATCACTGCACGGTGCGCCAGTCAGTGCGTATTCGCGTCTATCTCCGCCGGATCCCACTTACTGAAGCGGATCTTCTGCGCACCATAGATACCGTAGTTTCCGGAGAACAGATAGGTGATCGCGATGGCGAGAATAAAGTAGGAAGATGCATCGAAGCCGAACATCTCAAATGCGATGAGCAGCGATGCGAGCGGACAGTTCGTCACACCACAGAAGACGCAGGCCATGCCGACGGCAGAACAGAGCGCTGGATCCATACCGGTAAAGAGGCCGACCACATGTCCGAAGGTCGCACCGATAAACAGAGATGGTACGATTTCACCGCCCTGGAAGCCACCGCCGAGGGTGACCGACGTGAAGATGATCTTCAGCAGGAAGGCATAAAACGCCAGCTGAAACGTCGGATTCTCGATACAACTTGCGATGATATTCGAGCCGGTTCCGTTATACGTCTGGTCGCCGATCAGAAGTGTCAGCAGTACGATGATCATACCGGAAACTGCCACACGGATATAATCATTCGGAAAATACTTCTGTAACAGCTTCTTACTGCTGTGCATCGAGGTCGCAAAGAGAATCGAAACCAGCGCACACGCCCATGCAAAGAGCATCGTGCAGACGGCATCGCGCACATGAAAGGCAGGTACTGCCGACAGCAGCATCGCTTCGCTTCCCGGATTGATGATCTGTGCGACGAAATGTGCGGTCAATGCAGACACCGCGCATGGCACAAGCGAGGAATAATACATCACGCCGACGGTACTGATCTCCATCGAGAGGACCGTCGCAGCCAGTGGGGTTCCGAAAAGCGCCGAAAAGGCTGCACTCATACCGCACATGATGGTCCGGCGACGCTCCTCCTTCCGGAAGTGCAGCAGCTGCCCCAGCCCATGACCGAGCGAGCCACCGACCTGAAGCGCAGCACCCTCGCGTCCGGCAGAACCACCGAAGAGATGAGTCAGTACCGTCGACACGATAATAAGCGGTGCCATCTTCACCGGCACACGTTCACTATCACGGATGGCTTCCAGAACGAGGTTTGTTCCACGAGGCTTTCTCGCACCGAGGCGATGATAAAACCAGACGATAAAGAGACCCGCCAGTGGCAGTAAAAACACAATCCACGTATGTGCCAGTCGGAAGCTCGTCGCGATGACGATGGCTTTCGCAAAGTACGCAGAAATACCACCGACGATGATACCTGTTAAAATACCAAAACCGATCCACTTAAGGCCAACCATCAGTTTGTATGGTAATGTCTTCCAGTACGCTATATAATTTGCCCCCATAACTCTTCCCCCTTTTTTGCCTTACAGTTCGATACTTTCGAGATCCTCCGGCACTACGACATGACCGGCATACGATGCCTGTGCCTCAGCCGTATAAAGTGCCTTCCGACGCGCGATGTTCTTATCCTCTGTATGATAGAGAAGAAGATTCGGTACCTGCAGACTCTCTGCAAGCTCTGCGGCATCCTTTACGGTCGAATGATGCTTTTCATACGGATGGAAGCTGTCACGTTCCTCATACAGACAAAATGCCTCATGCAGTAGCCAATCTGCCCCCTTCGCATACTTCTCTTCGAATTCCGGATTGTACGGCTCATCACCACAGCAGCAGATCTTGCGACCATCGTTCATTTCATAAAGATAGCCGAACTGCTTCGCTTTCGTAGAGCCGATATCGAAGAACGTCACCTTATGGCCATTGATGACACGTGTCTCGCCATCCTCGACCGGAATCAGGTGCAGACGGTCACCGATAAATTTCACCTGTCCTGGCTGCAGCAGCTTCCGGGAGATATCATCGAGAAGTTCGATGACTTCCTTATGGCCATAGATATGCGCTTCGCCCTCGTACTTACCGGCCTTCATATTCTGTGTGATGAGACGAACCATCCAGATCATGCCGGTGAAGTGATCGATGTGCTTATGCGTCAGGAAAATTTCCCGCATATCCATCCAGTTCAGTCCGGCATACTTCAGCTGGTGTACGATCTGTCCACCGCCACCGGCGTCCACCATGAAATATTTTTCCGTTCCCTGCTTCTCTTCATCCGTCAGGACATAACAGGTATTATATACCTCCGTGACGAGCGCATTGCCCGTACCCAGCATCGTAATTTTCATTTTCATTCTCCTCATCGAAACGTTTCTGATTTCATTCCGGACTTATTCTACTACCATTTCATGAATCCGAAAAGGCGAGAAATTCCATAAATATTTTCTAAACATGATGAAACCCCGGGGAAAACCCGGGGTTCCAGTCTACATATACATATATAGGAGAATACGTGTATATCAAATTAAGTTGTGGACTTCTTATGACAGAGGAGCCGGATACTGGATCTTGCTGTCCGTGAAGTCGAACGGCCATACGGTCTTAAACTCGCCGTCCTGAATCTGCGCAACGGCTACCGATGCCTTGGTGTTATCGTTCGTGTGCTGTGCACCGTCAAACTCATAGTCCTCGAACTTGATCTCGTCGTACGGAAGGATGATGTCCGGTCCATTCGGGAAGGAATCCTTGATATCGATGGTATCAAGTACATCCTTGACAGCCTCACCATCGGTGGTGCCGGCGATTTCGAACGCAGTCTTGAACAGCCATACTACCGTGTATGCCTCTGCAGAGTGACCATTCATATCTACGTCATACTCTGCCTTGAAACGCTTGTTGGTCTCGATGCCCTTCTTCAGGTCAGGGTTGAACTCAACGACCGTGGTGATACCGTTTGCAAGTGCGCCGGTAGCCGGAACGTAAGAAGGATCTGCGAAACCATTTGCCTTACCGATCACGATAGGTGGCTGATAGTTCTGCTCCTTCAGGGTCTTCGTGAAGAGGATTGCATCTGCGATGTAGGACTCACAGATTACAGCATCTGCATTGGCCTCCTTCAGTGCGAGTACCTCAGATGTGAGGTCAGCAGCACCACTGGAGTACTGAACTTCCTTGACAACCTGAAGATCATACTTATCTGCATAGAGGCCTACGCAACGGATGATCTCCTGGCCGATGTTGGAGTTATCAGCGAAGATAGAAACCGTCTTTACTTCCTTGCCGGTCTGCTCAGAGGAATCCTTCAGATACTTGAGCATATCCTCAACGTATACGGAGTTGAGCGGGCAGAGACGGAAGAAATACTGAAGATTGTCGGTAGAAATGCTATCTACGGTTGAAATTGCAGTGATCATCGGGATCTTATACTGCTCACAAACCTTTGCAACGATCTCAGACAGTGTGGACTGGTGGCAGCCCATGATGGCATTTACCTTATCCTGTGTGATGAGACGCTCTGCAACAGAACGTGCGACCTTCGGGTCGCCCTGGGTATCACCACGAACGATCTCGATCGGACGACCATTCACACCACCGGCAGCGTTGATCTCAGCTGCTGCGAAATCGACGCCACGCATGATGTTGGTACCGATGGCTGCCTTATCGCCGGAAAGTGCATACATCGCACCGATCTTGATCGGCTCGCCGGTCAGCTGACCAGCGCCGTTGTCTGACGTCTCCTTTGCGGCCTCGGTTGTCTTTGCAGCCTCGGTCTGTGTGGTTGTGGTGGTCGTGGATCCGCAGCCGACAAGCATCGAGCCTGTAATCGCTACAGCCATGAACGCGGAAATAAGTTTCTTGAGTTTCATAATGTTCCTCCTTGATGTGTATTGTACACATCCTGATTCTGAAGCCAATGCCTACATGCACGGCGCAGATTCTATATGTTTTATTTGGTATCGGATGAATCTGCGCATACTCTATGCACCCCTCATACGTCAGGATGTCAAAAACTGTTTAAATACCGAGATATGCCTTCTTTACGTGCTCGTTCGCGCTCAGCTCTGCGGAGGTTCCGCTCAGTGTGATGCGTCCGTTCTCGATAACGTAGCCGCGGTCAGCAACCGCGAGTGCCTTCGTGATATCCTGTTCTACCAGCATCACGGAAACGCCGGTCTTCGCAAGCTCCTGTGCTACTTTCAGGATATCATCGACGATATTTGGTGCGAGGCCGAGAGACGGCTCGTCGAGGATGAGAAGCTTCGGCTCACCTACGAGTGCACGAGCGACGGCAACCATCTGCTGTTCACCACCGGAAAGAGTTCCGGAAATCTGACCGGCTCTCTCCTTCAGCTTCGGAAACCAGTTGTAACACTTCTCGAGATTCTCCTGAAAATGTGCCTTCAGCGTCTTATTAAATGCGCCAAGCTCGAGGTTCTCGAGACAGGTCATACCGGTGAAGAGCTGACGTCCCTCCGGCACCTGTACGATACCGCTGTCGAGGATAACACGGGAGTTCTTTCCCATAAGTTCCTGATCATTGAATACGATGGAACCTGCGGATGGCTTGATCATACCGGTCAGTGCACGAACCGTGGTGGTTTTACCGGCACCGTTTGAACCAAGGATGGCGACGATTTCACCATCTCTGATTTCGAAGGACTCGTCCCAGATGATCTTCAGGGAGCCATAGCCTGCTGTTAAACCTTCCACCTTAAGCATGTGCGTCCTCCTTCTTCTGTCCGAGATAAACCTCCATAACGTATGGATCGTTCATAACCTCTTCTGGTGTGCCGACGGCAATCTTCTCACCATGATGAAGTACGATCACATCCTCGCAAAGACTGACAACCGCCTTCATGATGTGCTCAATCAGGAAGATCGTCACACCACTCTCGTTGATTCGACGGATGAGCTGAATCGCCTCATCCGTCTCGGTCGGGTTAAGACCAGCCATGTTCTCATCGAGGAAGAGCATCTCCGGATTCGTCGCGAGGGCTCTCGCCATCTCCAGACGTTTCTGATCCGGAGTACCCATGTCCTTCGAAAGGTCATGACGCTTTTCATAAAGACCGGTGAAGTTCAGAATGTCCAGTGCCTTTTCACGTGCTTCGATGGCGTTCTTCGCCGGCTTCGTGCCATAGTAGGACGATGCGATTACATTGTCCAGCACCGTCAGATTCTTCAGCGGTTTCATGATCTGGAAGGTGCGGGCGATGCCCATCTTCGTGTATTCATATGCCGGCTTGTTTGTAATATCGATACCCTTATAGAGGATCTTCCCTTCGGTTGGCGGATAGTAACCACAGATCATATTAAAGGTGGTAGACTTTCCGGCACCGTTTGGTCCGATCATACCGGTGATCTTTCCCTTTGCGACCTCGAAGGAAACATCCTTCACGGCGGTCAGACCTTTGAAGCGCTTCGTGATATGCTGAACTTCAATGATGGACTGTTCTGCCATAATTATGCCTCCTTACCTAATTTCTTATAATCCCGGGCGAGCTGTGCAGCCTCGAGCACCTCACGAGAAGGCTTCTTGAGGACTACATTGTCTACCCACTTCTTAAACTTGCTGTCCATGTACCAGCCGAGCAGTCCGGACGGACGGAAACGGATCACAAGGATCAGCACGATTGCATACATGATCAGGTTGATGCCCGGAAGGATCGCACCGAATTCGTTTCGAAGAAACTCGGAAAGGGTGATCATGATACCACCACCAACGAGTGGGCCTTCCACGAAGGATGCACCACCGACGACCGCCGGAAGTACCGACTCGACCGAGTAGGTCTGAAGCATCAGATCCGGATCGATGTAACGGTTATAGCTTGCATAGAAGAAACCGACCATACCAGCGACCATCGCAGAAATCACAACGGCGATGACCTTATACTTAATCGGGTTGATACCGATGGCGGCTGCCGTATCCTCATCCTCACGAATGGTCTTCAGTGCAAAGCCGAGCTTCGAACGGTCGATCTTCTTCATAAAGATGTACGTGAGAATCAGCATGATGAGACCCACATAATAGTACGGTACCTTACTCATAAAACGGAATTCAGCCCAGGAATCCTCTCCGAAGGAAAGGGAAATACCGATGGCCTTACCCGCAAAATCCCAGTTCAGAATGAACTGACGGATGGCCTCACCGAAGGCGATACTTACAAGCGTGAAGTATGGACCCTGGAGGATGAAACAAGGATAAAAGATGAATCCGGATACGAGTCCAACCACGATCATACCGAAGATGCCGCAGAGCCATGGATTGACCGAAGTCTTCGTCATCAGGAGACAGCAGGCATACGCACCAAGTCCCATATATGCTGCATGACCGAGGGAATTCTGTCCGGTCATACCACCGAGCAGGTTCCATGCCATCGAAAGCGTCGTCATATAGAATACCAGAATGAAAACATTCATGATATACGGCATATCCTTAAAGAACGCAGGGATGATCAGAAGAACGGCGAGGAAGAGGCCGATGACGATGGCCACATTCCGATGGTAACGATTGCTGGCCTGGATATCCTCCGGCCGAATGTTCATAGTTTTTTCGTTTGCCATTTTACTTCCTCCTTGCGATAACATTCTGACGGACAACGAGGATGACGATGAAGGTAACGAATACGATCAGATCCTTATACATCGGGCTCACGAGAAGTGAAACCATGGTCTCGAGCAATCCGAGAAGGATACCTGCGAGCAGCGCGCCCGGGATCGATCCGAGTCCACCGACAACGACGACGATCAACGCACGGAATGAGAAAACCGAGCCTGCCGTCGGCGACAGTACATAGAACAGTGTCAGCAGAGCGCCTGCGGTTCCGGCAAGTGCAGCACCGAGGCCATACGCGAGGATGTAGATACGCTTCACATTGATTCCGACAACCTCTGCGCCAATCGGGTTCTGAGAAACCGCACGAATCTGCTTACCAAGTGTCGTATACTTCAGGAACGCAAACAGCAGGATGGTGATGACGATGGTGATGATGAAGCTGATGAGCTTCGGAAGTGCCATCGTAACCGGTCCGAGCTGCACCGTATTACTGGAATACGAGGTGGTGATCGTACGGAAGGATGATCCGAAAATAACCAGTGCCAGGTTCGACAGTAAGGTTCCGAGACCTACCGTCAGGAATAATAAGTTGGTAAAAGATTTGGTTCCAAGTGATGGTGTAATCAGTGATGACTGAATCACTGCACCGATGCAGAACATAAGAATCGCAACAAATGGAACCGCCATATACGGATCTAAGCCGAAAAGGCTGCAGAGCACGAAGGTAAGATACATACCTACCATCAGCATCTCGCCGTGACAGAAGTTAATGATCTTCATAACACCGAAGATGACATTCTGGCCCATACCCATCATGGCATAGAAACCGCCGATCATAAGTCCATTTGCAATTGCCTGCAAAAAACTACCCATGAAAAGATCCCCCTTTCTTGAATCTGTCATAAGTTTAACGCAGTACAGCTAGCACTTACTTGTGAACGCCGGATACCATTTTTACTTTTTTATGAAAACAAAAAAAGGATAGCACAATCTTGTCACGAAATTGTGCTATCCTGCAAAGAGGCATCGGATGACGGGCAACAGAAGCGCAGTACTACGAGTTCGGTGAACTCTCCGTATGGCTTCTGTTGCCCGTCATCCGATGCCCCTGTCAGAATCTTACCATCTTTATACTGATAGTGAATCCCGGAGCTCGGTCGGTGTCATGCCGGTGACCTTCTTGAAGATACGCGAGAAATAATTCGGGTTACTGTAGCCCGACTCGATGGAGATTTCCTTGATGTTCCGGTCCGGATCCTGCTTGAGAAGGTTCTTCGCCTTCTGAATACGAAGGTCCGTCAGGTAGTCGCTGAAATTCGTGCCGGTCTCCTCCTTAAAAAGCTTCGAGAAGTAATACGGACTCACATTCACCTGCTGCGCTGCCATCTCAAGGGAGATATCCTTCGTAAAGTTCTGTCGTATATACTCCTGTGCTTTCGTGATGACGCTGTCCTGTTTTGGATTGTTCTCTGCGATTTCCCGCGCGAGGCTAAGTGCTCCGTTTATAAAAATCTGGCGAATATCCTCTGACCGTGTCGCCTGCATCAGTTCTTTCCCGACATTTGTACCCGGTTCTTTTCCCTGCTCCGAGACGATACGGCGTCCCTCTAGGAGAATTTCGAGCAGTGACATCTGCGCATCGGTCTGTGTGCAGTTTCGAGGATCCATATACCAGGCGAGAAGCATCTCACTCTCTCGCAGGGTATCGGCTTCGCTTCCTCGTCGGATAGCCTCCAGCATCGTTCGACGCAGGCTCGCCTGCTGCTTCGATGCATCGTTCCGAACCAGGAGATCATCGATGTGGGTCACCTTTCGCACGCCATGCCGGAGCGCATTCAGTGCTTCCTGATAACTGTCAAACATATCCGCCCAGGATTCAACGGATCCGATACCCGCCTTGAAATCAATGCCGACCATTTCCTTCAGTGAGGTCACGAGGGAACGCATACGCTCGATCATACGAAGACGCTCCTGGTAGCTCATCTCCAGATTCGTCCATGGAATCGCTGCGATGAGTTTGTTCCCCATGATATCGGACAGATAGGCCTTGAAAAAGATACGAATCTGCCCGCCCATCTGCGCAGCAAATTTCTGAGCCCGAACACTCGCGCCGACCGGATTTCCCGGTGCATCCTTCTCGAAGCCTTCGCCCCACTCGAATACCGTGATAAATCCATACTCCTCTGTGAGGTTCAGCAGTGAGCGATACTGTGAGCCGGAATATCCGTACTCATTCTGTATGATCAGACTCAGCACGAAGCCGTTCTCGATGATCGGCACGACAGCTTCCATACGTTCGCGGATATTGAGATCATCCTGCCGTTTACGCCGCTCCTCATCGATGCTATGCATCAGCTTCGTAAGCTCCTCGACGATTTTCTTTCGGTCAATCGGCTTCATGATATAGTCCGTCGCGCCAAGCTCGAGTGCTTCCTTCGCATAGTCGAAGTTATCGTAGGCGGTGAGAATCAGGGCGCGAATCTTCGGATTCATCGTTTTGATTTCCCGAAGTGCCGACAGCCCGTTGATGCCCGGCATCTGAATATCGAGCAGTGCGATATCCGGTCGGTTTTCCTCTGCGAGCTCGATGGCCTGTCGCCCACTTTTGGCGAGATAAATCTCGCAGTCGCTGAAGTCCTTATCGATGATAAATTTCAGGGATTCGCGAACGATGCCCTCGTCATCCGCAATCAGAATCTTATACATTTCTGTTCTTCCATTCCTTTATTAAACGTTGATACATCCGCTTCTTTCTTTTATCGGAAGCGTCGCTATGCGACGTACTGCCATCATGGCCGCATCATGCATGTGTTTCATTCGCTTCTTCCGGCACGATGATTCGGACGCGTGTGCCGCCGTCCTCGCCTTCGGAATCGATACAGAACACACCCTCCCGGTTATAAAACAGCTTAAGACGCTCTCTCACATTGCGAAGACCGACACCATTCCCCTGTGGTCGTGCACTCTCACCAACCTGCGTCGGGGTGACCGATCCGGTCATGATATCCCGAATCTTCTCTTCCGTGATGCCGATACCGTTATCCTGCAGCTCGACGACCACCTGCCCATCCTCCATATAGACGCGAAGGATGATTTTCTTCTCCTTTTCCTCTGGCCACTCAGGAAAAGCATAATGAATCGTATTTTCGACGATCGGCTGCAACACCATGCCTGGAAAGCGGGTTCCCAGAAGCTTTTCATTCAGATTCTTTACGACCTTGTATTCGTTGCCGAAACGTACATTCATGATGTACATATAGTTCTCCACGAGCTCGATTTCATCACGAATCGTAGAATCACTACCGTTATTCCGCAGCTGACCGCGGAAGAATTCTGCCGTGTTCTCCATGAAGCTGTAGGTTCTCTCCGCCCCCTCCATCATCGCCAGCTGCTGCCCAGCGTTCAGTGTATTAAAGAGGAAATGTGGGCTGATCTGCGCCTGATAAAACTTCAGCTCCGCATCCTTCAGGAGATTCGCTGTCACAAGCTCCTTCTCCTTCATCTCGAGCTCCCGCTCCGCATGCGCTCGAATTTCCAGGATATTCTGCCGTATCGCCTGCAGCATCTGTTCGAAGGCAGCCGCCAGCACACCGACCTCATCATGATAAGGCGACGCGCTGATTTTCACATCGAGATTTCCGGCCTCTGCCTCCCTTGCCTGCTCTGCCAAAAGACGAAGCGGGCGGATGATGGTTCGAAGGAACAGAGATACCAGCAGCAGAAGCACACAGGACATCACAATCAGCGCAAGCAGAATAAACTGCTCAAGCGTTCGAAGAGACGCATATACCGTCTCATAGTTCTCCGAGTTATTCTGGAAACGCAACACATCCAGCGCGCGAATATTCGTAACCAGGTATTTATATACCTTACTGGCTTCGAGATAATCATTCTGATAGTATGCATTGTCCATATTCTTTTTCGCCACGGACGCATCCATCAGCGCAAGATAGCTCAGCGTCATGCTGCGAATGTTTTTCTCGAGGATGCGTGTCGGACGATCCGTGAGGGGAATCTCATCGGATGGCACCATCGCTTCCAGTTCCCGGTGCCAGTCCTGGTACTCCCGAAGGGCTTCATCACTATGTGTATTCACATACTCCGTGAAACTTTTCTGCAGACCATTCAGCGTATTGCCGTAGCGTGTGATCTCCACACTCGTACTGTATACCGTATTCAGATTGTCGATCGAACGGTTCACACGCAGAAACATGCCGACATTGACCATAATAATGAGGAACAGTACCAGCATCAGCGGCACCATGAGACGCGTCTGGAGTGACTGCATAAAACGTGGCTTCGTCTTTTTCATGCGTCCACCTCCTCGGTTTCGGTCAATGCCGGCTCTCCCATATCGGCACCCGCCCGGATATCCGGATTTTCCTCTGCTGCAGCGATACCGACGCCTGGGGCGATCTTTACCCCATCTACACTGGCCGCATCATCCCGATATGCAGCGACATTTTCTGGCGTGATAACCTGCAGTTCGACGGTGCTCGCATAATTCGCGACGCCATGCTGGACGTAACGCTCGAGCTCCTGAAAGGCCTTCCGCCCGGTGTCTTCCGGATTTGGGGTGATGGTGAAAGAAATTCCGCCCTTCTCGATACCATCGATAATGGTATCCGAGATACTTCCTCCAACGATCTGCACGATGCCCTCTGCACCACGGTCCTCGACGATGCGGTACGCAACCTCGGTAATCGTATCATTCAGGCAGATCATGATATCCGGAGCGATTTCGTTATTTGTACCCTCGATGATATTATCAATCGTAAACTCTGCATTTGAGAGTCCATCATTTTCCAGGATGATATGGCTCGAAATCGCATACTTCTGCGCATCGAGCGTACTGCTGAGTCCCTGCAGGAACCATCTTCGGCTTTCGGCGCCGAAGGTACTGCCCGGGTACAAAATCGTGATGACATGATTTCCGTCATCGGATCTTTTCTGAATCTGCCGACCATACTCCTGTCCGAGAAAATAGTCGTTAATGCCTACGAAGGCCTGCCGATGACTGCTGCTCGAGTCCCGCTGCATCGTAATCACCGGAACGCCGTTTGCCACCACCTTATTAATGGCACACTGCACCTCATAATTGTCCTCCGGGTATACCAGCACACCATCAACATCACTATAGAGCGCCATCTCCAGCTGTTCCGCAACCGACATCGACTCCAGAAGATTCGCCCCAACACGCTCGATCAATGTGTCATAGGTATCTGCCTGTGCCTGTGCACCCGCATAGACCTGATCCCAGTACGGAACATCCTGATCATTTGTGATCATCGCCACATGATAGCGATAGCTCTTCTCGTTTCCTTCTCGCTTCTCCTCTTCCGTGATCAGATGCACATAGCGTGCAACCAGTGCTCCCGTGCTGCATATTAGTAAAAGGATCGCAATCCAAGGCCCGACCCAGATTGATTTTTTGCGCATGTCGCGCTCCTCCCGTTCAAATGCTATACTACCCACATGAAGATTATAACATTATCCGAACATCTTAAAGAAAAATATGGTACAAAGGTCTATAAACTCTCGCTCCAGTCCGGCTGCTCCTGCCCAAATCGTGACGGCTCACTCTCCTACGGTGGCTGCATTTTCTGCTCAGAGGGTGGGTCCGGTGATTTTGCGACCCCTCTTCTGCCTGTGAAGGAACAGCTTCGCCTCGCGAAAGAGCGTGTGCAGGCGAAGCTTCCGAAATGCCGAACAGCGGAAGAACAGAAGTACATCGCGTACTTCCAGTCCTACACCAACACCTATGGTCCGGTCGAGCGCCTCGAAGTGCTCTATAGGGAAGCTCTCGCACAGCCGGAAATCGTCGCTCTCTCCCTCGGAACGCGGCCCGACTGTCTTCCGGACGATATGCTTGCCATGCTTCAGCGACTTCGCGACGAATCCGGAAAGGATATCTGGATCGAACTCGGCCTCCAGTCCATCCATGAAGCAACGGCTGAACGCATCCATCGAGGCTATCCTCTCCCTGTATTTGCCGATGCCTACCATCGCCTGAAAGCCGCTGGCTTCACCGTCATCGTACATGTCATTCTCGGCTTTCCATGGGAAACAGAAGACGACATGCTCGCGACCATCCGTTACCTCGGCGCACTGAATCCACTGCTCGATGGCATCAAGCTTCAGCTCCTTCATGTTCTGAAGAACACCGAGCTGGGACGAATGTATATGGCGGAACCCTTCCGAACGCTCTCACTGGACGAGTACTGTGCACTCGTCGTGAAGTGCCTGAAGCTCCTGCCAGCGGACATCGTAATTCATCGCTTAACCGGCGACGGACCAAAGCGACTGCTGCTCGCACCGCTCTGGTCCGCCGACAAGAAAATGGTTTTAAACACACTGACGCGTTCTATCCGTGAGGCCTGAGGTTTTCGAGTTCAGGCTTCCAGAACGCTCTTGATATTATCGAGCACCTTTCGGCTGAGAAGCTCATACGCCTGGCAGGTCATGCCGGCACTTGCATTCATGCAGTATACATTCGGATATGCCATCACTTCGTCCGCGATTTCGCCGATGGCGCCCTTCGTATCACAGCAGAAGATGTTCTCCGGATGATCGATCCACTTCTTCAGTGGCTCCATATCTGCCGCCGGTCCGATGGAAGTGTTAAACATGATCTTGCCACTGCCCAGTGCTTCGAACTCGTCTTCATGAAGCAGGATAACATTCTTATTGAGTGCAGTGATGATCACGTCCGATTCAGCAAGCAGGGTCTTCAGATCTTTGAAATGGTAGCCCTGTGCGGTTCGTTCCGGCTTCTCTGCACGTGCAAAGTAGGAAATGTCCGCGCCCAGGAAGTGGAGTGCATCTGCAGTCATACCGCCGGAAGTTCCGAGACCAACGAAGCCTACCTTCAAACCGGTGATTTCCATCGGTGCAGACTTCCACATTCTGCCTTCATAGCCATGAAGGAGCTTTACGAGCTGGTAGATCACATACTCTACGACGCCGTGATCACCGTAGTCACGGATGCCTTTCACCTCGATGCCATGGGCACGTGCATACGGGATATCAACATTGGCACTCTCCTCACTGTAGAGACTGCAGCACATACCGACATAGCGAAGGTTCGGTGCCTGCGTCATAACATCTGCTTCGAGACGTGAATTTGCAGACAGAAGTACCGCATCTGCATCACCGATGCGCTGAACGATTTCCTCATCGTTCTCCGGAATATCCTGCGCAAGTTCGATTTTCTCTGCATACTCCTTAAGTTCACGAATTCCCTTCTCGGTCAGTGCCACCTTATCGATGGATACAAGTTTCTTAAATTTCTTCATGACTTACTCCCTATAAAATTATCAACAGACAGCTTCTCTGTTTCCTTATTTTTTCGTATTCGATGGACGAGTAGAACCTCGATGCTCTGTTCGTCGTATTTACGCTGGCTTAGAAGAACGAAACCGGATTGCTAAGGTTCCGAAGCAGCGCTACGATCGACCAGCCGGCGATGGCAGAGGTGCTGGAATAGATGTCCACGATTGCCTTCAGGCCATCCGTCTCGACGGTAATCTTATGGTCATCGCCGATAAACTGCGCCACCGAGGTGATACGTGCGGTTGCCTTCTCCGGTCCGATGGTTGCAAGAGACTGCGCGACGGCAACATTGACCTTCGTTGGAAGGAGTGCGATGGCATCCTGACAGGTGCCATAGAATGCCTCGACTTCATCCTCGCCTGCCATTTCATCCTTGTAGACCGGTGTGTTCATCAGCGACTTCGGACCCTTACGAGTCTCGATACCAGCCTTGATTTCCTGCTTTCCGGCCTCGGCCATCAAGGCAATGGTCTGCAGCACATCGAAGCCACCGACTGCGCCGTGCGGGATATAAATATGTGCGTTATGTGCACGTGCTGCATCCTGCGCTTTCTGGTAGAATTCTGCATCTGCAAATGCACCGATAGAGAGTGGAATAAAGCTTGCGCCATGCTCAAGCGTCGGAATACAGGATTCACGTACCATCGCAACCGATGCGGTCTCAATCACCATATCCGGGTTCAGCGCCAGCAGTGCGTCCAGTGTTTCGACAGCTTCGCCGCCGAGGCCTTCACAGAGCTTCTCTGCCGATTCTTTCTTATGGCTCATCGCACCCACGAGGGTATAGTCATTCAGTAAGCCCTTTTTCATCGCATCTGCGATGATGTTTCCGAGGAAGCCACAACCGATAATCGCAATTTTTTTCATCTTCAAAACTCCTTTGTTTTGTACCTGTCATCACATTACGCTTCGTAGATCGTAATGGATGAAAAAGGTCATATATTTCGTTGTATATACATCGATTCTGTGAATCGACTTGATCAAACTGCTGTACGCCCATCGAAACGAGCTGCACATCGAACGTGATGGAAGCCGTTTTTATACGCCTCCACCATGTCACGCCTACGCAAGCAGATAATCCGCATATCCCCACGGCCAGATCGGATTCTCGAAGCTTTCCCGTAGATAATCCTCGATTTCATCCCCATCATAACCGGTCATACGTGCAATCAGAATCAGTAGTTCCCGCGCTTTCGGATACGTGAGAGGACTATCCTTTTCACAGAGCATCTGCAGTACCATGGCATGGATGATCAGTACATACTCCAGGATCATCCACTCGAGCTGAAGAATCATATCACGCAGCGTACAGCCGGGAATCAAGAGGGTAGCGAATGCTTCCGCCACAAGATAATTTCGCAGAAGCGGCGTATAGGCAGCCACCACCTCCGCATGCATCGCACAGAG
>CAKQWR010000008.1 GCA_934279105.1 uncultured Oribacterium sp. | reverse complement strand
GTGTATGGCCGCTGCGAAGCTTGCAGGCGCGGACAGTTTTATCCGTCGACTGCCGAAAGGCTATGACACGATGCTGCTTGCGAATGGTGCAAACCTTTCACAGGGCCAGCGCCAGCTGCTTTCCATCGCACGTGCTGCCGTCGCTGATCCGCCGGTCATGATCATGGATGAGGCCACCTCCTCCATCGATACACATACCGAAGCAGTGGTGCAGAAGGGCATGGATGCGCTGATGGCTGGACGTACGGTTTTCGTCATCGCGCACCGTCTCAGTACAGTTCAGAACTCGGATGTCATCATGGTTCTCGACCATGGACGCATCATCGAGCGTGGCTCGCATGACGAGCTCATCGCGGCGAAGGGCAGCTACTATCAGCTGTACACCGGCGCGTTTGAACTGGAATAATCATGTCCTAGTAATCATAAACTATAGTTGCTATGGAGGATGTCACATACGTGGCATCCTTTTTTGACTAAAAAAGAAGCGCAGATGGAGTGGTTCCACCTGCGTTGACTATACTGATATGTTCGCGAAGTTGCGGTCCGCCATAACCGGACAGAAAATCTTCTCAGTGCTTATGGAGAAGGCTATGACGATGCGAGAGGAGATAAGTGTACCGATTCTCTCGGCCTTCATGAAGAAGGCGGTCAGCGCCGGATGTACGCGCCGCCTTCCTGGGAAACGACTTCTGAAGCCACCTGATTTGCGAACCGCATGGTGTCTTCTTCTGTCCAGTCGAGGGCGAGACCGGTGAGGACTGCACCACAGTGGGAGTCGCCGGCACCGATGGTATCAACGACGGTCGAAGGTACGGATGAAGCGTTGTGTACAGAGCCATCTGCAGAAAGCCAAAGTACGCCATCCGCTCCACGGGTGACGATGACCAAGTTTCCGGTCGTTTCATGGAGTGCTGTCGCAGCTTCGAGGATAGTATCCTCATCGGTGCCGGAGAGTGCAGCGTTTGCATTCATTCCGGCCAGTGCCTGAGCTTCCTGTTCGTTCAAATGCAGAATCGGGTGCATCGCCAGGATGCGTGCCGTACGCTCTGCGTCAACGGCGATGCCACGTGGTCCCGGCGCGTACACGACGGTGCCGACTATCTCCGGATGTGCCTCGAGCCAGTCCACAAGCTCGCCGCCGGTCTTTTCCTCAACCTCGAGTCCACAGATATACGTGTAATCGAAGTGCTCGCCAGCGAAGGCATCCATATATTCTGCATGAAAACTGTACTCGATGCCATGCACAGAGAGGAAGGTTCGCTCGCCGCTCTGCTCGACGAGACAGTAGCAGCATCCATTCTCGCTATCTGGGATGGTGATCGGACCACGGAAGCCGGCATGCTCCAGATGCTTACGCACGAAATCGCTGAATACACCATGGTCACCGATCGGTGTCAGGAAACGCAGGTCGACATCATAGGCCTTCGGTACCTGGGCTACATTATATGCACAGCCACCCATCGCGAAACGCTGCACCGGATGCATGTCCTCGCCGGTCGTCGGCAGATGGTCGAGTCGAAGAATTACATCCACACAGGTGGAACCGATGATGAGAAGTCGTTTCATAAATTATTCCTCCAGTTTTACAGAACTACGGTTCAGCCGTTCTTCGAGCTTTGAGTACTGTGCTCCCTGCACCGTCGCTCGAAGGCTCGACTGAATATGTATTATGTAGGGTGATCACGTCGAATCACGACGTTCACTTTATCTGCTGGCGTTTTTTACTTCTGTTTACTATACTATTTCACATGAGACATATATTGATTGTCTTATCGTAAATCGACAGCAGGTATAACGTGCATGTATAACGGAGCAAGCGTACCAAAGCCGGACGAGAAGTGCAAGTGAAATGCATTCAAGTGTGCGGAAATCAAAGATTTACCTGAAAATCAAACGCGAATCGAACGAAAGCACGAAAGGAATCGATGCGATGCAGTATGCGTGCATGAGAGACATAGGAGAAACCATGGAAACAGAAACGAACAACATCTATCAGGCGTTTGCCACAGAGGCTGCGGTGATGCAGCCGCATTCAGTGGCGCTTCGGCGAGATCTTCACAAGCATCCGGAGACGGGCTGGCTGGAGATGCGTACGACGGCGATCATCGTACGACGACTTCGTGCGCTCGGGTATCAGGTATTGACAGGGCGAGAGGTCTGCCTGGAATCTGCACGACTCGGACTTCCGGACGCGGAAATCATGGCGACACATGCAGCGGCGGTGCTGCAGCAGGGCGTATCGGAAGATGAACTGACACCGGATCTTCGAGAGGGCTTTACTGGTGCCATCGGTATTCTCGACTGCGGTCCTGGTCCGGTAGTCGCCCTTCGTTTCGATATCGATGCGCTCGGCATGATGGAGTGCCCGGAGGAGACGCATCGTCCGACACGTGAGGGATTCGCGAGTGTCAATGCTGGAATGATGCACGGTTGCGGCCATGATGCACATGCGACGATCGGCCTCGGTACGGCAGAGCTTCTCATGAAGCATCGTGAGGAACTGCACGGTACGATTAAGCTCATTTTCCAGCCGGGCGAGGAGGGCGGCCGTGGTGCGGCAGCGATTGTGGCGCATGGTCATCTCGATGATGTCGACTACCTGATTGGAAATCATATCGCGCCGACCGGCACGCTCGATGATGGAGACATCACGCCGGGCACCTATGGTTCTCTTGCGAATACGAAATATGATGTATATTACACGGGTACAGCAGCACATGCAGGTGGCTTTCCGGAGCGCGGACAGAATGCGCTTCTTGCGGCGGCGCAGGCGAGCCTCGGGCTCTACGCGATTCCGCGTCACTCCGCCGGTATCACCCGCGTCAATGTCGGAACACTTCATGCGGGTACGGGCCGCAATGTCATCCCGGATCGCGCGAAGATGGAAATCGAAGTGCGTGGTGAGACGACCGAGATCAATAACTACATGATGCAGCAGGCCGAGCAGATCTGTCAGGGCGCAGGTATGATGAACGGTTGCAAGTGCGAGATGAAGATCGAGGGCCGCGGCGAGTCCCAGCACAGTGACGAAGCTCTGTGGCAGCGTATCGCGAAGCTTGTGGAAACGAAGCTCCCACAGTACCGCGTGAGCTCTACACCGAATGCACAGAACTGGGGATCTGAAGATATTTCTCTCATGATGAACCGTGTCCAGAGCCACGGCGGACAGGCGACCTATATGCGTACGATGACCGATATGGCGAGTGAACAGCATACGGTACGTTTTGACTTTGATGAGCAGGTACTCGCGCTCGGCATTACGCTGTTCAGCTCGATCGTTTATGATCTTTGCGGACATGCGTGAAGCCTGTCCCTGATCGCATCCGATAAGCGTAGGATTGTGCTATGATTTTAGAGGACGTGCGTGAAGCCTGTTCGCGGACACTGTCTTCGACATATAGAAGATCGTCATCGGCAGGTAGTGACAAGAAATGCAGGAGAAGAGAGGCATACGACCATATATGAAAACACTGATCAAAAACGTAACCATCCTGACGATGGACGATGCTGACCGCGTGCTTCGCGACGGCTGGATCCTCCTTGATGGTGAAAAAATCGCAGATTTAGGAGAGGGTCAGACCGATCTTACTGCGGACGAAGCGATCGACGGTGCGGGTGGTATCCTGCTGCCGGGCTTCGTCAATACACACTGTCATGTATCGATGGTGCCATTCCGTTCGATGGGCGACGACTGTCCGGATCGATTGCGTCGGTTTCTGTTCCCGCTTGAGCTGGAAGCGATGACGCCGGAGCTGGTTTACTGGGGGGCACTTTACGGCATCGCGGAAATGTTTCTGTCCGGTACCACGACCTTCCTCGATATGTATTACTTCGAGGACCGTGTGGCGGCAGCCTGTGAGAAGGCCGGTATCCGTGGCTATCTCGGTGAGACCCTGATCGGACAGAAGACCTGCGACAGTCCGAGTATAGAGTACGGCGGCTTCCACTATCAGAAAGCCTTTTTCGAGGAGTACCTCGGCGAAGACCATCCGCGTATCCACCCAATCATCGCACCACATGGCACGACGACGCTCTCGCCGGAGAAGCTTCGGGAAGCACATGATCTGGCCGTGAAGTATGATACGATCTTTACGCTTCATGCATCTGAGATGGATTATGAAATGGAGCATTTCCGCACGATGGGGATGACACCGACCGAATTTCTGGATTCCATCGGTGCACTCGATGAGCATACGCTTGCGGCGCACTGCATACATATGACAGAAGAGGATTTGCAACGCATGAAGGCGCGTGGGGCCGGTATCGCGCACTGCATCTGCAGCAACACGAAGGCTGGCAAGGGTGTCGCGCCGATGGAACGGGCCCGCCAGCTCGGTCTCGGCTTTGGCCTCGGCACAGATGGCCCATCGTCCGGCAACACGCTGTCGATGTTTGATCAGATGCGAATGTTTCCGAATGCGCAGAAAACCGCAAATCATGACCGCTCGCTGTTTCCGGCACGTACCATCGTACGAGCGGCGACCCGTGGCGGTGCAGAGGTGTTGCATGGAAAGGACTATGGATACATCGCACCGGGAATGGCCGCAGATGTTACGCTTGTATCCACCGATGCCGTCAACATGTTCCCGGTATACAATCCGTTCTCAGCGTTGGCTTACGCTGCAAACGCAGCAAATGTCGATACGGTGTTTGCAAACGGTGAAATCGTCGTCCGTCATGGAAAGCTCACTACGCTTGACCTCGGGGAGATTCGTGCGCATCTCGTGGAAGAGATGAAGCCATTTATGGCGGCTGCGGAAAAATATAAGGACATTATTTGAAATTTCGGAAGCTATGCCTGTGCATGGCTTCCGCGGATGCTATTTTGACATATTTTTAATGAGAAATTAAAAAAAATCGTTTGGATACAATAATATGCAAGAAAAGATTTGAAACAGACCGTTTCCTATGCTATAAATATCGTTGTTTTAAAGTACCCCGTTTACTATTTACAAATCTTTTACTTCTATTATAGAAAACATCTCCGGTATCTGAGGATGAGATATGGCCATGAACGAGCCTGCAGCATCGAACGAAACCTTACTCCATCGAAGAGGGAGATGCGTCAATGAAAGAAAAAGAGGAAACCCGCGGCCTTTGCGAGGAGGTCGTTGACTGGAGGGTAATCGTGCAACTTTTTAAGAAGAATATCTGGTTTTTCATGATCCTGCCGGGCGTGCTGTTTCTGGCGGTGTTCATGCTCATCCCGCTGTGCTCACTGCTGCTTACAACAGTATTTCCGGACCAGGGGGATTTCTCTATGTCTGCCTATGCGACCGTTCTGCAGAGTACCTATTTTAAGCAGGTCTTCGTCCGCAGTCTGAAGCTCAGCATTCTCAGCACCATTCTGTGTGCATTGCTCGGCTATCCGGCGGCATACTATATCGCGAAATTCGCAAAGAACAAGGGCATGCTGATGGCGTTTGCTGTCTTTCCGATGTTCACGAGCCCGGTCATCCGCTCCTTCAGCTGGATGGTCATCCTCGGAAAGAAGGGTATCGTCAACAAATTCCTGATGGCGATCGGTGTTTTTGCGAAGCCGCACAGCCTTCTCTATAATGAATTTTCCATCACCATCGGTTTCATACAGCTGTTCCTTCCGCTCATGATCCTGTCGCTGATCGGCGTCATCGAGAGCATCCCGGAGGATCTGACGCTTGCTGCTGAGAGCCTCGGCTCATCGAAATTCGGCAGCTTCCTGCGCATCACACTTCCGCTCAGCGTGTCTGGTCTTGTGACAGGCTCTGTGCTTGTATTCACCGGCTGCATCACTGCGTACACGACGCCGCAGCTTCTCGGTGGTACCGACACCCGTGTGCTGTCAACCATGATCTATCAGTATGCCATGAGTCTTGGTGACTGGGTTAATGCTTCTGTCGTTGCGGTCATCATGATTGTCGTTACGATGCTCGTTTCCACGATCGTAAATGGTGTGAGCCGCAAGGTCAATCCGCTCGCCTGATGAAATGAAAACTTCGGCGCCGGCGAAGCCCGGGCGTCCGAGCCATCTGATAAAGGTCGCCTGTATCGGCATACGAGAGAGCCGATGCGGACGCATCCACTTGTTTCCCGAAGGAGGAAATACCGTGTCATTACTTGAGTTAAAAAATATCACCGCAGGATATGGAAAGAACATCATTCTGAAAGACCTGAATCTGAACGTCGAGAAGGGTGAGCTGGTCAGCCTTCTCGGCTCCAGTGGCTGTGGCAAGACGACGACCCTCCGTCTCATCGCCGGTTTCTCCGAGCCGATGCAGGGAGACATGCTTTTCGATGGGAAGGATTACACCCATGTGCCACTTCATAAGCGTAATTTCGGCTTCGTATTCCAGAGCTATGCACTGTTCCCGCACATGAATATCTTCGAAAACGTTGCTTTCGGACTGCGCCGCCGCAACATGCCGGAGGCGGAGATTCAGGAGCGTGTTATGAAGATGCTTCACACGGTCGATCTCGATGGCTTCGAGAAGCGTCTTCCGAAGGAGATGTCGGGTGGACAGCGACAGAGAGTTGCGCTTGCACGTGCGATGGTCATCGAGCCGGATCTTATGCTTTTCGATGAGCCGCTCAGTAACCTGGATGCGAAGCTGCGCGTACAGATGCGTGTGGAGATTCGTAAGTTGCAGCAGGAGCTCGGCTTCACTGCCATCTATGTTACCCATGATCAGGAGGAGTGCTTCGCAATCAGTGATAAGGTAGCCATCATGAATCACGGTATCATCGAGCAGCTGGATCGTCCGGAGGAGATTTATGCACATCCGAAGACCGAGTTCATCGCGCATTTCGTCGGCTTCGAGAACTTCATCGACCTGCAGCACAGCGAAGGTATGAACTGGAAGGCCGTGGATGGCAGCATCCTCGAAATCGCACATCCACAGGAAGGCCGTGATACAGCACGTGCCTGCATCCGTCCGGATGATATCCTCGTCGTAAGTGCAGGAGAGAATGTGGTAAACGCAGTGCCAGGCCGCGTCAGTGTACGCACGTATCTCGGAAAGCGCATGCAGTATAATGTCGAGACCGCGCTCGGAGAGCTCATCGTGAATACTTCGAATGATCTTCTGTTTGATGTCGGTGAGAACATCGTACTTTCACTCGCTGCAAACAAAATCGTGATGGTATAGGCTGTCGGAAGTGTTTGTACGCGTCCGACATCGTGAACCGATTGAGGGGACATAGGATGTAAGCATTGCCCATATACCGTGTATCTATGTGGTTCGGCGTCACTTATAAGACGTTTGACATATCATTATCTAGTGGAGGAAATTATGAGAAAGACATTATCCCTTGTGCTTGCAGCTGCTATGCTGAGCACCACCATCGCTGCTTGTGGATCATCCAACAACACAGCTGCAACTACGGCTGCCACTGAGACTACGGCTGCCGCTGAGACTACCGCCGCTGCAGAGACTACCGCCGCTGCAGAAGATGCTGCAGACGCATCTGCAACACAGGACTTCGCAGGCGAGACCTTGACGATTTCTACATTTTCTTTCAATGCTGAGCTTCTTCAGAAGAACGTATATGATCCGTTCATGGAGAAGACCGGTGCGAAGATCGTTGTAGAGACTGGTAAGAATGCTGAGCGTGTAACAAAGATCGAGGAATCTCCGGAGAATTACGATGTTGTCATCATCGGCGATTCTTTTGCAGCGCAGCTTGCAAATGACGGTATTTTCGATAGCCTCGATCGTTCGAAGATCACGAACCTTGATTCTATCTATGATGTTGCGAAGGCACCGATGGGTGAGGAGTATGGTCCTGCATACACCTTTAACCGTCTGGGCATCGTCTATGATCCTTCTATGATCGACGTTGAGATCAAGAGCTTCGCAGATCTCTGGAATCCAGAGCTGAAGGATTGTGTTGCAGTGCCGGATATCACCACCACTTCCGGTATGCTGTTCTACTATGCAACCGCAGCTGCGTTCGGTCTGACACCAGGTCAGGACGATGACGCTATCTTCGCAAAGCTCGAGGAACTGAAGCCAAATGTTGTGAAGACCTGGACTTCTGCAAATGATACCATCACCATGCTGAATCAGGGTGAGGCTTCCGTCGCTGCATTACTCGACTACAGCTACACCGCTGCGAAGCAGGCAAACCCGGACTATGTATGGGTAAACCCGACCGAGGGCAACTTCGCTGGATTTAACATGCTGAACATCACCAAGGGCTGCAAGAACAAGGAGCTCGCAGAGGCATTCATCGACTTCTACCTTTCAAAGGAAGTACAGGAGGCAGAGGCGCTTGATGGCGTTGACTCTCCTGTAAATACTGAGGTTGAGCTCACTGAGGAGCAGGCAGCAAACTTCACCTATGGTGAGGAGATGGTAAACAGCCTGATTCTTCCGGACTGGTCCATGATCATGGAGAAGAAGGCAGACTGGATCAATTCCTGGAACGAGCTGTTCTCTGTACAGTAAGATCTACACTTATGCGTGCCCCATCCCGATGGGCTGGGGCGGCAGATGCGTTTCTCCTCTTCGAAGGAAGCGGCGGATGACCGTACGCGGAAGAGAGAAGAGCGCTAACTTTATGGTATATGAGCAGTGAAGCTGCTCTGTGGAGAGAAAGAAATGAAAAAGAATAAAGCCCTGCTGCTGATCACCATTCTGGTATACGTCTTTCTGATCGGACCGCTTCTGATTATCATGGCGGCCTCTTTCAGTGATACCAATTATCTGACGTTCCCAGGCAAAGGATTTACATTAAAGTGGTATGCACAGGTTCTGACGATGAAATCGTTCATCTCCGCAGCGCAGACCTCGATCATCGTCGCCATCGTTTCGACGCTGATCGCGCTGATTCTCGGTCTTCCGGCAGCCTATGCGCTGAACCGTTATTCGTTCCGTGGAAAGGACGCCATCAAGACCGTTTTCCTGTCACCAGTACTGGTGCCGGTTGTCGTTCTCGGTTTCGTGATGCTTCGTTACGTAGTGAACATGCTGAAGCTTCCGGTGATGTCGAGCCTTCTGGTCGGCCATACACTTCTCGGAATTCCGTACGTTATGCGTGTGGTAACCGCGAGCCTCGCGAACTTCGATTTCGCGATCGAGGAAGCTGCAGGCAGTCTGGGTGCGACGAAGGTGTATTCCTTCTTCCACATCATCCTGCCGAACATCAAATCTGCCATCGCATCCGCATCGATCATGGCGATGATCAACTCTTTCAACAACGTATCGCTGTCGGCCTTCTTGACCGGCCCAGGTGTCAGTGTGCTCCCGATCGAGATGATGAGCTATGTAGAGTATCACTTCGATCCGACCATCGCTGCCCTTGCGACACTTCTGATGGTGGTTACCCTCGGTGTTATGCTGCTGATCGAGAAGACCCTCGGACTGAAGTCGGTGGTATAAGTGATATAAAGAAACGCATAAGCTATGAAATGATAAAGACCGGACTGTGAAAACAGCCCGGTCTTTTTTGATATTCCGAAGCAGAGGCCTTGGAATAACCTGAAGATATGATAGAATGAGAAAAAATGAGTACAATACGAAGGGAGTTAGGTGATGAATTATAAAAAATTGATTGTGGATTCTGGTAAGCGCATGGCGAATTCAGGGTTGACGGTGGAAACCTGGGGAAATATCAGCTGCCGTGATGCAGAAACGGGTCTCGTTTATCTGACACCGAGTGCGATGCTGTATGATCAGATTACAGAAGATGATGTTGTTGTTTGCAAACCGGACGGAATGGTCATAGAAGGTAAGCGTAAGCCGACGATTGAGAAGGATCTGCATCTGGAAATCTATCGCAGACGTCCGGAAGTCAATGCAGTTATTCATACACATCCGCTGTATTCTATGGTATATGCCGCACAGGGAAAGGATATCGCGCTGATTATCGATGAGGCGGCACAGGCGCTAGGTGATATATGCCGTTGTACAGAATATGCATTACCTGGATCTGAAAAACTGGCTCAGAACTGTGCCGATGCTCTAGGGGAAAAGTCCAATTCCTGCCTCCTACATTCTCATGGTGCGGTTTGTGTCGGTGCAGATATGGATAAGGCGTTCAAAACTGCGAAAGTTCTTGAGATGACAGCACAGATCAGCTATATGATAGAAGCGACCGGAAATAAGCCGGCGGGTATTTCTGATGAGAATATTGCAAAAATGCAGGACTTTGTGAAGAATTCCTATGGACAAGGGAAATAAAAAGGTTTATAGACATGATGTAGATATGTTACAAACGAACATTTCCATAGGGAGGATAAAAAAGGTGGAGAATTATAAGATTACAGTATGTGGAGTTGAGAGAACGCTTCCGATCATTCCAATCGACGATAAGATGGCATTTGCCAGCTTTGTTGTGCTCGGTGATACAGAGCTGATTAGCGTATGTGCTCCGGAGCTTGCGAAGAAAATTGGCGAGGCTGATGTTGTTTTAACCGCAGAGGCAAAGGGAATCGCATTGTCTTATGAGATTAGCCGTCAGCTCGGACTGAAAGAATTTATCGTTGTACGGAAGAGTGTAAAGTCTTATATGAAGGATACGGTTTCTGTTCCTGTGCATTCTATCACGACTGAGGGAGAGCAGCATCTCTATCTGGATGGCTTAGATGCCGCTAAAATCAAGGGAAAACGCGTATGTATTGTTGATGATGTTATCTCCACCGGACATTCTCTTGCTGCGCTCGAAGAACTGGCCCGTGCTGCTGGAGCAAATGTGGTGGCGAAAGCGGCACTTCTTGCAGAAGGAGACGCTGCAGAACGTAAAGATATTATTGTCCTGGGTAAACTGCCTCTGCTTGAGAAAAACGCAGAGGGCGAATATGCGGTAAAAGAATAAACTGAGGGCTGCTGGTCGTGAATACGATCGGCGGCTTTTTTGATAGTGCATGCTATGAAATGCAGATATACGATGAATAAAAGTGCTACGTAGCGGCACTGTAAAAAGCTCATGAGCCGATTATAAAAATATGCCATATGGAAAGAACCAATATACATTGACATTTTCAAATTGGCTGTTATAAACTTACAAAGTAAAGTTTGAAAACAACATTCTGTGGACGAAAGAGAAAAGGTGGTGATCAGGAAAGCAGAAATGATAAAATAAGCAGAAACAGGCATTGGAAGAAGGTAATTATGAAAGAGTTTACGTCCGAAGAAAGAAGAACATATATTACGGCATATGTTCAGGAGCATGAATTTGCAGAAATCGGAGTCCTGAAAGAAAATCTCCAGGTATCGGAAATGACAATCCGGAGAGATCTTAAGAAACTCGAGGAGGAAAATGCACTGGTCCGGGTGTTTGGAGGGGCTAGAACTATTCCGAGAGCAACGCTGGAGGGTTCGGTGGAAGAACGCGTTCAGTTTCACGCCGAAGAAAAGGAGCGAATTGCGCGCTATGCAGCATCCTTGATCAAAGATGGGGATACGATTCTGATGGATTCAAGCAGTACCATTTTCGCGATGGTTCCATATCTAAATATGCGGGTTACTGTACTGACCAACAATATCAGTATCTGTGTTGAGCTGAAAGACCATGAGAATGCCGATGTCATCCTGTTGGGCGGTCATTTACGGAAAAGTGCATTGTCTACGGTAGGCATAGAGACTGTGAATATGCTTTCGAATTATTATGTGGATAAAGCGTTTCTATCATCGAAAGCAATCAATCGTAATTATCAGATTTTTGATGCGACCAGTGAAGAAGCAGCAGTAAAAAGAGCGATGATTCGCTCGAGTCAGCGAACGTATTTTCTAATGGACCATTATAAGTTGTCCGACAGAGCGTTTTGCAAGGTGTGTGATCTTAAAGATATCGATCGACTGATTGTGGATCGCACAGAAGAAGACTATGTCAAGGAATACATAGCATCCTGTAAAAAAGAAATGGGAATGATTTGCTGTGTATAAAGAAAGGGAGAACTATGAAAAAGAGAGTAAGAGCAGTATTGGCAGCTGTATTAACACTTCTTATGTGTATGAGTTTACTGGCTGGATGTGGCAACAGTGGTAATCAGAATACTACCCCTACCGAAGAAAACAAGGAAACAAAAGTAGCCGAGGAAGCAAAGGAGAACGATGGTGATGAAGCACTGAGAATTCTTCTTTTGGTTCCGGGAACTTTAGGTGATAAGTCCTTCTTTGATTCTGCAAATGCAGGCATGGACATGATTAAGGAGCACTACGGTGCAGAGACAAAGGTTGTCGAGATGGGGACCGATACGACGAAGTTCTCCGCAACACTTGATGATGTATGCAATGAAGGATGGGATGTCATCATTACCGGTGGTGTAAATATTGCAGAACCGCTTCAGGAGGCTGCTGCAGAGTACCCTGATCAGAAGTTCGTTCTCTATGATGAGAGCGTAGATTTCTCGGATGGCGCGAACGCTAACATTTACTGCATTACCTATAAGAGCTATGAGGGTGCATACCTTGCAGGTGTACTCGCTGCTTCTCAGACGGAGACAGGCGTTCTTGGCTTTGCCGGTGGATTCGACATTCCGCTGATCAATGACTGGCTGGTTGGTTATATCTCAGGTGCACAGGCTGTTAATCCTGATATTAAGGTAAGCGCTGGCTATATGAGCAGTTTTACAGATGCAGCAAAGGGTAAGGAAATTGGACTTGCACTGTATAACGGTGGCGCAGATGTTGTTCTTCAGGCTGCTGGTGGCGCAGGACTCGGCGTACTGGATGCAGCAAAGGAGACGGGAAAGCATGCAATCGGAACTGATTCTGATCAGTCAGAGCTTTTCTCAAGTGATGAGGCAAAGGCAAATGCAATCTATGCATCTATCATGAAGCGCGTAGACGTTTCTCTTGATAAGGCAATCGAGAAGTACATTGCAGGTAATCTGGCATTTGGCTCCAGTGAGATCTATGGTATCGCAGAGGGCTGTATTGAGATTACAGACAATGCATGGTATCAGGCAAACGTACCGCAGGAGGTAAGAGATACTGTAGAACAGGCAAAGCAGGATATCATCGATGGAAAGATCGTTGTAGCTACTGCATTTGACATGACCGATGAGGAGGTTGCTGCTCTGAAGGAGAGCGTACAGCCGTAAGGAGAAGATAGAACATGGAGAAAGCCAATGAAATCCTTCATATGAAGGATATCACAAAAATTTACGGAAACGGAGTTTTGGCCAATTCTCATGTAGACTTTTCGGTGAACAAAGGCGAGATACATGCGCTGATGGGAGAGAATGGTGCCGGAAAGTCTACACTTATGAAAGTTCTATTCGGCATTGAACAACCTGATGAAGGTAGTATAGAGTTTGACGGTTCGGAGATCAAAATCGGATCTCCGGACGTCGCGTTAGGGAAAGGAATCGGAATGGTGCATCAGCATTTCAAACTGATTCCTTCTTTAACAGTTGCCGAAAATATCGTGCTGGGTAAAGAACCTAAGAAGCACGGAATGCTGGACCAGAGAGAAGCGGTAAAAACGGTTAAAGAGCTTTCGGAGAAATTCGGATTTGATGTAGATCCGTCTGCAAAGGTAAAGGACCTGTCAGTCGGGAAAAAGCAGAAAGTCGAAATCTTAAAATCACTTTATAGAGATGTCAAACTGTTAATTCTGGATGAACCTACAGCAGTCTTGACACCACAGGAAACAGAAGAACTGTTCGAACAGCTGGTAAAACTGAAAAGATCCGGTCTTACCATTATCTTCATCTCGCATAAGTTAAATGAGATCAAGCAGATCTGTGAACGTATTACGATCATGCGCCATGGAAAGAGTGTTGGTACCTATCAGGTTGAGGGATTGACGATGGAAGAGATCTCACGTCTGATGGTTGGAAGAGATATCATTCTAAACGTGGAGAAAAAGGAAGCCGTGACCGGAAAGGTCAAGCTTTCTGTACGTCATATTCATTTGAAGGATGACAAGGGGAAACTGATTCTGAAGGATGTTTCGTTTGACGTGCGTGCTGGTGAAATCGTGGGAATCGCAGGTGTTGAAGGTAGTGGTCAGGAAGAACTGGTCCAGATCATTACAGGTATGAAGTCAGCCCAGAATGGGAAGGGCGATATCCGCATCGAGGATAGTTCTGTGCTGGGATGTTCTACGAAGAGTATTCGTAAGAAGGGCGTATCCTATATTCCGGAGGATCGTACAGCGGATGGTGCCGCTCTGGACGTAACGATTCGTGAGAACCTGATTTCCAGTATTTATGATACGGAGCTCGTTAATAAGGGCATACTGCTGGATGGAAAGAAGATCACGGCCTGGGTAGAGAAATGTCAGCGGGATTATGATATCCGTTGCGACAGCCTTCAGGATAAAATCGGGATGCTTTCCGGCGGAAATATGCAGAAGGTAGTAGTCGCACGTGAGTTTTCTACCGCTCCATCCGTACTGATCGCGGATCAGCCGACGCGCGGTGTCGATGTCGGAGCGATCGAGTTTATTCATAAAAAGATCGTGGAGATCCGAGACGAAGGCTGTGCGGTTCTTCTGGTATCTGCAGATCTTAATGAGATTCTGGAGCTTGCCGACAGTATCCTCGTGATGTATCAGGGAACGGTTGCGGGGTATTTCCCGAAGGCCCGAGATCTGAGTGAGGAGGAGCTTGGCTACTATATGCTGGGCGTCAAGCAGCAGTCGGAAGAGGAGATAAGGAGGGCCTGCTTTGAAAAGTGAGAAGGTGAAACAGTTAAGAAAAGTCGAGCTTTTGAGAACCCTTCTGGCCATCGTCGTTGCGGTCCTCTGTGCCATCGTCGTAATTTTTCTCGTGAGTAAAGAGCCGGGGAATGCTATCTATATGCTCTTTGTCGCACCATTTACATCGACGCGTTATCTCGCAAGTATCGTCGAGCTGATGACACCACTTCTGTTTACTGGACTTGCGGTTACATTTATTTTAGAAACGAAAGTTTATAACCTCGCAGTCGAAGGTATGTTTTATGTAGGTGGTTTATGTGCGGCGCTCGTCGCAACACTCATGAGCATGGGGGCAGGCATTCATGCTGCGGTCGCCCTTTTGATCGGTGCACTTGCAGGAGCGCTCGTCGCATTCGTTCCGGCAATTCTCAAGTTGAAATTCGAAGCAAATGAAATCGTATCTTCGCTGATGCTGAACTACATCGTGTTTTTCGTAGGTGATTACCTGCTGAAAACATATATGAAGGATTCGAAGAGTACGCATGTCGTTTCGCTCAAGTTTAAAGAGACGGCGAAGCTTCTTCGATTCACAAAGGGCATTCATTTCGGTCTCGTGATCGCTATCGTACTGCTGATTGTTGCTTATATTTTTCTGTATCACACGAAATGGGGCTATGCGATCCGTATGTGTGGTGAGAACGGACGTTTCGCGAAGTATTCAGGCATCGGTGTAACATCGACGATCATGCTCTCCCAGATGATCGGTGGTGCGCTGGCAGGACTGGGTGGAGCTGCATATATGCTCGGATCAAATCAGCGTATGAACTGGGAGTGGCGTTCTGGTTATGGCTGGGATGGCCTCGTGGTTGCCATCGTGGCACGTCTCAACCCGAAGTTTGTGCCGATCGGTGCATTTCTTCTCGCATACCTCCGAATCGGTTCAGATATTATGAGCCGAAATACTGATGTACAGAATGAAGTGGTTTCCATCATTCAGGGTGTCATCATCATCCTGATCTCTGCTGCAGGTTTCCTAGGAAAGTATAAGAAGAAAATGACCGTAAAAATCGTAAAAGAAGCGAAGGGAGAGTGATAGAAGATGAATGTATTCAAAGTAATTACTTCCACAGCGTTTCTGTTTTCTATTATCCGTGTAACGACACCTCTCCTGTATGGATCACTGTCCTCTCTGATGTCGGAGCTTAGTGGTGTTTCGAATATCGGAATCGAGGGTATGATGCTCACCTGTGCGTTGACCGGTGTGCTTTCCAGTGCCTTTTTCGGTGCCAATGCAGGCCTCGGTCTGCTATGCGCTGTCTTCGTGGGCATCGCGCTCGGACTGTTATTGTGTTTTCTGATCACCAGACTGCAGACGGATGCCATCATTACGGGAATTGCGTATAATCTGACCGCCTCTGGTCTGACAGTATTTCTCTTATATCTTGCGGTCGGTGAAAAGGGAATTTCATCTTCTCTGGTGAGTGGCGTACTCCCGTCTTTGGAGATTCCGCTTCTTAATAAGATTCCGTTCGTGGGTGCTGTGCTTTCTGGCCATAATATTCTTACTTACGTGGCTATCCTTCTCGTCGTGTTGATCAGTGTGTTTTTATATAAAACACCGCTGGGACTTCATATCCGTGGATGCGGAGAGAATCCAGAAGCGTTGGAATCCGTGGGTATTCATGTGTCGAGAATCCAGTATATCGCACTGGCGTTCAGTGGTGCGCTGGCGGCACTCGGTGGTGCTTATATGTCGATGGGCTATGTTTCCTATTTCGTAAAGGACATGATCGCAGGCCGTGGTTTCATCGCCATCGCAGCAGCTTCGTTGGGGGCAAACCGTCCGCTTTCGACGATGCTTGTGTGCCTTTTATTCGGTGCGGCTGAAGCCCTCGCTGTGAACCCGACGATTCAGAATATGGGTGTACCGACCGAGCTTGTCAGTACGATTCCTTACATCGTAACGATCATCGTACTGGTGATCTATTCTTGTAAGAAGATGAATGATAGGAAGAGAGCTGCGGCAGCATAAGTGCATACACGCGTACAGGAAAGTCTGTACGCATTATAGAAATAAAGTAGTTACATATGTTCGTGATTCGTGACGCAGTTGTCACGAAAACTTGATAAAGGAGCAGAAGCATGAAAGATAAAATTGTACCGATCATCGATATTCCTTATGACACGATCGCAGAGAGAGTCATCGTCTGCGGTGACCCGAATCGTGCAGAGAAGATCGCAAGCCGTCTCGATAATGTAGAACTGGTTGCAAAAAGCAGAGAGTACTGGACGTACAACGGAAGCTATAAGGGCGTTCCGGTGACGGTTTCCTCCCATGGTGTCGGCGGAAATGGTGCTTCTGTCAGCTTCGAGGGACTGATTCTGGGTGGTGCCAAGGTTATCATCCGTGTGGGAACCTGCGGAACTTTACAGACGGATATGCCGTCCGGATCTCTGATCATCGCAACGGCTGCCTGCCGTGAGGATGGTATCACACCGCAGTTTGTACCGCTTTCCTATCCGGCAGTAGCAGCGATGGATGTCGTATTTGAGATGCAGAAGGCAGCCGCAGAGATTCACCCGGGAACCTATAGTGGAATCATTACGACCTCCGGTCTTTTCTATACCGGTATTCTTCCGACGAATAACCGTGTGCTGGCACAGGCCGGCGTACTCGCGATGGAAAATGAGGCATCGGTTCTCCTTACCATCGCATCCGTACGAGGTGTAAAGGCCGGCTGCATCATCGCAGCGGATGGCCCATGCTTCGAGTTTGTAGGATCGGAAGAGTTCGATCACTATCCGGAGAAGATGGCGCAGGCAGTAGAAGATGAGATCAGCATCGCGCTGGAGAGTATCATTAAGGTCGAAGTTTGATAAAGGTGGAGGCAAAAGATGAAGACTGGTATTTGGGGTGCGGGCAATATCGCGCACACACATGCAGAGGCACTGAAGGCCAGCGGCGTGGAGATCGCTGCGATCGTTGATATCAACGAGGCGAAAGCGAAGGAATTTGCGGAGACCTTCGGTATCGAAAGATATGGAACCGATGAAAGTATTCTACTGACAGAGGACATCACAACAGTGCATGTCTGCACACCGCCAAATCTTCACTTCGAGATGGTGATGAAGCTTCTCGAGCATGGAAAAAATGTACTCTGTGAGAAGCCGCTGTGCTTCGATAATCAGCAGGCGGAAATGCTCGCGGCGAAGGCGAAGGAAGTCGGTGTCGTTTGTGCCATCAATTTCAATGTTCGCTTCCACATGGCATGTCAGAAGGCGAGACAGGTGGTCTCCTCCGAGAATTTCGGAAGAGTAAATCTGATTCATGGAAATTATTTACAGCAGTTCGCATGTTTCCCGGCACCGATCGACTGGCGATATAATGAAGTACTCGCCGGAAGAATGTATGCAGTGACAGAGATCGGTACCCACTGGATGGATATCGCGCAGTATATTTCCGGTCGTAAGGTGACGGCAGTATCTGCAAATTTCGGACGTTTCTATCCGGAGAGATATGTCGAGAATAACTTGATGTATCCGGATTCTGATCATGGCAGAAGAACCGAGACGAGAAAGGTAAATTCTGAGATGGCCGCAGCGATCAACCTGAAATTTGACAATGGTGCGATCGGAACGGTCCTTCTCTCGGAAATTTCCCAGGGAAGAGTCAACCGTATCAACCTCGAAGTGACCGGTGATTACGAAAATGTATGGTGGAACTCCGAGGACAACAATCTGCTCCATACTGCGCGTAGAGACCAGGGTGTCAATACTGAGATCTTCGCCTTCGGTAACGGTTTCATGGATACCTTCCGTAGCCTCGTGAATGAGTTCTATAAGGACGTCAAGGCAGGAAAGGTATCAGAGAATCCTGTATATCCGACATTTACGGAAGGTATGGAGATCGTAAAGATCTGCAATGCACTTTTAGAGAGTGCTGACAATGGCGAGAAGTGGGTAAGTATCGCGTAAGGATATGATGAGTACGAAAGAAAAAATCGATCAGATTGCGGATGCGTTGAAGCTTGTACCGCTGGATGGAGAGGGCGGCTTATACCGCTGTGTATACGAGGGTGCTGACGATGCAGATGGAAAAAAGATCAGTAGTGCTATCTACTATCTTCTCGATGACGTCATGTTTTCACATATGCATCAGCTCGAATCCGATGAAATCTATCATTACTATATGGGGGATGGATTAGAACTTCTACTCCTATATCCGGACGGAAGAGCGGAGTGCGTTGTGCTGGGAACGAATCTGGAGGCGGGAGAACGCCCTCAGATCGTTGTACCGGGTGGTGTATGGCAGGGCTCCAGAGTGAAGACGGGTGGACATTACTGCCTCGTCGGAACGACGATGGCACCGGCATACAGACAGGAAGAGTATCGTCATGGCGACTGCGAAGAACTGTGCAGACAGTACCCGGATATGGCAGATAAGATTCGTGAACGCTGTGGATAAACGGATATAAGATACGTGCATTCTGTAAGGTATATAAAGTGTAGAACATGGACAGGAGGCGTTGCACGGCAGTGGCCGTCGAGGTGCTGCCAGTCGGAATAGAATGCGCGTTAGAAAGGTATAATATAGATATGGAAACATTAAACGAGGTGACCTGCGTCAAGAATGTAAGCTTGAACGAGGACGAAACCAAGGTGATCATCATCGATCAGACACAGTTGCCGAACCGGGAGGAGTTTCTGGTTCTGGATACGGAGGAAGATCTGTATGATGCAATCAAGAAGCTTAAGGTGAGAGGGGCACCGGCCATCGGTATCTGTGCAGGCTATGGGATCTATGTGCTGGCGAATCAGATCGAAACAGAGGATCAGGAAGAGTTTTATAAGGAATTCCATAGACAGAAGGAGTATCTGAACTCTTCGAGACCGACTGCCGTGAACTTAAGCTGGGCGCTGAACCGCATGGAGAAACTGGTGCTTGATAATATGGAGAAGCCGGTAGCTGAGATCAAGGCACTCCTCCTGAAGGAAAGCAAGGCCATCCATCAGGAAGATATGGAGATGTGTAAGGCGATTTCCGAGCATGGTATGACGCTCCTTAAGGATTGTTGAGGTGTACTTACTCACTGCAACGCAGTCCCTCTCGCCACGTCTCGTTATGGTACAGACTTAGGTCCTCTTTTCTTAGGAAAAGAAAAGTGGATGAATTTCCATTTATTTGCAGATGAGACCCGTCCACTGCTGCAGGGTGCCAGATTAACGGCGTATGAGCTGCAGAAGGGTGGCATCGATGTAACCCTGATCTGCGATAATATGGCAAGTCTCGTTATGAAGAATGGTTGGGTGGATATGTGCTTCGTCGGGTGCGACCGTGTGGCTGCGAACGGCGATGCTGCGAATAAGATCGGAACCAGTGGAGTGGCTATCCTTGCGAAGCACTATGGCATTCCGTTCTACGTACTCGGACCGACATCGACCATCGATATGAACTGCCCGACCGGTGATGATATCAAGATCGAGCAGAGAGATGCAGACGAGATCAAGACACAGTTCTTTAAGGAACCGAGTTCCCTTCCGGAAGTGAAGTGCTATAATCCGGCCTTCGATGTCACCGATCATGAACTGATCGCCGGTATCGTCACCGAGTATGGCATCATCCGTGCGCCGTATAAGGAAAATCTGGAGAAGCTGTTCGAGAAGATCGGAAAGAAGTAAGCTGTTCGGAAAGATATATAGAATAAATTGCTTCCTCATTGATAGAACTAAAATCTAGCGGTGGGGAGCTTGCCTCAGAATATTAGATTTAAACAAGAAAAAGAGCCGTTTTCGGCTCTTTTTCTTGTTTGGTATTCGTTCTTGTAAGAAGACTTTATGCAGCCTTTTTCTGCTTCCAGTATTCATCCGAACATTTCTTGACCTGCGGACTCAGGAAGATGAGCGCAATCAGATTTGGGATGGTCAGGAATCCCAGTGCGATGTCCTGGATGGTCCAGACGATATCGATGGCCGTGACAGCGCCGATCAGACAGAAGAGCGGGAATACATACTTGAACTTTTTCGCGATGGAGCTGCCGAAGACTTTCTGCATGGCAATCATCATACTGCTCGCTGCACCGCCGAGTGCAGGACGCCATCCGAAAGCACTGGTCACGATCTGTGTCAGAACCTGTGGGAGACGAGTGATGTTGAAAAGGATAATCAGTAAGCCACTCACGACATAGAGGAGTGCCATGGCAGGCACCAGGTTCTGCGTGATATGCGTAAGTCGTTTGAGACCGCCTGCGGAAACGGTAAAAATCAGAATCACGAGAAGGATACCGGTTACAAGTTCCGGAACATGGAAGTGCTTCATAACCGTATCGACAAGCATAGTTCGAGCACGCATAGAGGGACAAATGCAGCAAATGGGTGATGGTCACATGACCATCACCCATTTGCATTCACCTGGATAGTAGACCAGGCGGAAGTTCTGTTCCAGACCGCCGAGGACAGCGGTACAGCTGAAATCCCGGCTGAGGATACCGGCGTAGTGCTTTTCCTCGGAGAACTTCACGCAGATATTCTGGATGTAATAAATTTCGCCGTCATCACCTTCAAACTTGAAGGAGAGCGGGATGATCGTGCCGGAGCTGGTAAACCAGCTCTTTACGGCGATGGGATACTGGCGACCCTTGCGGGTGCCGCTGTCGATGTGCGGAAGCACATCACTGATAGCAGTAAAACCGGTCATGATATGTTTTCCTTATTGTAGTCCACCGTCCGCCGCTCGCGAGAGATCCCGCCGTTCATGTGGTCGATGGCGTACGGATCCGCGCAGCCGGGTGCGGAGACGAAGCGGGCGCGCTTGATTGCGTCGTTTCCGTAACGTGTGCGGATATCATCGACAGCGTGTTCCGCCTGGCGAAGTTTCCCATAATCGTAACGATCGAAAAGATCGGCCTGCCGTCCGACGGTATGACTTACCTTACTGGTGTGGATGCCCAGATGCCGAATCGGGTAGCCGGTCCAAAGCTCGTCGAAGCATCGGCAGGCGGCATCATAGATTTCCAGGGTCAGGTCGGTCGGGGAGCGGAGTTGTTTCTGGTGTCCGTAGAAGTGAAGATCGCTGTCTCGGATGCTGATGTCGATGCAGCTGACACGGACCTCATCTGCTCGAATCCGCTGAGATACCGTTTCTGCGAGGGAGAGGAGATGCCAGTAGGCCTCCTGACGATCCGTCACATCATGGATGGTCGTGCAGGAGTTCCCATAGCCCTTGGGGGGGGCTTCCATGAGCTGAGGAATCACCGGGCTGTCATCGATACCACAGGCGAACTGTCGCACCAGAAGGCCATGTGATTTCATGCGATGATAGAGCATATCCGGCTCGAACTGAGCGAGCGCCCCGATGGTGTGGATGCCCAGACGGTGCAGCTTCGGGGCAGTGGCATAGCCGACATAGAAGAGCTCTTCCACGGGGAGTGGCCACATCTTTCGCTCGATTTCGTAGGACCAGAGTGTATGTACCTGATCCGGTTTTCGGAAGTCGGATGCCATCTTTGCAAGTAGCTTATTACTGGAAATGCCGATGTTTACTGTGAAGCCGAGTTCCTCACGAATCCGCTCTTTCAGCTGCCATGCCAGCAGCACCGCACGATGTTCTATTTCAGTCTGCCATGCGGCGTCGATATCCGGTGGCAGTTGTATCGCATCGAAGGCCTGCATACGATCTGCGAGAGAATTGATAGCGGACGAATGCGGTACGTTTTCTGTTGGGATCGTATGTCGAAGCAGCAGGGCCCGATCCTGAAGCCAGGGTGTCCCCGTCATATCGAGAAATGCTTCATCGATGCTGTACTTTTCGATGGTGTCGGTATACTCCTGTAGAATCTCGATCATCGCCCGACTGGCACGGCTATAGAGGGTGTAGTTCGGTGGGACGATGACGAGATCGGGGCACTTTTTTCGCGCATCTACGATCGGCTCGCCGGTTTTAATATGATATTTTTTCGCTCGAATGGACTTCGTCAGGATGATTCCATGACGCTTACTCTGGTCACCACCGACCGCACTTGGAATCGTGCGAAGATCCAGAGTGCCGCCAAGATGATGGATTCGATAGCATGCTTCCCAGCTGAGAAACGCAGAATTTACATCAATATGAAAAATAATCCGTTCCAAACTCCAACCCCCTTTGCAATACGAACGCTTGACAAACATCTGTTCTTTTTATTATGATAGCGATACAGAGGACAGATGTCAATTATAAAAACGACCAAATGTTCTGCAAAATAAGAGAACAGAGTCCGACATGGGCAAAAACAGATAGAGGTAGAAAATGGATTTAGAAAATCGCAGAGAGCGTGGCAGAAGTCGTCGGAAACCAGAGGTGCAGATGGAGAAGCGACAGATCGTGCAGGAGGAAACACAGCAATCTGAACAGGGAAAGATGCGGCAGAATATTCCGGTGGATAAGAATCGTGGAACGAAACGCTGGATCATTCTGTGGAGTGTTCTTCTTGCAGGCATCATCGTGGCGCTGTGCGTGCTTATATTACGTCAGGGCGAGGGAAAGACTGCACTGACGGCGACGGCGGCGATAGAGGAGAGTACGCCGGTCACAGCCGAGGGAAATCCTGCCGGCGCAGGCGCGAGTGAAGATAGGCGTGCGGATAGTGAGAACGCAGCTGGAAACAGCGAAGATGGAAATATAACCACCATCGCCATCGAAAATCCGGTGAACCGTAATCATGAGACAGCAGAGACGACCGAAGCGGCGAAGTCGTCTGTACGCTTTCTCTTTGCCGGTGACGTGTACCTGAGTGATCATGTGATGGAAGCCTATGATGCAGCCGGCGGAATCGATGGCGTCTTGTCGAAAGGATATCAGGAAGATATTCAGTCTGCAGATTACTTTATTACGAATGAGGAATTTCCGTTCAGTACGCGTGGAACGCCGGCACCTGACAAGCAGTTCACCTTCCGTGTGAATCCGGAGAGGGTGAAAATCATGCAGGAGATGGGAATCGACCTCGTCACCCTTGCGAATAACCATGCGCTCGACTATGGACGGGATGCGATGCTGGATACGATGAAGACGCTGGATGATGCCGGTATCCGTCATATAGGTGCGGGGCAGGACCTGAATCAGGCGAAGACACCAGCTGTCGTGGAGCTGAATGGACGGACGTTTGCCTTTATCGGGGCGACACGCGTGATTCCGGAAGCAGACTGGGCAGCCGGCGAAGCGTGGCCCGGACTGTTTTCTGCCTATGATGGTGGTGCACAGCTTGCGGAGGAAGTGAAGGCGGCGAAGCAGCAGGCAGACTATGTCATCGTGTATGTGCACTGGGGCATCGAACGGGAAGAAATGCCGAATGAGGTACAGAAGAGCATCGCGCATCGGCTCGTAGATGCAGGCGCAGATCTGGTGCTTGGTGCACATCCGCATGTACTTCAGGGACTGGAGTATTATCATGGGACTCCGATTGCCTATTCCCTTGGGAATTTCGTCTTCGGCAGCTCGATTCCAAGCACGGAACTTCTGCAGGTGGAGATCGATGATGAGGGTATCCGGCTTCGTCTGATTCCGGGCACATCAGCCGCCGGTTATACGCGGAAGCTGGATGACTCGGAGAAAACGGCTGCGTTTTATGAGAAAATGAGAGGACTCAGCAGTGGAATCAAAATAGATGAGGATGGGAATGTCCATGCTGGGTGAAACGATAAATAATAGCTATATCTGACGTGCTGATTATGTTATGATGATATTGCTTTGATGAAGTGATATTTTATATGTAACAAGGAGAAACAGAGCATGCTGATGAAACGAACACCGATGCGAGACTATATTTTAATTGCGCTGGGCGCGCTGGCCATGGCCATCGGCGGTAAGAATATTTATGATCCGAATCAGATGGTTATCGGTGGCGTCACCGGTCTCGGCATTATCCTTCGAAGCTGGATCGGTATGCCGCTGTGGATCAGTAATACACTTCTTAATATTCCGCTTTTTCTCCTGGCATGGAAGTTCCTGGGGTGGAAATTTATCCGTCGGACCCTGTATGGTGCGGCGATGCTGTCTCTCTTTCTCGGAATCCTGCCGGATATGAATCTGATTCCAAATGGAGACCTGCTGCTTGCCGCTGTATTTGGTGCTATTCTGTCAGGCTTCGGCTTTGGTCTCATCTTAATCGGACAGGCCACGACCGGAGGTACGGATATACTCGCAGCTCTTTTTCATATCACATTTCCGCAGTACAGCATTCCGCAGATTCTTCAGGTAATCGACTGGGCGATTGTTGTACTCGGAATCGGTGCATTTGGCGGTATTCATGCGTTGTATGCTATCATTTCTGTTTACGTGGTAACGAAAGTGTCCAACGGCATTATGGAAGGTATGCATTACGCGAAGGCGGTATGGATCATCACCTCTGAACCGACGCAGATTTCCGATGCGATTCTTCAGAAGCTGGACAGAGGTGTCACAGGTGTACATGCCATCGGTATGTATTCCGGTAAGGAAACGACGATGCTCTATAGTATTATGTCAAACCGTGAAATCACCTATCTGAAGGATCTGGTGCATGAAATCGACCCGCAGGCATTTGTGATTCTGTCGGATGTACGAGAGGTCATGGGAGAAGGCTTCTCCAGAGAGAAGCCGGCGAAGATTCCGGTGAAGTGACAGGCGGATTTTGCGCATACCGGCAAAGTGATGTATCGATTTTGCTTTACATTTGAGGAGCAACGTGCTATATTGTAATGGCGTTTTGAGACGCATGCTACTGTAGCACAGTCGGTAGTGCATCTGATTCGTAATCAG
>CAKQWR010000007.1 GCA_934279105.1 uncultured Oribacterium sp. | reverse complement strand
TCACCCGACGACAGAGCTCCGGATCCTCCAGGAACGGACAGCGCATATTCGGAAGAAGTTCGATGACATCAGCTCCATCCTTCTTCGTAACGAATTGATAGAGTTCGACCGTACTCTTCGAAGCGTGCACGCATGCATGCTCCGGCACACGACCGCTTTTCAATACCGTCTCCGGCACACTGCGTTTCCGCCAGCGCTTTTTCGTCTCCGGATCAACCGCAATCTTCCATTCCTTGCAGCAGGTGAAAGAGCATTGCCCAGCGATACAGTGGAAATCGTTATAAAATTCCGGTTCGATCATCGGTTTCATATCTTCTTTTTATCCCTTCTGTTCATATGCCAACGCATAATTACTGATATTATCGTATCCAATCGAGAAGTTCAAGTAAACCGGTTTGTTTTTCTGTCATCGTCACTTCATCGCTACATAGAAGTGCCCCGGGAATCAGCCTCCGGGGCACTTTTGAATGAGTTATGTGTGAACCGCAAATTTGTGATTACAGATTCAGTTCCCGCGCCCATTCCTCGATATACTGGAGGAAATAAGCTACGCCGTTCTTCATCACGGATTCATCGATTTCGAAGAATGGTGAATGGGCTGCTACACGCTTCGATGGGTCCTGCGCGCCACCACCGAGCCACAGATAGGCTTTTTCATTCGTGAACTTCGAGAAATCCTCTCCGCCCATCACGAACGGCTGCTTCAGTAGGTGATCTGCACCGAATACCTGCGCAGCTGCCTTGCGTCCCGTCTCTGTAACTTCCGGATCATTGATTGTAACCGCACAGCCTAAGTGATAATCGACCTTGATTCTGGTACTGGTATCCTGCATCACTGCAGCGGCTGTACGCTCGAGAATTTCAGGGAATCGGTCCCGAAGTTCTGGATCTGCCGTTCGCGTGGTTCCGCTTAAATGTGCCGTTTCCGGAATAACATTCGACGTCGTACCTGCGACAAACTGTGTGATACTTACCACGACTGGAGTCGTTGGAGTGATTTCTCTCGCTACCATCCGGTTCACCGACTGGATAAACTCGACACCCGCCTGAATCGGGTCAATGCACTGCTCCGGATGGGCACCATGGCCGCCCTTTCCTTCGATGTATACGTCGAAGGTATCAGCACTCGCCATAACCGGGCCTTCTGAAAGTGCCGCATCGCCAGCCGCAAAATCGCTCATAATATGAAGACCGATCAGACGCTCACACTCCAGCACGGATGGAATCGTCTTCATGTGCAGGGCACCGGAATCCTCGATAAATTCTTCTGCCGGCTGAAAAATCAGACGCACAGTAAGCGGAAGTTCGTCCTTATGCTGCGCAAGAAGCTTCGCTGTCGCCAGAAGAATGGCCGTATGCGTATCATGTCCGCATGCATGCATCGTTCCTTCGTTTTCCGATTTGAAGCTGCAATCCGTCTGCTCCGTAATCGGCAGCGCATCGATATCCGCGCGGATACCGAGGATATGATCACTGGAATTTGCGCCTCGAATAGTTGCAATCACCGATGTTTTATACGGTGTTTCGTACGGAATACCAAGTTCGTCCAGGTACTCCTTAATTTTTCTCTGTGTGTTGAATTCCTGCCATGACTGCTCTGCATGCTGGTGGAAATAGCGACGCAGTTCAATCAGCTCTTCTTCGATACCGATGACTTCTTCACGAATGTTCATGGTTCATTTCTCCTTTACATTATTTATTCAAATTATACAATTATTTCCCTACTATTTGAAGCATTATATAAGCATTTAACAAATAGGATCTTATAGAAAAAGACAGCTGCCGAAGCAACCGTCTTTTTCTATAAGATCCTATTCATCAAAGCGCACCTGCACCGGTCTGAAGCAGCATGACTTCGTCTGAAGTGAAGAGCATCAGAATCAGAAAAATGACAAGCAGTACCGCATGTACGATCGGATAAAGTTCCTTTCGCTTCATGCCCGGCAGCTTTCTCCGCTCGAAAAAGCTCACCACCGGAAGGAAATAGCTCAGGTACATATAGCGACTGCTGAAGGCAACACCATCATACATCTCCGGTCGCTGACTGATTTCCTTTACATCGAGATAACCGAAGAAAAAAATAAGCCCCTCGAAAATCAGAGCGGTATTCATCAGATTAAACGTCATCTTATCCGGCAGCAGATTTATATGATAAAGAAAGGCAAGCGCGATGGGAAGCACTGCCTGTAACCAGGCAAATTTATCCCGATTCCAGCTCTGGCGCACATGATTGAGAAACGATGCACGATTCCCATTCGCAGCGCCATCTGCATACGTGGTGCCAGCATTACCCTTGTTTGACTGCTGATTTTCTCTACGCTTTACAGGTCGGCCACACCCAGGACAGCTCGTTGCATCATCTGGCACTTCAGCCCCACAGTTCATGCACACCCGCTTCGGCTTTATCTTTACGATCGGTGTGCCGCAATTCGGACAGGTACTTGCGTAATCCGAAATGTCAGCACCGCATTTAGGACATTTCATTCACTCACCTCAAAAAACAAATTTAGCTTACATCATAATATGGATCCGATGAATAATCAAGAAGGCCGCCCCTTTCGGAGCGGCCCAGACATGGTATTTTTGTTTATTGAATGTTTTAAATAGAGATTAGTTGTCTTCGCTGATTGCGTTTGCTGCTGTGCGGCCGGATACGAAAATCTCTGTGATTGCGTTACCGCCGAGACGGTTACCGCCATGGATACCACCGGTCACCTCACCAGCTGCGTAGAGACCAGGAATGGTCTTACCTTCTGCATCGAGCACGTGACGCTTTACGTCTACGCTGACACCACCCATCGTGTGGTGTGTAGAAGGTGCAAGGAAACGAACACGAAGCTTTGCATCCTCAAGGTTGTAGGTATCTGCCTTGTAAGAACCATCCTCGTTCTTCTCGCAGTCGCCAACCAGCGCAGAGAACTGCTTCTTGCTGACATCCGCCGGCTGTGTGCCGTTGATGATTGCCTGATCATAATCCTCGATGGTTGCCTTAATGGTCTCAACATCGGTGTCAAAGCCCTCTGCCTTCAGCACATCTGCGATCTCACCGATGGTTCTGACATACTGACGACCCTCAACGTCCTCATCCTTGTATGGATATGGTCCAGGAATCGGGGTGGCTGCATTGGCGATCTCGATGAAGACGCCCTTATGGCCGTTCCACTCGATGCCATTTCTAAACTCACCGAGAGACAGAACGTCACGCTCAGAGGTCTCATCTACGAAACGCTTACCAGTGGTCGGATTGATGTAAACTGCATAGTCACCGCCGCCGAATGCGAGGTCGCCATTGTCAACCCAGGAAATCGGCATCAGCTGTGTATAACCCATACCGGTTGTCGCTGCACCAACCGCCTCTGCCATCGTGATACCATCGCCCTGAAGAGAACTGCGATTTGTGGTCTCGGTCTTATCGTTGAGATATTCCGGATCCCAGTACTCGTTGGTCTCTACAACCTTTGCGATATTCGCAGCATAACCACCGGTTGCAAGAACGACACCCTTCTTCGCATGTGCCGTTACAGGCGTACCATCAAACATGGTCGCCTTTACGCCCGTTACACGGCCATCCTCCTGGATCAGCTCCTCGGCAGTGGTACGTGTCATGATCTTGTTGTGCTCATTTGCATTCAGGAAGGATGTCATCGGAGCAACGAAGTAAGTTCCCCATCTGCCCGGATACTCCTCTGCCTCACCATCACCATCGGTATCTACGTTTGCACCGATGAACTGGTTCTCTCTGTACCAGAGTGCACCGATCAGGGTCGGCTGTGTATCTTCTACGAATGTAGAACCCATCTCCTCGAGCCATGGCTTCAGATCCTGGCCATCCTGGATGAACTGAGAAACGAGATCAACATCGCCCCAGATCCAGCTGGACTTATCTGCACTCTGACGGAGACCGCCATAGTAGCTCTGGAAGATGTGCAGGTTAACCGTTGAGAACAGGGTGAGATCGGACTCCGGTGTGCCGGCGTCGAGCTTCGGCTGTGCCCAGTCGAGGTATGCCTTGATTTCCTTCTTGAGTGCCTGGAGGGTCGGGAGATACTCTGCAACGACACCGTGCTTCGAAAGCTCCTCGATATCACCGGCTACATACTCGTGTGTATCGTAGTAATCCTCATCAAACGGCTCCTCGGACCAGTTGTAGATGGTCTTCAGCTCATCGATACAGCCCTGTACGGACTTTACCTTATTGTACTCGTTGCCATCGAAGCCGATACCGGTCGTCGCATCCGGATTCTCTGCATCCCATACGAGATACGGCATCACGGACTGATACTGACCGCCGGATACAAGTGTATTACCACCGACCTCAACGTTCTTCTCGATGACGAGAACAGTCTCGCCATTCTGTGCAGCCTGTGCAGCAGCTGCCATACCGGCTCCGCCGCCACCGACAACGACAACATCCCAGGTATCCTCGATCGGATCCTGTGCAACTACCTCAAGGGTGTTTGCCTTAAACGCATCGAGGTTGGTCACGCCAGCCTGCTCTGCAGCATCGTTCACTGCGGTCTTCAGTGCCTTTGATGAGAAGGTTGCACCGGAAATCGCATCCACGCCGGTACCATTTGCTTCGATCATCTGCGGAATGAGTACCTCGAACGCGGTATCACCTACATGACCGGTCTCCTTCGTCTCCACGATCTTGATATCCGTGATCTTACTGTCATCGAAGGTGACCTCAACGGTCGTCGGGCCGTTATAGCCTACACCGGTTCCGGTATAGGTACCTGCGGTAAATGCAAGCGCCTCATCGGATCCGGTCGAGGTATCACCACTCTTCGCCTTCTCGATGGCTGCCGCCATCGCTTTCTTTACGGCGTCACTGGTCACGGTTGAACCACTGACTGCATCCACCTCTGCGGACTGCGCCTTCAGAAGCTCTCCCTGAAGCTGCTCCATCGCTACGCCGCCCTTGTCCGGGGTCTCATTCGGTCCCTCGACCTTCACATCGGTAATCTCCGACTCACTGGTCGTGATGGTGACCGTTACCTTACCGGCAAAGCCCTCCTCGGATGCCGAGTAGGTGCCCGCCACATACTGCTTTGCAGCTTCCGTAGCAGCCGCTGTCGTCTCTGCAGGCTTCCCGGATGAGCATGCGGTCATCGATGCGACGAGGCAGAGCGCCATTGCACCACTTAAAATTTTCTTCATAGTTCCTCCTTGTTCACGTGCTACAAAAATACGATAATATTTTATCATACTGGATATAATCCGACAACATGGATATATCTTAGCTCATACAGGAATATGTCATAGCTCATGCAGGAGTCATTCTATCTCCTTTAGAATGGTGGCAAGGTACGGCATCGTCCAGTCAAGGGTGCGGAGGCCGGCAACAGAAGCACAATACTCCGAGGCCTTGCCTGAAATGCTCTCAACCCACTTATTCGATTACGATGATGATACCATGCGGCAGGCAGGTGATTGGGAAATCATAGTCCGAGCCGCTGAGTTTTCCGATCGATACACATACCTGATTCGAGCAGTTTGATTCCGGTACCCAGACCTCGCCGTCCTTGATTTCGAGCAGATTCACATCATGCTGCGATGGATACGCCTCCTCGCCGAGCGACGCCAGTGTCGTATCCTTCGGAACTTCGATGGCACGGCCATCCTCGATTTTATACATCGCATCTTTTTTAAGCGGCACACGTAAAATCTCCTGATCGCCGTACTGCACTACGACATCCAGTTTCGGCCCACTCGTTTTACGAATCACCATCGTCGCAATGAAGCTGATGACAATAAGCGCCGCGATGATGGTGATCACGATGATATTTTTCTTCTTATTTACTGTTTCCTGCATATTTCTCCCCATCGGATGCTCTCTTCAGCCTCCGGATATCCTTTCTTTCTATTCAATCTTCGTTCTATTATCTCTAGATATTATATCCTCGAAGGTCCGCTTCATCCATATTATGAAACGATTCTCATCTGTCTTCATGACTTTACACTGATTCCAAGCATTTGAAATTCAGTGCGCCACCTCTGTCTGCCCGATGATCTGAAAAAGCATCTCGTAGCTCTTCTCTTCTTCCGGTCGAAACGGCCAGTAAAGCATCTTCTCCTTCACATCCGGATATCGTCTTCGTATATCCTGCATCGACTGAAATGCTCCCTCTACCGGATGCACCTCATCCTCCTCGACTGCGATGATCGCCTGATCGCCCATCGACAGCATGACCTCGTTCAGCATCGGGATAAATACATCATCGATTTCCCTCAGTGCCTCAAAAAACGGATCATGGTTCATCACATGCCCGAAAATCTGCTCCTCTATATTTCCGGCAAGTGTCAGCCAGCTGTAGCTTAAGATACTCCAGAACTGACTATGCAGTCCCACACTGACGACCATATCATAATGCTCCGCCGGCAGTTTCGCCCGAAGCACCTCCTGCGATGCGTAGACCTTTCCCCGGATCTCCTCCAGTGCCGCAAGCGACATCTCCATAAACGCCGCCTCCGTAAGCGCTCGCCCGCTTTGCACCACCTGACCATACAGCGTCTCGAAAAACGCCGCCACATCCTCCATCGTCACCCCGGAAAGTGAAGCATCCCACAGCTCCACCTTCGGGCAATGCTGCAGCCCATAACGCACAAGCCCTCTCTCCATGCTTCCACGATCCAGATCGATCAGCGTGATACGCTCGAAGCGCTCACTCAAACGTCGGAGATCGATGTCATTCGCAGGCCCGATTCCGAACAGCGCGATGGAACCTGTCGCCTTCGTGTTCGATGTAGGCATTGCCCGCCGCGAACACACCATTTCCTGAATCGAGGTCTGTAGCGAAGCCTCCCGCATCACATCTTGCTGCGAAGCACTTGCCAGAATCAGATCCGTGACCTCTTTCCGGTACGCTGCCCAGCTCTCATACGCCCCCGGAATCTCAAATTCCTTTTTAATTTCTTCTATTATATTCATGGCCCCTATACTACCATAAACCCAGTCCGTTTTCCGAACCCTTTCCTCTTTTTTTACAAATTTCACTTCTGATTTTTGGCTGATTTCATTCTGAGATCGTCACAGTTCAGCTTCGGCAGCCTCCCTTCAATTTTTTCATACACAATACGACCATACCCCCCTGGATGCTGTATCATTTCTTTCATTATCACAGAAGATGACTGGGGTATTCCTGGCAAATGTTGGCATCATTCAGGCATTTTCCTTTACTGATGCCAACAACACTCTTCTATTCAGCATGATTTTTGTTGGCATCAACATCCTTTTTAGGCTGTTTGATACAGCATATGAGTATCTAAATAGTCAATTACCGTTAGCATCAGTTCTATATTTCGCTGTTCTGATACAGCATTTCCTGCTCGAACAGGTAAACGCCGGAGATTTCTACAGCGAAGAAGGTCGAAGGACCGGCTTCCCTCATAACAAAAAGACCGGCGCACGGGTCATGCGCCAGCCTTTTCTCAGAACGAACGGCTCCCCGCCCGTTCTATTCGCTTTTCATAAATACAGGATGTCAGTGTATCCCGAAACACGTTTTCGGACTTCAGATTACTTGCAAAGCTCAGAGAACGCATCTGCTACGAACTGAACCTTCGTGCCGACGATAACCTGAACGGAAGTCTTACCTGGCTTGATGACACCGGCAACGCCTGCAGCCTTGATGGCCTTGTCGTCCACCTGCGTCATATCCTTTACCTCAAGTCTCAGTCTGGTTACACAGTTGTCGATGCTTGCGATGTTCTCCTTGCCGCCGCAGCCTGCAAGGATCTGCTTTGCGATAGCTGTGAAGTCATCACTAGCGAGCTGAACGTTCTTCTCAGCCTCTACATCATCATCCTCACGACCAGGTGTCTTGATATCGAACTTCCTGATTGCAAACAGGAATACGAAGTAGAATACGACGAATGCAGCGATGCCCAGCGGGATGATCAGCCATGTCTTCGCAGCTGCCGGAAGGGAAGCGGAGAAGAGGAGATCCATCGCACCTGCCGAGAATGAGAAACCAGCACGGAAACCAAGAGCTACGGTGATGATAGTGAATACACCATACAGTGCAGCGTAGATCAGGTAGAGACCCGGTGCAAGGAACATGAATGCAAACTCGAACGGCTCGGTAACGCCACAGATGAAGGAACATACAGCGGCAGAAAGTAAGATACCGATGGTTGCAGCCTTCTTCTCAGGCTTTGCGCACTGTACCATCGCAAGTGCAGCACCCGGAATACCGAACATCATACATGGGAAGAATCCGGACATGTACATACCGAGGCTCCAGGAAACATCTGCGGAAGTCTCACCAGCCCAGAAGTGAGAAAGATCACCGAGGCCGATGGTGTCGAACCAGAATACGTTATTAAGTGCGTGGTGTAATCCGGTCGGGATGAGGAGACGGTTCAGGAATGCATAGATACCTGCACCTACAACACCCATCTTCGCGATCGCATCACCGATGCTTACGAGTAAACCGAAGAACAGCGGCCATACGAACAGAAGAACTGCGGATACGATGATGGAAACAATACCAGCAACGATGGCTACGCAACGCTTACCACTGAAGAATGCAAGCCAGTCCGGAAGCTTCGTGCTCTTAAACTTGTTGTAGCAGGTAGAACCGATGACACCTGCAAGGATACCGATGAACGGGTTTGCAATCTTGTTGAATGCGATGGTCTTTACTTCGCTCTCTGCGATGGATGGCATCAGCGTCGTCACAAATCCTGTAGAAAGGAGTGTGGTGAGCATGAGCCAGGAAGCAAGAGCAGCGATTCCGCCGGTACCATCATTCTTATCTGACATACCGACACCAACGCCGATTGCGAAAAGGATCGCCATGTTATCGATTAAGGCACCACCTGCCTTTACGAGGAACAGACCGATCAGGTTTGCTGCACCCTGGATGTCACCACCCTGCATGGTTGCAGGACAGAGCAGGTATCCGATACCCATCAGGATACCACAGATTGGCAGCACTGCGACTGGGAGCATTAACGCTTTACCCAACTTTTGAAGAAACTTCATATTTCCCCTCCTTAAGAAAATATAACTTAATTGGAACTATTCCAATCAGCTTCGAAAATAAAACACCTATCCGGTGAACCGAATCAAAACGCTCTTCGAACGTGTCCGAAAAACGATTTTATAATCATCTGCAAACCTTCGAACGAGCCTTGAAAACAATGAAAAACGCTGAAACCCTCGATATCAGGAAATCTTCAGCACACCGTCCGCAAGTGTAACATCCCCCTGCTTCTGAAGGCTGATGTCCTTATAATCGTCGGTGTTGCAGATCAGAACCGGTGTAATGATATTTAAACCTGCAGCCTGAATCTTCTCGAGATCTGCATCCATCAGAAGATCGCCCTGCTTCACCTGATCGCCGGCCTTCACATGTGGTGTGAACGGCTCGCCCTTCAGGTTTACCGTGTCGAGTCCGATGTGAATCAGAAGCTCGATGCCCTGCGTCGTGGTCATCGTCACCGCATGCAGTGTATCAAATACCATGGTGATCTCGCCATCGGCCGGTGCATACACCTTGCCCTCTGCCGGAATCACCGCAAATCCATCACCGAGAATCTTCTCTGCAAAGGTTGGATCCGGTACCTCTGTAATCGGAACCACCTTGCCATTGCACGGTGAGTGGAGGATGTTGCCTTTTTCCTTACTTTTGAAAAGTCCGAACATCTATCAAATCTCCTCTCCGTCGATATAGACACTTACAAGATTTAAATCCTTATCCAGCAGAACGAAGTCTGCCTTCTTTCCTGTTTCAATGCTTCCGACCTCATCGTATATACCGATCTCACGGGCCGGATTCTCCGTAGCACACATCACTGCATCCTCAAGTGGAAGCCCCACCGTCTTTACGCAGAATCGCATGCAATCCATCAGATTCGTCGCGGACCCTGCAATCGTGCCATCATGCAGTGTTGCAAGATTACCTCGCACGGTCACTGGCTGACCACCGAGGGTGTACTCACCATCGTCCAGTCCTGTCGCCCGCATACTATCACTGATAAGAATCATTCGCTTCGCACCAAACATTGCAAAGGTTGCACGAATCACGGATGGATGAATATGTACACCATCACAGATCAGCTCTGGATGGACGTTCTCCGCATCCCGTGCGGCACCGATCACGCCAGGATTCCGATGGTTCAGCGGTGGCATCGCATTGTAAAGATGCGTTGCATGCGAAGCACCATGCTCGATGGCTACCTTCGCCTCCTCGTAATCTGCCATCGTATGTGCGATGGAGACCACAACCTCATCCTTCACCTGATCGATGAACTCGAGTGCACCCGACTCCTCCGGTGCGATATCCACGAGCTTGATGAGCCCCTTCGCCGCATGCTGCAGCTGTCGGAAAAGATCCACGTCACAGCGAAGGATATTCTCGGCAGCCTGTGCTCCCTTCTTCGCCGCACTGATGAACGGTCCCTCCATATTGATGCCGACAAGATGCGCACCACCCTTATAGCGATACGCTCCCGCGTTCTGCATCACCTTGAGAAGCTCGTCCTTTGCGATGGTCATCGTCGCCGGACATACCGATGTAACACCGATCGAAGCCTCATACTTCGTAATCACATCCAGCGCCTCTTCCGTGCCATCGCACATATCTGCGCCCATGCACCCGTGGAAGTGAATGTCCACGAGACCCGGAATCATGTAGAGGCCGTCTGCATTGACCACCTTCTCATCTCCGCCCTGCGCAGCAAAACGGCCATCGGCCACGGCGATATCCTTCGTTTCGAAGGTATGCTCCGCTGTATATACCTTTGCACCCTTTATAACCATAGTTCTCAGCTCCCATCTTCTGCCGGCCTCCTTTCAGAGAGGCCAATGCTGCCGACCATAGCATCATCCCTACGCACGAGGCGTACGATGTGCCGCGTTCTATGATGCGATGCTGCGTTTTACAGCTCGACCTTACTGAGGGCTGCCTCGTCCGCAACGAGGGTCACATCATTATGAAGCTGTAAAACAGATGCCGGAACCTTCGGAGTAATCGGTCCGAAGAACGCATCATGTACGATCTGTGCCTTATCCTCACCGCTTGCTACGATCAGAATCTTCTTCGCCTGCATGATGGTCTTGATGCCCATCGTATATGCCTGCTTCGGAACATCATCGGCAGAAGCAAAGAAACGCTTGTTGGCTTCGATGGTGGATTCGGTCAGGTCTACACAGTGAACGTCGGAGTCGAAGGCCTCATCCGGCTCGTTGAAACCGATATGGCCGTTGTGTCCGATGCCGAGGAGCTGAAGATCGATACCGCCCATGGACTTAATGAGTGCGGAGTAGCGCTTGCACTCCTTCTCGGAATCCATCTCCATGCCATTCGGAAGATGTGTGCTCTCTACCGGAAGATTCACATGATCAAACAGATTCTCATGCATGAAGTAGTAGTAGCTCTGGTCATTGTCACGGCTCAGCCCCTTATACTCATCGAGGTTTACGGTACGTACCTCGGAGAAATCAAGGTCTCCCTTCTGATACCACTCTACAAGCTGCTTGTATAAGCCGATCGGCGTCGAACCGGTCGCAAGGCCCAGTACACAATCTGGCTTCATAATCACCTGTGCAGAAACGATGTTTGCTGCCTTCCGGCTCATATCTGCATAGTCTTTTGCTTTGTAAATTCTCATAATTTCTACTCCCTTACTCCATCTCACAAATCTTACTGCGAACACTGAGCACCATGGATGGCGCAACGCTCAGCTCATCGATTCCCATCTGTACGAACCGCTCCGTCAGCGTCGTATCTGCGCCGAGCTCACCGCAGATGCCTACCCACTTGCCCGCCTTATGCGCGCCGTCGATGGTCATCTGAATCATCCGAAGGACTGCCTCATGATGTGGATTATAGAAATCATCCAGCTTCTCATTCTGGCGATCGATCGCAAGTGTGTACTGCGTGAGATCGTTGGTACCGATACTGAAGAAATCAACCATCGTGGCCAGTTCTTCACAGATCATCACTGCTGCAGGAGTCTCAATCATGATGCCCTGCTCCGGAATCGCATACGGAATGTTCTCACTTTCAAGTTCAGCCGCCACTTCCGCGACGATTTCCTTGATGCGACGTACCTCCTCCGTTGAAATGATCATCGGATACATAATGGCGAGGTTTCCATACTTTGCGGCACGAAGCAGTGCGCGAAGCTGTGTCTTAAACACATCCGGCTGCTTCAGACAGATACGAATCGCACGATAACCCATCGCCGGATTATCTTCCTTTCCGAGCCCCAGGTAATCTACATTCTTATCAGCACCGATATCCAGTGTACGGATGATAACCTTCTTTCCGGCCATCGTCTGCAGCACCTGACGGTATGCGTTAAACTGTTCATTCTCATCCGGCAGCGCCGTCTTTCCAAGATACAGGAACTCACTACGGAAAAGGCCGATTCCCTCCGCATCATTTTCCTGGACATATGCTACATCCGAAACACTTCCGATGTTCGCATATACATTTACCTTTCGTCCGCTCTTCGTTACGGAAGCGCGTCCCTTATAGTTTGCGAGCAGCTCTTTCTGCTTCTTCGCCTTTTCCTGCATCTCACGGGCAGCTGCGATTTCCGCCTCATCCGGATCTACATAGAAAACAGCATCCTTACCATCAACGATGGCCATCGTGCCGGAGTGAAGCTTTTCGAGGTCCATCGGCACACCGATCAGTGCCGGAATATTCATCATACGCGCGAGAATCGCGGTATGAGAGTTTGTGGAACCATGTACGGTGACGAATGCAAGAATTTTACTCTTATCCATCTGCACTGTTTCACTCGGTGTCAGATCATCCGCAACGATGATGGACGGCTCCATGTTATCCCAGTCGACGCCTTCATCACCACTGAGATTGCGAATCAAGCGATTCGAAATATCCTTCACATCGGCCGAACGCGCCTGCATGTACTCATCATCCATGTTAGCGAAGATTTCTGCGAAGTTGTCTCCTGTGACCGCCACGGCATATTCCGCATTGACCTCTTCGGTTTCAATCATCGAGTGAATCGCATCCTGATAATCATCATCCTCGAGCATCATCTGATGCACCTCGAAAATCTGCGCATTCACCTCGCCGACTTCCTGGAGTGCCTTCTCATAGAGCGCGCCGAGTTGCTCGAGTGTCCGCTCCTTCGCCTCCTCCAGACGCTGAAGTTCAGCTGCTGCATCCTCGATGTGCTGACGCTTTACGAGGCCATCCCGCTTCTTTAAAACATTGATTGGACCGATCGCCGTTCCCTTATAAACGGACTTTCCGATGTATTTTTCCATTTCCTGTCCTCTCAAATCTTAGAACGTTGACAAATTACAGATTTTCCTGGAAAAACTTTTCAAGTGCTGCAAATGCTGCATCCTCATCCGGACCCTCTACCTGAACGGTAACCTCATCGCCCTGCTTGACACCCATGCTCATGATGGCGATCAGCTTCGCTGCCGCAGCAGTCTTTCCCTTACAGGAAAGGGTCACCGCACTCTGAAACTTCTTTACTTCCTTCACCAGTAATCCGGCTGGTCTCGCATGCAGTCCAATCTCATCCTTGATAACGTAAGTAAACTCTTTCATTCGTATCGTTTCCTTTCTTCTGCTCAAAAAAAGCCGCTTGAAAAAACGGACTTCAAAGTTACTGTTTATACACAAAATTACACAATTAAGAATTGTGAAATTCTTAACTTTATAATATTTTAACAATTTGTTTAGAATTTGTCCATGATTTTATCGTTATTTCTACCCAACACGTTCCGTAAAGCGCTTACAAGCACGCATTTTCGTCATTCTTTTTCATCAAATTTTTCTATTCCTTCACGTAATCGCCAGTCATAACTTTCAGAAATGTCGTTTACTGCTCACAACCTGGTACACACTACCTCCGTCATTCTTCTTTCCTGTCCATGAGTTCGGACGCCTTTCGAGTTTTTATAAAAAAAGAGCCGCCCGGATTGACCAAGCGACTCTGCCTAACTCATTTCTGTTAGCTTCATCTTAGCGCGTATAGCATCAAATGCAAATTGTCAAGATTTACAAATCATATTTTGTTTTCGTATAAATATTGTACACAAAAAAACTTTCTTCTACAGAGGTTTACCGGAACCACTTCATTCCGGAATTCTATTTAGAAGCACCATCTGAAATTTCAGACCGTTCGATTGTATTCCAGATCAATGTCGATAGATCCGCATCGCTTTTTTGTAAACGCGGGCGAAGTAGATGAGCTCCGCGATGGCCGTCAGTCCCCAGGAGAACGGATACAGGAGGTAGAGCGACGGGATCGTGTGGAAGTGGGCGAAGATCGTATACACCCAGATGACACGGAAGACACAGGAGCCGAGCACCACGAGGATGGTCGGCACGACGGTTTCACCGAGGCCACGGCAGGCAGCAATCGTACAGTCCATGAAGGCCGAAATGCAGTAGGCGAGTCCCATGACACCGATTCGGTGCATACCGGCATCGATGACATCCGGTTCCGTCGTGAACAGTGCGAGGAATTCGCGTCCGAACAGAAGCAGGCTGCCACCAAGCACGAGGCCGATGGCGAATGAGTACGCCAGACTGATGAAGAAGCTCTTCTTCACGCGATCGACCTTTCCGGCGCCGTAGTTCTGGCTCATGAAGCTTGCGCAGGCCATATAGATCGCGGCCATGGCATCATAGATCAGGTTGTCTGCATTGGCCGCTGCAGAGTTTCCCTTCACCATCAGCGAATCGAAGGAGTTGACACCGGCCTGAATAAACAGGTTCGCAATCGCAAAAATGGCATTCTGCATACCGGCCGGAACGCCGAGCAGCAGAATACGCTTTCCCATCGCTTTATCAAACTTTACCTCACAAAGGTGTAATGCGTAGCTGTCCTGCACCTTCGTAAGGGCATGAAGAATCAGACCTGCAGAAACACACTGCGAAATCGCACTGGCGAGGGCGACGCCAACGACGCTTAGATTACATACGATCACAAAGAACAGATTCAGTACGACATTCAGTATGCCCGCAATCGCAAGAAAGATGAGCGGTTTCTTCGTATCACCGATGGCACTGAAGATGGCATTACCGTAATTATAAAGCGCAAGCGCCGGCATACCGAGGAAGTAGACCCGCAGGTACATGACCGCCCCCGGCAGCAGATCCGGCTTCGTATTGATGAGGCGGAGAAGCGCCGGCGATCCGTAGAGTCCGACCAGAAGGAGGAGGATACCTGCGATCAGGCTGATGATAAGCGACGATCCTACCGTCTTCTTTACATCCTTCTCACGATTCGCGCCATAAAAACGAGCCACCAGTACATTGATACCGCCGCCGAGACCGATCAGAAAGCCCGTAAACAGGGTGACGAATATACTCGTGGATCCAACGGATCCGAGCGCCGTCGAGCCCGCGAAGCGACCGACGATGGCCACATCCGATATATTAAACAGTACCTGTAAAAGGTTTGATAACATGAGTGGTAGACTCACAAACAGAATCTGCTTCGCCAGCGGCCCCTCGGTCATACTGATTGCTTTCTTCATAACTCCCTCCTCAGCACTCTGCTCTCATCTGCGCTTCGCTTTCATTTCTGCAACATCGTCCCATGGAAAATATGTTACTTCAAGCTCTAAACTCGCCGGGCTTCCCGCTGCAGCCTTGCCACATGGAATCTTCATTTTGAGAGCGCTGTCCTCTGCCCTGCATATAAGCTGAAATCGATGCAACCCTCCCTCTTTATATCAACTTTCTGAACACTTGTGAAGTATATTTACATAAAAACAGCGCAGGATGAATCGATTCTCCATCCTGCGCTGTTTATGCCTGAAATCTTCCGTTATTTCGCCACTTCTGCCAGCCATTGCTACCCGGGCGCATCACATGATATTCTGGTTTTCACGATAGCTCCGCCATACATTTTCGAAGAAGTCATCGTCCTCCGGAATCGGACGGACGGCACGCCACTCCGACCTGCAGGCGTCATTCTCAAACCAGAGCTCCTGCACGAGCGGATGCTCATTCTCATCCAACGCAAAGGTGAATCTGTCCGGAAGAGAATCATATGGCTTCGTGCCCGCTCTCATATCGGTGTACAGCGCACTTCCGCGGCTCTTCCCCTGATGTGCTGTATAGTCCATCATCGCACGCAGGTATGCCCGCTGACTCATCAGCATATCCCGAAGGCGGTATGCCATCGAAAGCTGTGCACGATTCGATACAGATACGCTTTCTGCAAATTCTGCCAGCTGCTTCTCAACATGTGTCACATAGGCTTCGATTTCGTCTGTATCACGAATCGCAGCGCCGCAGCGACTCATATTTTCCGCTGCCTGCTGCCAGAGTGCGCGTACATTGCCATCCTCCGACCATATCCGCTCCGAAAGGTCACCCATTTCCTTGAGTGCGCTGGCAGCCACGCCCTCGAAGAACGCCGGGGCCTCCCCCTGACATCTTGCTGCGATATACTGCGCTGCACGCGTACTGCCGACCTGTCCGGCATTCAGTGCGGTTCCACCCGGACGATAGACGCCATGACTGGCGGCCACCTCGCCCACGGCAAAGAAGCCATGCACATTCGTCTGCCACCAGCAGTCAATGCTTAAACCGCCATTGTTGTGCTGTGCGCAGAGGGCGATCTCCAGCGGTTCCGTATTAAGGTCGACACCCTTATCCTGATAAAAATCGATCGCCGGCTGGTTCATGTGTGCCAGCCGCTCGATTGGCGTGCCGAAGCAGGCACCGGCACGCTCGAGATATTCCCGTGCCTCCGACAGAAGCTTCGCATAATCAAAATCGCCATGGACCGGATTCTTCCGATAGTCGAGGTATACTCTCCGGCCCTTGCAGCTTTCCAGATACACCAGGATATCGATGATCGAGCTTCCGTCCGCCACCTTTCGCACGTCGAACGGCCACTGATAGCCCTTCAGAAAAAGCTTACTCAGCATATCCTGTGCGTCAGTGAAGAAGTCCATCAGGAACTCCCGCTCGTCACTGCCATCCGCCGCCGTAGAATACACTCTCGGCAGCACCTGCATGTAGGTGCCGGATACATTCCAGCGCGGATGGACGGAGGCAAGGCCATACTGCCATTCGGTCAGATTCTTTCCTTTTACGCCAGCCTCCAGTGCGAGGCCCGTCGCTCCGAACTGGCTGAGGGGATACACACTGTCCGCATACATACCGGCAGGTCCACCGGTCGCATAAATGATATTTTTACACCGGATCAGAACGAAGCGATCCGTCGCTTTCTCTGCATTCACATCCATGCAGAGAAGCCCGCAGACGGTTTCATCCTGTACCAGCACCTTGATGACCTGCAGCTTATCAAGCACAGGCACACCCTCCTCCATCACCGAGCGCTCGAGACACTCCGTCATCTGCTTACTCGTGTATGGTCCGACGCTGGTGGCACGTCGCCGTGGATCATGATCCGTTTTATATCCGATGTACTCCCCATAGCGGTTCCGTGGAAACGGCACGCCCAGCTCGACCAGCTTCAGAAAGCACTGGGTCGAGAGTGCCGCTTCACAGAGCGCGATGTCTCCATCGACACAGCGACCGGCAAAGAGTGTCTCCGCCATCTCCCGTACACTATCCGGATCGCCACCGGACAATGTCAGCTTATAATAGGTCTGCTTATCACTTCCTGTATTCCGGCTGGTGCCGCTCACTCTGTTTTCCGTCACCAGTGCGATATCATGCTGTCCCAGCTTCCACAGTCGATCCGCTGCATTGAAGCCAGCCGCACCGCTGCCGACGACTGCGGTGTTACAGCTGTACACCCGTGCTGTATAGGCACCGGCTTTTACGATATGCTTTTTCATATGTACGAGACTCCTTACAGGCGCTGAATGTGGAATCCGCCGTCCACGTCGATATAATTTCCCGTTGTATAGCGAAGGCGATCACTGCAGAGCAGGCTCACCGCACCAGCGACATCCTCCGGGGTGCCCCAGCGGGCGATCGGGAAAGTGCCCTGCGCAATCAGCGCGTCATATTTTCCCTGGACCTTCGTCGTCATATCGGTAGCGATCACCCCCGGACGAACCTCATTCACGAGGATACCCTCGGCGGCGAGACGATCGGCATAAAGCGTCGTCAGCATGCTGATGCCAGCCTTCGAAACGCAGTACTCTCCACGATTCACAGAGGAAACGACCGAACTGCAGCTGGAAACATTGACGATCACGCCCTTACGGCCATCGACCGGCTCCTGCCGGATCATCTGCTTCGCCACCTGCTGCGTTAGGAACATGTTGCCCTTCGTGTTGATGCCGACGACATAATCGAAGCTTTCCTCGCTCATCTCCAGAAGATCTGCACGTACCTTCGGAGCGACACCTGCATTGTTCACGAGTACATCGATACGACCGAATGCCGCGACTGCTTCCGAAACGATCTTTGCGCGATCCTCACTGCAGCCGATATTTGCCTGTACGTAGGCACACTCGACGCCGAGCGCCTGCAGCTCATCCAGCGCTGCCTGGTTTTTCTCCTGCGCACCGGTGGCAACCATTACGATATTATATCCATCCAGTCCGAGCTGCTTCGCGATGGCGAAGCCGATGCCTCTGCTGGATCCGGTTACGATAGCTGTTTTTTTCATGATGCACATCCTTTCTCAGCCACGGAAATTCGCCGGCTGATTCTTCTTGATTTCCAGGAATTCCTTATAAAACGGCATAAAGGTCTTACTATCACGGATCACACAGCCGGTCGGCTTATGTGCACGGATCAGGTCACCGCACTTTCCGCAGGTAAGACATACTCTGTTCGGGTCAATGCGCCCGTTCCGGATGATTTCATTGGCGAAATCAGGATCTGCGAACGCCATACGTCCGAAGAGCATACCATCACAGAGGCCCTGCTCGACGGCACCGGCGGTAAACAGATCTGCATAGGCGCGAAGATAGGTCGGTGCCGATGCCCAGATGGTCATCTCCGGAACTGCCTTCTTCACTTCACCGATGCCGTAGATCATACGATGGAGACCGACAAACGGATGCTCCTCCGGTGCGTACTTTCCGAAATCAAACGGACGGGTAACGTGTGTCGTCGCGTACGGATTTCCCATGGTGAGATCGACCATGTCCATGCCGAACTCATCGTGGAGCTCACGCACGAGACGAATCGGCTCGGTATAGTCCGGTGTCTCTCCGCTCTCCGGATTTACACCGAAGCCATACGGATATGGATACCCGTCATAGATTCCGATTCGTGCCGTCACCATAAAGCTGTCATCCTCTACGACCTTCGCTGCGCGGATGCCGTTCTTCAGAAGACGGAAACGGTTTTCGAAGCTGCCGCCGTACATGCCCGGGCGCTCGTAGGCCGATGCGAGCTCTGCCAGCAGATAGCCATGACAGCTCTTGATATCAATCGCATCGAATCCGGCTTCCTTTGCCAGCACAGCAGCCTCGCCGAACTTTTCCTCGAGGCTCTTTAAATAATCATCACTGACGATGCAGCTGTCATCTGCCGCACGATACTGCTCAAGAATCGGATGACGATAGGCGATCATCGGCGCCGGTGTATTGCCCGGATTGGAGTAACGACCACTGTGATTTGCCTGCATGATCAGGTACGGTGCGAAGCCGTTCGCCTTCATACCGGCTTCCTTCACAGCCGCTGTCATCTTTTTGAATTCTTCCAGGGTGTCCTGGTTCAGGAGGAGCTGTGTCTTCGAAGAGCGCCCCTCTTCCACGATGGAAATCGCCTCAAACCAGATGACGGAGCTGCCACCGATAGCTTCATTTACATATCGACGCACCGTATACTCCGAAGGTGCCCCCTCCGGTGTCGAATCTGCGCCTTCCATCGGAGCAATGCCGAGGCGATTCGGAAACGTGATATTACGTACCTTCAGTGGCTCGGCAAGTATTTTTGTATTCTCAGCAAACGGCAGGGTGAGTCCAAGCTCACTCGCCTTCTGCTTTACTTCTTCAAGGGATTTATAATGAAATCTTTCGTGTGCCATCTTTGATTACCTCATCTGAGGCAGACAGCAGATATACTGATCGTGTGTCTTATTTACCCATCTTCTTCCATATCTGCATAGTGCTTTCGATATTCACTCGGAGCCATCGCAGTCATCTTCTTAAACTGTCTGGAAAAATAAGTAAAATCATCATATCCACATTCCGTAGCGATCTGCGTGATGCTCTGATCTGTTTTGGTGAGCAGCACCTTTGCGCGATTGATCCGAAGAAGGATTGCATAACCGATGAGGCTATAACCGGTCTCTTCTTTAAATACATGCGCAATATAATTTTTATTCAGGTACAGCTCGGACGCGATCTTATCTACAGTGATACTTTCTGTAAAATGATGATTGATATAATTCATGATGTTGTACGCCACCGTTACACTTTGTCCTACCCGCATCGCAAGTACATCTGCACACTCGCGATAGATCAGGATGAACATACGACGGAGATCTGCTCCGACATAACAGTCCCAGTACTTCTTCTTATGGTTGTACTCGCGCTCCATTTCCAACACGATGTCGTACAGATAGTTCCATACCGGTTCTGAGACCGTAAGCAGATGCGAAAAATTCGGTGGCCGTTTGATGAAAACAGCGATCACTTCAGGATACCTGACTTCATTCTGGAAGAAGTCCGGCTCGACGCGAATCATATAACGTTCATACGGGTACTCCAGCACCTCGAGATCATGCTCCTCCAGCGTATTAAGTACGATGATCCCGCCGCGACCGGTTTCGTAGATTTTTTCACCTACGCGATAGCGGATACGTCCATTCGTAACCATGATGACCTGGTATACATTCTCATAGTGCCGCTCCAGTTGAAAATTCGACGCATTATATCTATGTTCGATCCGGACATCTTCCATGTGTCATTCTCCTTAACACCATCGTTCGTATATCGTATACTGTCTGCCTTCTCACTGATTATACAATAGTAAAGAATAAAGTTGCGAGGAGAACATTCGCGAGAATCGCGAATGGCTGTGCAGCGCCATAGCCTGCTGTCGGTTCCTCAGAACCCGTTGCACTGATGGCCGCACCGAGACCAGGCGCCGATGTACAGCCACCTGCGATCGCGCCACTCAGGATGATCCAGTTGATCTTAAATACCTTATAACCGACGATAAATGCAATCAGTACAGAGATACCCTCGACGAAGACCGCAACGATCGCCAGCTGTAAACCAGAGCCCATCAGCGAATTGATCACATCATAACCATAGCGAAGACCAACGACGGCCATAAAGAAGGTCAGTCCGGTCTGATAAAGAATACCGAGTCCCTTCTGATCCATACGGAAGTTTACCGGTCCGATCTTTCCGATGTAGCTGAACACCAGTGCCGAAACCAGGATACCACCGGCGGCGCCGAGGGAGAACGTACCGATGCTTCCAAGCGGAATCTTGATATTACCGATCAGAATACCGATAACCGCAACCAGGGCGATGACCATAAAGTCGATCGGGCCATCCTTCAGTTTCTTTTCTGAACTCGTGCTTTCTGCGAGTTCCTTTTCATATGCAAGCTTCTCGGCTGCTACATCGATACCGAACAGCTTCGGAAGCAGTGAAATCATCAGCACGATCACGAGTACGCCGATCGGGAATGCGACGGTGTAACCCAGGCTGATGGCAGAGGAAGCAGCTTCGAGTGCGTCTCCTGAAACAACACCACCCGCTGCATCGAGTGCCGTTCCATAGGCCGGTGTAGAGGTCATGGCACCCGCAAACATACCGATGGTTTCAAACTCGGTTACAGATGGATTACCTTTCAGTACGAGGTGGTATGCTGCTACTGAAACAATCATGGAAATCACCGGAATCATCACACCGATCACCACAAACTTTACACCATACTTCTTAAAAATAGCGCCGATGCTGCCGCCGACCTTCATACCGATGGATACGAGGAACAGCATCAGGAAGAAGGTGAAGAAAAGGTTACTGACGACACCGGTCTTTAAAACAGCTGCCGCACTCGCATATCCGAGCTCTCCCTCCTGTACGCCCTTTGCCCATGCCTCTGCGAAGTAGCCGATGGCGATACCGGAGAAGATGCCTCCGGAAACACCGAGTGAGAAATTACCGATCTTGATTTTTCCGATCAGAAGGCCGATGGTGATTGCCAGAAAAATCATGAAAAACTGATTTGTAAATACTGAAATTAATGTTGTCATAACTGCTCCCCTTTATACATGGAAAAGGCGCTGAGCATTTCCATGCAGAACCTTTGCCTTATCTTCTTCATTTAAATTCAGATTATCAATGCACTTCAGTGTACGCTCGATATAGCCTGGTCCCTGCTCCGGGTCAAACGGCATATCCGTCGCAAATACGATATGATCCGGTCCGAAGAAGTCAAGACCTGCACGGATGGCAGAGGTGGAGCCGAAGGAAGCCGTATCTGCATAGAACTTACGGAAGGTATCAATCGGTGCGCCCTTCATCTTCGTCTTCGTCAGTTCCTCTCGAAGCTCCGGCGCTGTACGTCCACCGTACATCTTTAAGCCATTTTCGATACGGCCTTCCAGCATCGGAATCATCGCACCGACGTGATGTGTGATGATCTTAATGTTCGGGAAATCCTCGAAAATACCAGAGAACGCAAGTCGCATCATCGCAACGGTCGTCTGATAAGGCCAGCCGATGGTGAACCAGAGCTCATATTTCGAACGTTCCTCGGTCGGGAACTCCGGTGTCATCTGCCCACCCACCGGATGAATCAGAATCGGAAGATCATACTTCTCACAGGCTTCGTAGATCGGCCAGTACTTCTCGGTATCGATGGCTTCGCCGTTCATATGGGTGTAGATCTGAATGCCCTTTGCACCCATATCCTTTACGCGCTTGATTTCTTCAACCGACGCCTGGACATTATTAAATGGAAGCCCTGCGATGAAACCCTCATAATAATCCGGGTTTTCTTCTACGATCTTCTTGATCTCATCGTTACCGATGGCTGCAAGACGTGGAGACTTATCCGGACCTGCGAAGGTCTCGACAGGTGGGGAAACGATATTAGGAATCTGCTTATAGCCCGGGAACTGCTTCAGAACCTCATTTCGCTTTTCCATGTCGGACATGGAAGCTACATTGAGTGCACGCTTGAACATATGTGACTTGTTTGGCGCTTCCGCCATACAGATTTTCGCATACTCCGGCGGCATCAGATGGCAAAAAACATCAATTGATTTCATAACTCTGCCCTTTCAAAAATAGGATTATTCTGTTTCGATCTGTGGCAAAGGGGTTGTTCTCCGGATAACCGCTCCTTCACTTCGATAGAATTATGTTATCAAAATGCCTGCCCGCTTTTCTCATACTTTCGACAGCAGTATTTGTACAAAATGGTCATGTGTTTATGCACTTCCACATCTATTTTCGTTGTTATGGCGATAATTCTAAATTGTTATGTGATAATTTGTTCAATATGCACAATTTTAAGTTTTTACACACACACTTCAGAAAAGCAGCCTTTATAGTTGCACAAGGATCGTACGGCCTGTTTGTACATTTTCACAATGAGTCCAAATTTTTATCTCCATCTTGGACCATCCTGTTTTGACTTTTCTGCCCGGTTTTTGGATTTTACTGTCTCATAACCCGTCTTCCGCAAAGTCTATATAACATAAAAACCTCCCGGATTTCTCCGGGAGGCCAGATAAGTGTTGGTTCTGATTCTTATTCAGTTTTCTGGATCCGCGTCCTCCTGCTCCGTCACATCGGAAGACACTTTCTTTTTATCTTTCTGCTCAGCATCATCCCAAGACGCTTTCTTTTCATCTTCCTCCTGCCCATCGTCATCAGAGTCATCTGCGTCATCTGAGGTTTCGGTCTTCATCGCAGTAGCTGTCTCTGTCTCCGCAGCCTCCGCATTTACCTCTGTCTTTGCCTCTGTATTCACCTTTGCATCTGCTTTTCCGGAGATCACCGTGTCACCGTCCGTAAATACCGCTCCTTCAGAAACAGCTTCTTCATCCGATGTCTTCACTTCCTCAGAAACAGTTTTTTCAGACGTCACCGCCTTTTTCAGCTTTCCGTTCTGATCGATTACAAATTCAATTTCCGGATAGCTCTCTCCTGCGCTGATGGTGACGATGGTATCGCCCTTTTGATCAAAGCCGCTGAAGGAAAGAAGAAGGCTGTCCTTCTGGCTTCCATAGGTACTGTCATAGGTAAATGGTAAGAACGTATCGTCTCCGAAGCTGAAGCTGGATGAAGCTGCCGAATACTCGGTCGTGCCGACCGTAACGCCATCGATACTCTTTACATACGTTTCCAGCACTTTTTCGAGATCAGATCCGGTGATGCCGCTTCCATCGTCATAGCTGAACTGAACGACATATCCACTGGTGAAAAATCCGTTTTCCTTTCGCACAGCCCGAACGCGGATATCGATGCTCGTCTCATCCGGCGTCTCTTCTTCTGCTTCCTTTTCAACCTTAAACTCACAGCTCACTGCTGTATTTTCATAGTACTTCGCATAGAGCGTGAGCTCATACTCGCCCGGCTGTACCTGATGAAGTGTCACTGACTTTCCGTCTCCTGAAACCTCATAGTACACATCATCGCGGCTGGACACACCCTTCTCATACACGTATCTGAGCTCCGCATCGTCATCCTCCAGCGAACGAAGGGTCATCGAATCGAGGTTCTTCAGGAAATCACCTTCGCTTCCTTCAAGTGTAAATTCTGCATCGGCATAGTAGTACTTTTCGAAGTCATCCTTCGTTGCGGTAAATGCTTCTGCATCTTCATCATACTGTGCCTTCAGGCTGAGATCGGTTTCCGTACCATGCTCGGTATCGTCTTTCGGAATGAAGCTGCTGCTCTGCTGGATATCACCTAAGAGTCCATCCTCGAGCACTTCCTTTGCAGCGGCCGGATGACTCGCATAGATTTCTCCGTACACACAGTACTCCGCATACGGAAGCATACGGTCATTCTCCGTCTTTTCATCTTCGCACTGGTCTACATAGTCATCCCAGTCATACAGCGCTGTATTATCGAGACTGTATACCGCATCCGGGATGGTACTCTCCCACCACGCAATCACGGCATTCGCGGCATCATTCGCCTTGTCCGCATCCTCGAGGATGTAGGCATTGATCAGCAGATCCGTATCGAAGATCAGATTTGCAGAGACCGCCAGACTGCTGGAGCTGTCACTGTCGGTGCTGCCACTGCCGGAGCCTCCTGATGTCGCCGAGCTCACGGCATCGACACTGTAGGCACTTCTGCTCTTTCGCGCCGACTTCGCATTCTCCCTGGATGCCTCTCCGCTCGTCACGCTGAAGCTCTTCGAGAAGGTCTGGAATCCGTTTGCATAAATCGTCAGTGTATACTTTCCCTTCGTCGCAAGATGATCCGTCTTGTCGTTATAAAGCACAAACAGATCCTGACTCAGCAGATACCAGTCATCAAATTTCTGAAGCTCCTCGATGTCGCCATTCGGCGTCTTCAAGGTAACGCGCTCCACTGGTGATGTAATGCCATATACGAGATCACTGACCGCAAAATGCAGATTCTTTCCGGACTGCGCAGTCTCCTTCAGTGTCAGCGCCGGCTTCTTCTCATTGACCACATGGATCTGAACCAGGGTGGTCTCGCCTGCACTTGACGTCACGCGCACATAATAGCGACCGTTGCTCCGAAAATTCGTCTGCCCCATCGGAATTTCGAGCTCACCGACATGGCCCTTGCCATGCAGAACGTTCTTCTTCATATCAAACCGAAGATCCGCATTGAGCGTCTTCTTCTGCTCGTCATAGGACACCAGCGCGAGCTTCTCGATGCCATCAAACCAGGTTTTCTCGTCCTCCGTGTTGTAATTAAACATAATGGTCACGGTACCAGTCACATTCCCGCTCTCATCTTCCCTCATGATGGCATCCGGTGCGTAGCTTGCATGCGCTGTCTTCGTCTCGCCGAGATCATAGGTGGTCTTCGTCGGCGTCACACGCGCATTGCCCTCATCGTCATAGTTCGTGAGATAGTAATCCCACATCGGAACCGTTGCATGCCCCAGAATCTTCTCCGGAAGATACGCCTCTCCGGTATAGACTGCGCCGTCCCCGGTCTCGTCATCCGATTCCGTAATCTCCGTTTCCGTCGCCGCTTCACTCAGCTCGATCGTCTCGTACTTATCGGCATCTTCTGTACTGCGGATGCGGATCGTGCCTGGCGCGCTCTGCAATGCGAGTTTGCCAATGATTCCATCATCCGTCACCTTCGTCAGTGCACTGGTCACGTCTACGCCGTCGACCGTGACAACCGTATTCTCTGTGGTATACCCCTCCTCATAGACGATTGGAAGCCACCAGCCGAGAGAATTTACCTCCGTCAGCTTTGTCTTCGTCTCATCGACCAGATTTGCAGTTGACTCCGGTGACGCTGTATCCTCTCCCGAATCCGGTTTTCCAGGATTTTCCGTATCACTTCCACCCGGATTTCCGTTGCTGTCAGAATTTCCACCACCATTCTGATTACCGTTGTTCTCTGAATCGCTTCCACTGTTCTCTGAATCACTGCCAGAACCACCGGCACTGGTATTGCCTGAAGAGCTGCCGGAGCTGCCGCTCGAAGAGCTTCCGGAATCGGAACTGCTCGAGGAGCCAGCTGTGCTCTGGCCGGCTGCATTGGCCGACGCTACCGTCGAAGAGTAGCCCTGTTCCTTGCGGGTCTGCACGAGACCAAGCGCATTCTGCCACTGACCGGCGGCATTCACCGTGCAGCCATCCGGTGTGGTACAGTTTACATATAACTGGCCGAGCTTCGCCACATCCGCAGCTTCGAAATAGTAGCACTTACCATCGATCCACTGCCAGCCTGTGAGAAGCTGACCCGCACTGCCATCCGAGGCTGTGCTGAAAAAATATAGCTTACCGCTGGCGTCCTGCCACCAGCCCTGACGCATCTGGCCTTCCACGCCATCTGCGGCTGTGTTCAGATAGTAACGCTGACCGCCGATCTCGATCCAGCCGGTCTTCATTTTCCCGGTGATCGGATCCAGATAGTACCATCCACTCGCCGTCTGAATCCAGCCCTTCTTCACGGTGCCATCCGCATTCAGATAGCTCCAGTCCTGACCATCCTGCACCCATGCACCCGTCGGAACACTCGGCCCGCTCAGCGTGCCAGCCGCTGCAAATGCAGTACTTACCTGTGCTGCCACCAGTACGCCCACCGTTGCCAGCATTGCATGCTTCTTTACTCCCTCTCTCTTCACTCTCAAGCCTCCATCGTTTCGTTTGTGTGTTAGTTACATCTAACTTTCAATCAAACGATGGTTAGTATACGCTAACTTCTTTACAAAGTCAAATTCAAATTCCGACAACAAAAAAACAAGTGCAGATGTCAGCGTTTATCACGCTCTGACATCTGCACTTTTATGATACTGAAATCGTCCTTAGTACAGCTTCGCACCTGCCGGGATCACATCATCCAGCATCAGGAGATTCAGTTCCTCGTGTTCGTCATACTCGTATACAGCAGAGATCAGCATGCCCTCGGAAGGGATGCCCATCATCATTCTGGTCGGGAGGTTCGTGATCGCCACGCAGGTCTTACCAACCAGCTCCTCCGGCTCATAATACTCGTGAATACCGCTCAGGATGGTACGCTTCTTATCGGTGCCATCGTTCAGGGTGAACTTGAGCAGCTTCTTCGACTTCGGAACCGCCTCACAGGCCTCGACCTTCACGACTCTGAAATCCGACTTTGCGAAGGTGTCGAAATCGACACAGTCCTCGAACAGCGGCTCGATCTTTACCTTTGTAAGATCCAGCTGCTCGGCTGCCGTCTCTACTGCAGCGGCTGCCTTCTTATCCGCATTCAGGCTCTTCATGGTCGGGAAGAGCAGCACGTCACGGATGGCCGGTGTATCGGTCAGCAGCATCACGAGACGGTCGATACCATAGCCGATACCACCGGTTGGCGGCATACCGATCTCGATGGCATGCAGGAAGTCCTCATCGGTGTGGTTCGCCTCTTCGTCACCGGCCGCCGCCAGTGCATCCTGTGCCTTGAAACGCTCGCGCTGATCGATCGGGTCGTTCAGCTCGGAGTATGCATTACACATCTCACGACCGTAGATATAGAGCTCGAAACGCTCTACCTTCGTCGGATCAGACGGCTTCTTCTTTGTAAGCGGAGAAATCTCCACCGGATGATCCATGATGAAGGTCGGCTGGATCATCTTCTCCTCACAGAAGGTCTCGAAGAAACCGTTCTCGATATCACCGATCTTGTGGTGCGCCTCGTACGGAACATTGTGCTGATCCGCCAGTGCACGTGCCTCCTCAAGGGTCTTCACAGTGTTAAAATCAACACCGCACTCCTCCTTGATCGCATCGGTCATGGACAGACGACGGAACGGCTTGCCGAGATCGATCTCGGTGCCCTGGTAGCTGATGAGGGTCTTACCGCATACCTTCTCTGCGAGGTAGCGGAACATGCTCTCGGTGAGCTCCATCATGCCGTTGTAATCAGTATATGCCTGGTACAGCTCCATCAGCGTGAACTCCGGATTATGACGGGTATCGACACCCTCATTACGGAATACACGGCCGATCTCAAATACACGCTCGAGACCACCGACGATCAGGCGCTTGAGATAGAGTTCAAGAGAAATACGAAGCTTTACATCCTCGTTTAGTGCGTTATAGTGCGTCTCAAATGGACGTGCAGCGGCACCGCCGGCATTCTCCACCAGCATCGGTGTCTCTACCTCCATAAATCCACGTCCATCGAGGAAGTTACGAATCTCACGGATGATCTGCGAACGCTTGATAAATACGTTCTTCGAATCCTCATTCATGATGAGATCAACATAGCGCTGACGATATCTCGTATCGGTATCCTGCAGACCATGGAACTTCTCAGGAAGCGGATAGAGCGACTTCGACAGCAGTACGAGCGACTGTGCATGCACGGAAGTCTCCCCCATCTTCGTCTTAAATACGAAGCCCTTTACACCGACGATATCACCGATATCCATCTTCTTAAACTTCTTGTACTCATCCTCACCCAGCTCGTCACGTGTGATATATGCCTGGATACGGCCCTGCTTATCCTGAATATGGATGAAGGACGCCTTACCCATCACACGCTTCTGCATGATACGGCCGGCGATCGATACCTGCTGATTCTCGAACTTCTCGAAATCATCCCGGATCTCCTGGCTGTGCTGCTCCTGATCGAACTTCGTGATCTCAAAAGGATCCTGTCCGGCAGCCTGCAGCTCTGCAAGCTTCTCACGGCGCGTACGAACGATATGGTTCGTATCCTCTACCGGCGCCTGGTTCTTCTGGTTTTCCTGATTCTCTGCCATAGCTTCTCCTTGCTTCTTATGCCAATGCAGACGACCGGGATATCGTCCCCAGCCGTCTGTCGTTTTTTACCACTATATACGCATGCTCCGGCAGCGTTTGCAGCCGGCCCATACGATTACGCACCAGCGCTTCCCTGCTCTTACGCCTCGTGATCGTTGTCGCGCTCCACCTC
>CAKQWR010000006.1 GCA_934279105.1 uncultured Oribacterium sp. | reverse complement strand
GTCAGTGCATCCATCAGGCCCATGCTGAGATCCAGCTGTTCCTTACATGGCTTACCACGGCTCATATCGAGGCTCATTTCCATCGCCTGATACTTCTCGTACTTTTTCTTCAGCTCGTGAAGCTCCTTCTCGAGCTCTTCCTTCGTCATCTTATCGTATGATTTCATAATGAGATCCTCCTAACGGTGTAAACACGAACGAAACAAAAAAAGTATAATCAAAAAGTCTGATGCTTGCAAGCATCAGGCTGTAGAACATCTATGTACGTTCTGTGTCAGTATTCAGTAAATTTTCAACAAAGTACCTCGCGAAATCCCCGCTTTTATGCATCAACGCACGTGCGTTTACGATTTTCGTATTGGGATGCCCGGTTTATGGGTTGGTAACGGCCGCACCACCGGCAGCCGTATTCGAGGACAGCTCATCCATTCGGGTCCGAAGGAAATTCAGTTCTCGTGTCGCATCGGTATCCCCTGGATAATTCTCAAGAAACGTCTGTGCTGCCTCATACGCCTTCTGCCACTGCGCGGTTTTTTCGAGGTATACGAGTTCATCAAACTGGTAGTCCTTATCATTCGTCAGCCCGGCGGATTTTGCCTGATCGAGGCTCTCACGTGCAGCGTCAATATCGCCCTCATTCAGTGCTTTCGTCGCCGTCTCGATGTACTGTCGCGCATCAAGCTGTGCCTGGAACTGCAGATATGCCGGCTGATCTCCGTTTACTTCCCGAAGCGTCTCAATGATTTTCCGGGCAGCATCATAATCACCAAGCATATATTCTGCTTCTGCCTTATACAGAAGGATGTCATACTGCTCCTCTCCGACACGCCCTTTACTTCGTTCCATCGCCTCATCAAGTGTCGTGATGGCTTCTTCATATTTTCCTTTTTCCACCAGATCGATGCCCTGAAGGCGGAGCTCCTCTACCTTCCTACCGCAGCCCGTCAGCAACAGAGCCACGCATCCGATCCATGCGGCTGTCTTTACTGGACTATGTTTGTACATCTGTACACACCTCCTGTCCGCTTCCTCGCTCTGTTAATTCTTACCCGTAGAGCCGAAACCTCCACGATCCTGATTCCCCAGTGATTCCACTTCTTCAAACTGAATATGCGGCTGATGTTCGATGATTCGGAACTGACAGATGCGGTCATTGACATGCAGTTCCGTATCACGGGTCGCATATACCGGCATACGGATGATATCATGGTCACCGCAGTAGCTTTCATCGATGATGCCGAGGGAATTCGTCTGAATCAGTCCGAAGTTTTTAAAGGTTGAGCTGCGAGGTGCAAGCAGCATCTCATAACCATCCGGCACCTGCACGGAGATTCCCATACTGATGAGGCGGAACTCGCCTTTCTGAAGCGCGACATTTTCCGCGACACGGAGATCGATCCAGTCACTCTTTCCGGCGATATACTCGAGCTTTTCGATTTCATCGGAGTGATATTTGATGCGCATTGTTTTTTCCATTCGAATTGTCCTTCCTGTTTCTGCACTGCCGGCGCTTCGAGGCCGTCAGCTCATTCTGTTGTGCGATACTCAGCTAAGAATCCACTGTATTTAGCTCTGTTCCTCTGCATCGTCTGCCGCAGCGTTTACTGACGAAGCATTTCCTGCCTCTTCGCTCGTTACCGTGTCGTTTTCACCTGCTTCTGATGATTCCTCCGCATGGCCCATGATGTCGACGACCTCATCATGCACTTCCTGCTTGATTTCAGCCTCAACCTCCGGATTCAGATCCGGAAGTTCCTGGATAGAGCTCACGCCGAATCGTCGGAGAAACTCTTCGGTCGTCGCAAACAGCGCCGGTCTGCCTGGAGCATTGAGACGTCCCACCTCATATACAAGTCCGTACTCCACAAGACGATTGACGGCATGATCTGAGCTCACGCCACGGATTCGCTCGATTTCTGCTTTCGTTACCGGCTGCTTATACGCGACGATGGAAAGCGTCTCCATCACAACATCCGTCAGCACCGGCTTCTTCGGCTGCTTCGCTACACGGATGAGTGCCGGATAGCAGTCTGGATTCGCCGCCATCTGGTAGCGGTTTTCGAGTCGTTTGATGGTCATACCACCCTTTCGCTCCGCATACTTCGACATCAATCTGTCCACCGCGTTCTCTGCAATTTTCTTTCCTGCATTTAATGCTGTCGCGATTTCATCGAGCCCGACCGAACGTCCCATCGTAAACAGCAGAGCTTCCACGATGCGTTCTTCCTCGAGGAGGTCCGCAGAAAACTCCTGGTCGATTTCCTCTGCCAGCTTCTGCTCTTCTTTTTCTGTCATCAGTCAAAATCCTCCAGTCCCTTCATATCAAGCTCGTCATCCGCGCCCTCCGGATGCTCCACTTCCGCAATATCGAGATCACCAAACGGATGCTCCTGCACAGCCGTGATGCGGCCCATCTTCATCAGTTCCAGGATAGCCAGAAAACTGACGACCACCTCCATCTTATCCTTCTTCTCCGCAACCATGTGCCGGAAGGAGAAGCGATGATGGCCGCGTACATACTTCAATACATCTCGAATGCGGCCCTCCAATGAAATTTTCTCTCGTTTGATTACGCCGAAACGGGAACGTACCTGATCGACGGAATCGTCTTTTCGCTTCATAACGTCTTCGAACACCTTTCGAAGACGTTCGAGTGACACATCCTTCAGAAGTGTATCCAGATCGATTGGTGGTACATACTTCTCCACCTCCTTCGGTATCGTCGGTGGTTTATAGAAATACAGTTCCGCATGGTCCTCCTGTGCTTCCAGCACTTCTGCCATATACTTATATTTCCGGTATTCCAGAAGTCGTGCCACAAGTTCGGCACGCGGATCCACCTCTTCACCGGTTTCCTCATCCACTTCCTTCGGAAGCAGCATACGCGACTTTATTTCAAGCAGCGTCGCAGCCATCACCAGGAAATCCGACACCAGATCCAGATCATCCTCTTCCATCTGCGCGATGTAATCCATATATTCTGCTGTAATCTGGACGATCGGAATATCGAAAATATCGATCTTATCGCGCTCAATCAGATGAAGCAGCAGGTCCAGCGGACCCTCAAATTTTTCCAGTTTAAACGTTAATTCCTGTGCCATTCTTTTTCCTGTGAGATAGTGATGCTTTCACATAACTGCATCGGATTGAAGATTCATACTATGAACGTTTCTCGAATACGCTTCATTTATGCACACTATTTTCCTCTTCCGGCATCAACATGATAACAGAGATCTCCGGTTTATCATTGATACGGATGTTGATGGAATGCGTTCCCAGCCCGCGATTTATGATGATGCTTCCCATACCATCCCGAAACAGACCGGCACATTCGCGAACAAAAAACTGAAACTGAGGCGTCATCAGCGCACCGATTCCCGGAATACGAATCGTTCCGCCATGATAATGCCCGCTCAGCACCAGATCTTCACCGTAGTGAATCGCCTCATGGCCATACATCGGCGTGTGCAGCAGCATGATATGAAATTTTCCATTCACCGGCTGTCCGACTTTTGCCCGAATCTGCTCTTCACGAAGTGCTTTTCGTTTATGTATCAGCATATTGCGAAAATAGCTTAAGTCCAGACTGAGACCTGTCATATCGATATCATCGAGTTCGTACGCTTTATCATCGAGCACCGTCACGCCTTCCAGCGCCTTCTCGAGTCGTTCATAGTCTGCCCGGGCCATATCCTGTATATATGTATCATATTTTGCACCACTCATGCAACGCACAATCCCGGCTTTCTCACGAAGCCGTTCTTCATGATTTCCGATGGCATAATAGACGGGGTATTTTTCTTTTATACTGTTCAGAAACCGGCACGTCACCTCTACACTATCCAGATGTCGATGTCCTGTCCATGGGCGGACCTTATGGCAGCGGATAAAATCTCCACCAATCAGTATAAAATCCGGTTTCAACGCATCGATCTTCTCAAGCAGGTTCCGATTCTCTTCTCCAAACATTACTTCATGAAGATCTGATAGAAAAAGGAAGCGTTTCGGGCTTCTGATTTTGGTGGAATAGAGCCTGTAAGTTTCGATACTCAGTATACTTCTTTCGTGCTTGGATATAGATAAAAAAATTAGCGCTATAATCAAAAGTCCTATTATAAGGAGCATACTTCTCATCGTTTCCGGTCCTTCTTCCTATAATATTTTTAAAGAACATTATTTATCTGTTTAATTCCCCTTCAGTCAAACCAGGAATTCTCGAAGTAAATACGCAATCAGACTGCATAAACAGATGCAATATGATGTCTCATCTTATTCTAAATCCCAGGAAATAAAATAAAAAGGATGGTATTCATCATGTGTGCTAAGCGAAAGCAAACGTATGAAAAGACGATTTCTTACGCGCCCTTCTGGCGAACTTTACGAAAGAAAAATCTGACACAGTATGATCTCGTCGTACGAATGAGCATCTCCTCGAGTATGCTTCAGCGATTACGCTCCGACGCCCCTCTCTCACTGAAGTCCATCGCTAAGCTATGCGATTGTCTGGATGTCGTTCCTTCCGAAATATTCACCTTTCAGCCAGACGAAACAAACAGTATAGCTGATCCGATCTGCTAAACAACACATCTTCGGAAACAGGCTGTTTTTTATGAAACGCACATACGGGCGAAAACGATGGCCGTTTCTATGTCAGAAAAAGAGCTGTCTCTGGAATCATAATCCAACAGACAGCTCTTCGTTTATCAGATATTCAAAAAGATATTCGGAAAACACGCATTACTTCTGCTCTGCATTTTCATTTTTCGCATCCGGATGCGCGGTCGCTTTGCTCGTATCCTTCTCTCCATCCGAGCCTTCCTCTCCGGCACCCTTCATTCCAGGCGCTGCATAAAGTGCTCGTGCTTCCTCGAAGGAAACCTTTTCTTCCGCTTTACGAACATCCTTTTCCAGGTTCTCCGCTTGCGTATGAATCACAGACTCTGTCTCCGTATTTGCAGCAAGTGCAGCTGTCGGAACACACGGATTCTGTGCCTGTACATCGGACGGAAGCGGCAAATTCGATACGTTCATGGCCTCTGCAGCAGACGCCTGCGCGGTAGCTTCCGGACGCTGAATCCGATGAAGAATTTCCATAAACTCCTTACCGGTAATGGTTTCTCTCTCGATCAGGAATGCAGCAATCTGATCCAGTGCCTGCCTGTTCTCACGAAGAATCGTCTTCGCTTCCTCATAGCAGGACTTCAGAACCTTCATTACCTCCTGATCTACTGCCGTTGCAGTGTCATCGCCACAGTTCATAACGGTACGACCAGTATTAAGATACATGGATTCCTGTGTCTCGAGTCCCATCAAGCCAAAATGATCGGACATTCCATATTGTGTCACCATCGCACGTGCCAGCTTCGTCGCTTTCTCGATATCATTGGCAGCGCCGGTCGTCACTGTATCAAATACGATTTCCTCTGCTGCACGTCCTGCGAGGAACGTCACCAGCATCGCATGCAGTTCTGCCTTCGTATTTAAGTACTTCTCTTCCTCCGGCACCTGCATCACATAACCGAGTGCGCCCATGGTTCTCGGAACGATCGTAATCTTCTGAACCGGCTCTGCGTCCTTCTGAATCGCAGATACCAGTGCATGTCCGACCTCATGGTAGGATACAATGCGGCGCTCTTCCTGACTCAGAATACGGTCCTTCTTCTCCTTACCGACCAGAACGACTTCGACTGCCTCGAAAAGATCCGCCTGTGAAACCTTCTTACGACCATGCTTTACAGCTGTAATCGCCGCTTCATTCATCATATTGGCGAGGTCTGCACCGACCGCACCGGATGTTGCAAGTGCAATCTCATTAAAATCAACCGAATCGTCGAGCTGCACATCGCGTGCATGGACCTTCAGGATATTGATACGTCCCTTCAGATCTGGTTTTTCCACGACGATACGACGATCGAAACGCCCCGGACGAAGCAGTGCCGGATCCAAAATCTCCGGACGGTTTGTGGCACCCATCACCATAATTCCCTTTGATGCATCGAAACCATCCATCTCAGAAAGCAACTGATTCAAGGTCTGCTCACGTTCTTCATTTCCACCCATACGGTTATCTCGCGTTTTACCGATGGCATCAATCTCATCGATGAAGATAATGCACGGCGCCGACTGCGTCGCCTGCTTGAAAAGATCACGCACACGGCTGGCACCGACACCGACGAACATCTCCACAAAATCGGAGCCGGACAGGCTATAGAATGGAACCTGTGCCTCACCCGCAACCGCCTTCGCCAGAAGCGTCTTACCGGTTCCCGGTGGACCGACCAGAAGGGCGCCCTTCGGCAGTTTCGCACCGATGGCTGTATACTTCGTCGGATTATGAAGGAAATCCACGATTTCAATCAGTGACTCCTTCGCCTCATCTTCACCAGCAACGTCCTTAAAGGTAACGCCGGTTTCCTTCTGCATATACATCTTGGCCGTAGATTTACCTACACCCATGATGCCACCATTGCCGTTACCCATGCGTCGCATGGTCATATTCATAATCGCAAAAATCAGCACAAACGGGAGCACAACACTAATCAGTGCTTCCATGATGAAGCCGGAGTTGTCCGGTTTCTTCTTATAAATAGTGACGTTGTGCTCGAGCATACGGTCCACCAGCTTTTGGCCATCCGCATTGACCGGTATTACATAATAACGAACATCGGACTGATTCAGATACTGACCGTATTCGCCAGATGTCCCGGCAGATGGCGTAACGCCTTCCTTCGGAATAATCGTAATCTCGTAATCCCCCCACTCAACTTTCTGAATCTGATTGTTATCGACCATCGTAACAAATTCAGAATAGCTGATTTCCTGGGTCACCCCAGAAACAAAAACACCTCGAATCAAGGTATATACGAAAAAGGTAACGACCGCAGCAATGATCAGAATCATAAATGTCTGGCCCGAATGCCGAAAATCTCTTCCGTCGTTCCCCTGGTTGTTATTATTGTCCATTTGGTTCTCCATTCCTCTCACCCTCGAGGATTTCCCCTCCCGGATGCTCTACTGCGTTTTCATAGGTTATCTGCCTTCTCCGATTCCCCGAGAGGCATGATTACTTCCAATTTTTGCAGTAAACATAATTATACGGAAGGCATGCCCTAAAATCAAGATTCCCTGCATGTTCCGATGATAAAACATGCAGCACACCGCTTCGATTCCACGAGAGGCCCGGAGGGGGTGGCTGCAGAAGCCACCCCCTCCGGGCCTCTCGCGGAACGATCGTGCAGTCTTCCGGCACTGTGCGCATTACCGCTCAATTTCATGAATAAAGATGCCGGAGCGGAGCTTCGGCTCAAACCATGTGGATTTCGGTGGCATCAGCAAGCCATGATCTGCGACATCCAGAAGCTCGGTGATGGCGGTCGGATGCATCGCAAATGCAACAGCAGGCCCGTTCTCTTCCAGCGTTCCGTCCATAACATGGGCATACGTATGCTGACTCACACGTTTTTCGAGCTCCCGAAGTCCACGTATGCCACCGACAAACTCGATGCGCTTATCGGTACGGGGATCTCCGATCCCGAGCAGCGGTCCGAGCACCACATCCTGCAGCAAAGAAACATCCAGGGCTTTCACCGGATCCGTCGACCGTGCTTCTAAAAGTTCTGCACGCGCACGGAGCAGGAACCACACACCACCGAGGTACATGCAGATCTCTCCCTTCACCTTCGGAGAAATCGGCTCTGTCACATGAAACACCTGAAAATCCTCCTCGAGTGAAAGCATGAAATCTTCCGGATCCATGCCATGAAGATCCTTCACCACACGATTGTAATCCATGATATGCAGTTCCTGATCCGGGAAGAGAACCGACAGGAAGTAATTAAACTCTTCCGTCCCATCATAGTCCGGATGTTCCGCCCGTCGCTTCAGTCCTACCTTGACGGCACTTGCCGCACGGTGATGACCATCCGCGATATAGGTCGCCGGCACCTCAGCAAATAAGTGCTCGAGCGCTGCCACCGTTTCTGTATTCTCGATTTTCCATACACGATGGCCGATACCGTCATCCGATACAAAATCATACAGTGCATCCCGTTTTTTCGTTTCCTGAATAATCGCGTTGATTCCTTCATGCGCACGATATGCAAGGAAAATCGGGCCGGTCTGGGCGGAGCAGGTATCCACATGGCGGATACGATCCTGTTCCTTTTCTTCCACCGTATTCTCATGCTTCTTGCAGACACCCGTGAGGTAATCATCGATGGCGCTGAGCGCGGCGATACCCGTCTGCGTACGGCCATTCATCGTCAGTTCATAGATGTAATAACATGCGCTTTCATCTCGCACGAAGGTCCCATCAGCGATTTCAGACTGCAGCATATCCGACGCCTTCCGGTATACCTCCGACGCATACATATCCTGCGTCTCCGGGAACTGCGTTTCCGGGCGATCAATGTTTAAGAAGGAAAGCGGATGGCCTGCCACCACCTCACGTGCCTCTGCACGGGAATATACATCATATGGAAGCGCCGCCACCTCACGAACGCAATCTGCATTCGGGCGAACAGCTCTGAACGGTTTTACAATAGCCATTATTCTCTCCTTCTTTCGAACATTCTTTACTTAAAGATATCTGTCCGGTCATATCAGTTTTTAAGCATCCGATACAGACAGGACAGATATCCACATTTTGTTTTCAGTTTATGCAGATTTCCACGTTTCGGAAATCTTTTTAACTATATTACAGGAGGCCGCCGATCGCAACAAAGAGCGGTGCAAATACCAGTGAAATAACCGTCATCAGTTTGATAAGGATATTAATCGATGGTCCAGATGTATCCTTGAACGGGTCACCGACCGTATCACCGACGACAGCTGCTTTATGTGCTTCACTGCCCTTGCCGCCATTATGGCCTTCTTCGATATACTTCTTCGCATTATCCCAGGCGCCGCCGGAATTCGACATAAAGATTGCCATCATAACACCGGATACCAGCGCACCGGCGAGTAAACCGCCAAGCGCATCCGCGCCAAGCACAATTCCTACTGCAAGCGGTGCCGCTACGGCCAGCACACCCGGAAGAATCATCTCTCGAAGTGCCGCCGTCGTCGAAATAGCAACGCAGGACTTGTAGTCCGGACGAGAGGTTCCGGCCATGATGCCAGGATCTGCATGGAACTGACGACGGACCTCTTCGATCATGGAGTATGCTGCCTTCGATACAGAGCTCATAGTAAACGCACTGAAGAGGAACGGGAGCATACCACCGATGAGAATACCGATCGTGACACACGTATCCAGAATATTGATTTCCTCCAGTCCGACAGCACTTGCATATGATACAAACAGTGCCAACGCAGTCAGTGCAGCTGAACCGATGGCGAAGCCCTTACCCATCGCTGCCGTCGTGTTGCCAACAGCATCCAGCTTATCGGTAATATTACGTACCGACTCATCGAGTCCGGACATCTCCGCGATGCCGCCGGCATTGTCCGCAATCGGACCATAGGCATCGACAGCGACGGTTACGCCTGTCGTCGACAGCATGCCGACCGCTGCCAGTGCGATGCCATAGAGGCCCATGCACTGGAAGGAAATAAACACGCCGAGACAGATGAGAAGAATCGGAAGTGCTGTAGAACGCATGCCGACCGCCAGACCGGCGATGACATTGGTACCGGAGCCGGTCTCTGACTCCTGTGCGATTTCCTGCACCGGATGATAGTCGCCGGAGGTATAGAACTCCGTGATCGTTCCGATGAGCACGCCCACCACCAGGCCGGAAATCACAGAAATGGCTGCCTGAAAACTGTGGAACACCATCTGACTGCCGACAGCCGCAATCGCCATAACGATGGCACTTGCGATATAGGTAGCACGGTTCAGCGCCTTATGCGGATTTCCATCCTCACCACCGCCTACAAACATCGAGCCGATGATGGCCGCAGCCAGTCCACCACCGGAGATGATCAGCGGAAAAAGCACTCCACCGCCATTCTCGAAGCTTCCGGCGACACCGAGTGTCAGTGCAGACACGAGTGCACCAACATACGACTCGAAAAGATCGGCGCCCATACCTGCGACATCGCCGACATTGTCCCCGACATTATCTGCGATGACGGCCGGGTTACGAGGATCGTCCTCCGGGATACCTGCCTCGACTTTACCGACGAGGTCCGCACCCACGTCTGCCGCCTTCGTATATATACCGCCACCGACACGTGCGAACAGTGCGATGGAGCTGGCACCCAGTGAGAATCCGGACAGTACACCAGCATTTCCCGTCAGGATATAAGCCAGTGAAACACCAAGCACACCGAACCCGGCGACACACATACCCATAACCGAACCACCGGCGAAAGCAATCTGCAGCGCTTTGTTCATACCGGACGTCATCGCCGCGTTGGTCGTACGTACATTGGCCTTCGTGGCTACCGTCATGCCGAAGTATCCGGCCAGCGTCGAAAACAGTGCGCCCACCACAAACGCGATGGCCGTCGTCCATGAGCCGAGACCGATACCGATTGCGATGAAGAGAATCGCCACAAATATGATGAGGATACGATATTCAGAGAAGAGGAATGCATGCGCACCTTCTGAAATCGCACCTGCAATCTCCTTCATCCGGTCATTTCCCGCCTCTGCTGCAGATACACGTCTCGCTTGCATAGCGGCATAGATCAGTGCACATAAACCGAGGACAGGAGCAACATAAAGAAGTGTAGTCATTTTTTATTCTCCCTTTTTTCCGTTTTTCCTCCACTTCGATTTATGCGTCTCCTCAAAAACGCATTTCCTCAGCAGAGTGTACAAATTATAGCGAATATTATACTAAAATTCTGCACTTCTTCACATACAGTAAGCGTTTACACGAAAGTTTTTTCTTCATTTTGTGGTTTGCGGACGTTTTTTTTACTTATTTAAGTGTTTTATTTTACCTTCCGTACACGAAGGATACCTTCGATGCATCCGAGATTTTGGAAGCCCTCATCAGTCAGATGCTGGTTGATGTCCATCAGTGTGTATGCATAGTCCCCACGTGACTTATTCTGAAGACCATCGATATTGATGCCGGCATCGCCGAGCGCCTTCGTAATCTGGCCGAGCATATTCGGAATATTACGATGGAGGATTGCGATACGACCGCCACTGCTGCAGATGCCCATATCGGTATCCGGGAAGTTTACGGAGTGATGAATATTCCCATTATCGAGATAATCCTGCACCTCTTCTACCGCCATCACGGCACAGTTATCCTCTGCTTCTTCTGTGGACGCACCGAGGTGTGGCAGTACGATGGCACCCGGCATCTCGGCTGACTTCGGATTCGGAAAATCCGTCACATATGCCTTTACCTTTCCTTTCTTCAGGGCTTCTGCCATGTCATCATCGTTGACCAGCACATCACGGGCGAAATTCAGGATCCGTACGCCATCCTTCATGCGTGTGATGGCCTCCTGATTGATCATCCCCTTCGTGCTGTCCACTGCCGGTACATGAATCGTGATATAGTCGCACTTGGCATAGATTTCATCGATCACGGCTGCATGATGCACTTTCTGAGAAAGCTCCCAGGCAGATTTCACCGAAAGATAAGGATCATATCCATAGACCTCCATACCGAGATCCACGGCTGCATTTGCCACCAGAACACCGATGGCGCCGAGGCCGATGACGCCGAGGGTCTTGCCCTTGATTTCACAACCTGCAAAGTTCTTCTTTGCCTTCTCGGCATCCTTCTGAATATTCGGATCCTCTGCATTCTCCCGAATCCATGCATTGCCACCGATGATGTCACGACTTGCCAGCATAAGTCCGGCAATTACCAGCTCCTTTACGGCGTTTGCATTGGCACCCGGTGTATTAAATACGACGATACCCTGCTCTGCGCAGCGATCCAGCGGGATGTTGTTGACACCGGCACCGGCACGTCCGATGGCCCGAAGTGTCGGCGGAAACTCCATCGTCTTCATATCGGCAGAGCGTACCAGTACAGCGGCGGCACGGTCGATCTCGTCCACGAGGGTATACCCCTTCCGGAAACGACCGGTTCCGACGCGGCTGATATTATTCAAACAGAAAATTTCACGATTCTTCATATCTATTCCTCTTATCTATTGTTCTTTTCAAACGCATCCATAAACTCCACAAGCTTCACAACGCCTTCCTGTGGCATCGCATTGTAGAGAGAAGCACGCATTCCGCCGACGGTACGATGGCCCTTCAGGTTCTTGAAACCAGCCGCCGATGCTTCCGCGATAAACTTCGCATCGAGGTCGGCGTTTCCGGTCACGAACGGGATGTTCATCAGCGAACGATCCTTCGGAACGACCGTACCGTGGAACATCTGAGAGTGGTCGAGGTAATCATAAAGAAGCTTCGCCTTCTTTTCATTCCGCTCCTTCATGACGCCGAGACCGCCCATCTCCTTCAGCCACTTGAACACAAGTCCGCAAACATAGATATTGTAGCAAGGCGGTGTATTATAAAGAGACTTCGCATCCGCATGGGTCTTGTAGCGAAGCATCGTCGGTGTGCCCGGAAGTACATCCTCGCGGATGAGATCATCACGAATCACGACGATGGTCACACCTGCCGGTCCTACATTTTTCTGAACGCCGCCCCAGAGAACGCCATACTTCGTAACATCCATCGGCTCACTCAGAAACATGGAAGATACGTCAGAAACCAGATCCTTGCCCTTCGTATTCGGAAGCTCCTTAATGGTGGTACCGTAAATCGTATTGTTCTGGCAAATGTAAACGTAATCTGCATCTTCATCAATCGGAAGATCCTGCAGATCCGGGATGTAACTGAAGGTCTTATCCGCAGAGCTTGCAACCACATTTACTTTTCCATACATCTCTGCTTCTTTTGCGGCTTTCTTCGCCCACTGACCAGTGACGATGTAATCCGCCACGCCATGATGCATCAGGTTCATCGGCACCATCGCGAACTGGGTATTGCCGCCGCCCTGAAGAAAAAGTACTCGATAATTATCCGGCACACCGAGAAGCTCTCTAAAATCTGCCTCTGCAGTATCGATGATGGCCTGATATTCCTTGGAGCGATGAGACATCTCCATAACAGACATTCCGCATCCATGATAATCCAGCATCTCTGCTGCCGCTGTCCGAAGAACTTCCTCCGGTAACACTGCCGGACCTGCACTGAAATTAAAGACTCTACTCATCGTTTTTTCTCCTTTGAATCATATATTTGAATCACACGCTTCCGCACTGCTTCCTCAGATGCTGCGCACCGAAGCGTTCGCAGATTCACAACAAAAGTTTCTTTGTTGTTCCATAAGAACACATTCGCTGTTTCTCTCGCTGTGAGCATATGATAGCACCGACGCGCTTTATGCAGTATATAAATAATTTTTATGTATCGCCTTTTGTACAAAAATAGCCCGATGCACTCTGCATCGGACTGAAATTCTGTTCCTACGCGGACTCGAACCGCGACCACCGGCGTCGGAGGCCGGTACTCTATCCAGTTAAGCTATAAGAACCTATTCGGTTTAACGAACTTATATATTATAAAGCATTGGCCCCGAAAATACAAGGGAAGAATCCGGAGCCCAGATTTTGAAAATAATTTTTGTTGAAACAAATTTCCGATAATGCTATTATTATGCCTATGTAGTATCGAATTATGTTCCGCCGGACTAGTGCTTAAGAGGAGAAAACGAGTATGCAGGACGATTATATTACCAAAATACGGTCAGCTTATAATCAATTTACGAAGGCTGAGAAAAAAGTCGCGGATTACATTCTGGAGAACCCGAAAAAGGTGCTGTTTATGTCGATTTCAGACCTCGCAGGTGCCTGTGATGTCGGCGATACTTCCGTCTTTCGTTTCTGCAAGACGATGAATGTAAAGGGCTATCAGGAGTTCAAGATGATGCTTTCGCTCAGCATGCGCTCGAGCGACTCTCCACTGAACGACACAGAGGATAAGACCATCACACTCGAGGACAATATCTCCGAGCTTGCAAAAAAGGTCCTGTCGGAGAATGTTTCCGCCATTCAGGAAACCTATTCCCTGATTGATGTGAAGCAGATGACAGCAGCGATGGATGCACTCAGCAGTGCAAAACGCATCGTCTTCTTCGGCGTCGGCACCTCGATGCTGACCGCCATGAAGGCCATGAATAAGTTCCTGCGGATCGAACCAAAGGTCATCTGTAACATGGATGCAAATATGCAGCTGATCACGGCATCTACCCTGACCGATCAGGATGTCGCCCTTATCTTCTCTTACTCGGGTTCGACGAAGGATACGGTCGAAATCGCCCGTTCTGCGAAGGCTGCCGGAGCGAAGACGATCGTCATCACACGCTTTACGAAATCTCCGCTCACCGAGTTTGCAGATATCATCCTTCTCTGCGGTGCCAATGAAGGCACTCTGCAGAACGGATCCACCTCGGCAGAGATTTCTCAGCTCTTCCTGGTCGATGTGATGTACAGCGAGTACTACCGCCGACACTATAAGCGCTGTAAGCCGAACTGGGACAAGACAGCAAACTCCATCGCGGACAAGAATTACTAAGGCCGCCTGGATTTTCATTCCGCCAGACCATGACGCCTACGGAGGCACTTCGAACACTCCGTAAACAATAGAAGTAAGGCGCGTACACGAGGAACGATTCCTCATGTACGCGCCTTTTATCTTTCATTATATCATCGTGGATGAATACGCCGTCACTTCTTTCAAAACGCAGCGCCATGATCCGAAACCGAGAACGTTTTTACTCGTCTCCGTTTATTTTCTTTCGAATCTCCTCGATCTTATCTCTATACTTCATCGCATCTTCGAAATTGAGCTCCGCTGCAGCCGCACGCATCTTCTTCGACAGCTCACGAATCAGCTTCTCGATTTCCTGATGCGTCATAGACTCCACATCCTTCTGGATGCCATGCGTATCATCTGTTTCGATCGCTTTTCCGATGGCGATAAGATCTGCGACCGCCTTATGAATCGTGGTTGGTGTGATGCCATGTTCTTCGTTGTACGCCATCTGAATCTTCCGACGTCGCTCCGTCTCTTCCATCGTATGGCGCATGGAATCGGTGATCGTATCCGCATACATGATGACATGGCCATCCGCATTACGCGCCGCACGGCCAACCGTCTGAATGAGCGCGGTCTCCGAACGGAGAAAGCCCTCCTTATCCGCATCGAGGATAGCGACGAGTGCGACCTCCGGAATGTCGAGACCCTCTCGGAGGAGGTTGATGCCGACCAGCACATCGAACTTATCAAGGCGCATGTCTCGAATAATCGATGCACGCTCCAGTGTATCGATATCTGAATGCAGATATCGAACGCGAATATCTGCATCCTTCAGGTATTTCGTAAGATCCTCTGCCATACGCTTCGTCAACGTCGTGACGAGAATCTTATGATGCTCTTCAATCTCTCGATGAATCTGTGCAATCAGATCATCGATCTGTCCCTTCGTCGGGCGCACCTCGATTTCCGGATCCAGAAGTCCCGTCGGGCGGATGATCTGGTCCGCACGTAGAAGTTCATGCTCTGCCTCATACTCTCCAGGCGTTGCTGAAACGAACAGCATCTGATCGATCTTCTGTTCGAACTCCGTAAAATTCAGCGGGCGGTTATCCAGTGCCGAAGGCAGACGGAATCCGAAATCCACAAGCGTTTCCTTACGGGACAGGTTTCCATTATACATACCGCGCACCTGCGGCAGCGTCACATGCGACTCATCCACGATGATGAGGAAATCATCCGGGAAATAGTCGATCAGTGTATATGGCGGATCCCCAGGCTTCGCGAAGCTCAGATGTCGCGTGTAGTTTTCGATGCCGGAACAGAAACCGGTTTCTTTCAGCATCTCCACATCGTAATTCGTACGTTCCGCGATACGCTGCGCTTCGATCAGTTTATCATGGTCCTTAAAGTAGCGGACCTGTTCCTCCATCTCCTGTAAGATATTGGCACAGGCTCTGTTTAACTTCTCCTGTGGGATAACATACGGACTCGCCGGATAGATGACGATATGGTCCATGACTGCAGTCGCTTTCGATGTCAGTGCATTAATGCGCGTGATTCGATCAACTTCATCACCGAAAAACTCGACACGATATGCCTCCTCACCCTCCGAAGCCGGGAACACATCTACGACATCACCCATCACGCGAAAGGTACCACGCTTAAAGTCGATATCATTCCGGTTATACTGAATGTCAATCAGCTGGCGGATGAAGCGATCGCGATCTTTTCTTGCACCATTCCAGACAGAAATCGCCATGTTTGCATATTCCTTCGGCTCACCCAGACCATAAATACAGGATACCGAAGAAACGACGATGACATCATCGCGCTCATTGAGCGAAGCCATCGCCGAACAGCGTAGCTTATCGATCTCATCATTGATATCCGAGTCTTTCTCGATATAGGTATCGGTCGACGGCAGGTAAGCCTCCGGCTGATAATAATCGTAGTAGGACACGAAATACTCGACGGCATTTTCCGGAAAGAACTCTTTCATTTCCGAATATAGCTGGGCAGCCAGCGTTTTATTATGAGAGATGATCAGTGTCGGCTTTTGCAGCTTCTGGATGATATTGGCCATCGTAAAGGTTTTTCCGGAACCGGTGACACCAAGCAAGGTCTGAAACTGATTTCCTTCTTTAAAACCGGCAGACAGTTTCTCGATCGCCTGCGGCTGGTCTCCGGTCGGTGCATAATCAGAATGAAGTTTAAAATCGTTATGTTCCATCGCGTCCTCCAAATCGTCTCTACAGTATATCATAGAAGCGCAGCGTTGAACATATGTTTGCCTGCTATTCCTGGTTTTTCTTACTGTTTTGTTACAGTTCACACGCAAGTTTGTTTCGGTCGTGGCCCAGAGGACAGCCACCCTCTGGGCCACGTGCGGAATGTATTATGTGTGAACTGCAAGCCTGCTTCCTCACTCGACTGTTCCAACATTTTATTTCATGTCTGATATAATCTATATATATTGGAACTAAGGAAATAATAATGTAAAGTTATGGGTGTGACATTATGATGCAGGTATCAAACTGCTCTTTAAATACAGCCGCAAGGATGCGGGGAGGATATGTGATGAATGCAAAAATTGTGACGATTCCGGGTGACGGTATCGGTCCGGAGATCGTAGCGGAAGCACAGAAGGTGTTGGAGAAAGTGGCCGAAGTATACGGTCATCAGTTTACGTTTGAGAAGGTGCTGATGGGTGGCTGTTCTATCGATGCATATGGCGAGCCGTTGACCGATACAGCAATTGCAAGCTGTCAGTCTGCCGATGCGGTACTGATGGGTTCCATCGGTGGCAAGGTAGGCCAGTCTCACTGGTATGAGCTGCCACCGGAAAAACGACCGGAGGCCGGACTGCTGAAGCTTCGTAAGTCACTTGGTCTCTTCTGTAATCTCCGTCCGGCACATCTCTATCCGGAGCTGAAAAAGGCGTGTCCACTCCGTGAATCGATCGCTGAGCAGGGCTTCGACGTCATGATGGTACGTGAACTCACCGGTGGTCTCTATTTCGGTGCCCGGAAGACCGAAAAGGTGGATGGAGAGGAAGTCGCAACCGACACGCTCGTCTATCATGATTACGAGATTCGTCGAATCGCTAAAAAAGCTTTCGAGATTGCAGAAAAGCGAAACCTTCATGTGACCTCCGTCGATAAGGCAAACGTCCTCGATTCTTCGAGATTATGGCGAAAGGTCGTCACGGAAGTGGGAAAGGATCATCCGAACGTGAAGCTCGATCATGCACTTGTGGATTCGACTGCGATGCAGCTCGTCCGTAATCCGGGTCAGTTTGATGTTGTGGTGACAGAGAACATGTTTGGTGACATTCTTTCCGATGAAATGGCGGAAATCGCCGGTTCTCTCGGTATGCTTCCATCTGCCTCTCTTCGCGAGGACAGCTTCGGCCTGTATGAGCCGTCGGGCGGATCCGCTCCGGATATCGCAGGTCAGAACATCGCAAATCCGCTCGCCACGATTCTGAGTGCCGCGATGCTTCTCCGTTATTCACTGAATCTCACAAAGGAAGCAGATGCCATCGAAGACGCCGTCGCTGAAGCACTTCACACCGGCTTCCGCACCGGCGACATCATGGAGGATGGCGTGGACGGTCTTCACTGCCTGCACACCGATGAAATGGGCAACAAGATTGCATCCCTGATTCGCTGATTCAGATTGTGATTTCGTAGATGAGTCCGGAAGGCCTGCTGTCAGAAGCCATACGAAGAAGTCGAAAAAAATCAAAACAGGCCTCTTTAGAACCAGTTAGAGTAATTTTTCCTTAGCACCCTCCGCAATCGACTGCGTTTCCATCAAGGAAACGCAGTCGATTGCGGAGGTCTTACTGGTTCTTAGAGGCCTGTTTTAGATTTTTCCGAATTCGTAGTACTGTGCTTCTGACAGCAGGCCTTCCGACCTCTTCTACCTACGGATGTTGATCACTTCCCAAGCAAATTATAAAGGATGTAGAAGATTGCGATAACGGCGATCGTCGTCAGGGCCACCTTAATCCAGCTGATCGGTGTCTTGCCGGAAACCTTACCGGTCTGGCCGTTCACCATGAAGCGATAGATCTTATCCTGGTAGCGAAAAGACGAGATCCATACCGGAAGCAGGAGGTACTTATAGGTCACATCCGCATAATTCGGGCGAATGCTCACCGAACGAGTATCATCCGGATTATGCTTGTCACGGATATCATCCTCCGCAAGGTCATGCATTTCATCATTCATGATGTTCTGTGCTTTCGGCCAGGCATCCGTCAGTTTCATCGTATAACGTTCCGCCATAAAACCGGCCAGATACTGCGGCTTATATGGTTTCACATCATCCGTACGGTACGGTTCAACCGAACGAAGCATCATCGTATCATAGCGGTCAGAACCAGTTACAAGTACATCATCAAAGAAGTGCTCGATATCGCCGCTGCAGTGGTACCAGTCGGTCTTGATTTCCGTCTTGCCATCGCTGGTTTTCACTGTACGATTCATTCCGTATTCACCAGTATAGTGACCACTGGCATTTGCATCGAACGTCCAGTACGGTACATAAACGCCATGGAACTTGTCCGGCGAAGCACTTTCTTTTGCAAGTTTCGGGCAGAAGAACTTATGTCCGATCCAGGTCTTAAAGAGTTCAGCAGCACGTTTGTTATCAACATCGAACGTGACTACGCCTCCCGGTGCCATAATCTTCTCTTCCTGATTTCCGGCTTCCATGACCTGTGTCGAACCGCAGTATGGACATACGTTTGCGATGGCATTCGCATCATACATGATTTCAGCGCCACAGGATTTACAGATGACGGTCTTCGTCGCCGTGCCCCAGTCGGTCGTCGCCGTATCCTCCTCACCAGTAAACGCATGCTCGGTCGCAACAAACTTTCCATCCTCATCGATGGAGCCGCTGGCCTTCGCTTCCTCCTCATGCTGGATGGCTTCCGTATAATCACAGTATGGGCACTTTAATCCACCACTCGATGGATCAAATTCAAGTACACCACCACACTGAGGACACTTTCGATCGGTTTCCTGCAGTGTTTTCGTCATCGTGGTTTCGACATCCATCGCAGCTGCGCCGCTGGCCTGATTCGTAACCGGGGTATTCGCTTGTGGAGTCTGCATATTTCTCTCCCTCCTTCCGATTCTTCCTTCTATCTTTCTTTACTGGATTTTAGGCGAATAAAAATAAGCAAAGTGCGATGTCCTTCCGGACATCGCACCATAAAGCTACTGCATGAAATTATGCCTTCGGTGTTCCGCAGTTCGAGCAGAAGTTACCGGTATTGCCCTGATGTCCGCACTTCGGGCAGGTCCAGGTCGCCGGCTGTGGCTTCTGGGTTCCACAATTTGAACAGAAATTACCGGTATTCACCGTTCCGCAAGCGCAGGTCCAGCTTCCGGCCGGTGCTGCTGCTACGCCAACACCTGCCGCAGGTGCTGACGGTGCCGGTGTCGTCGGCGGTGTCGGCTGCTGAGCCGCCCCCATACCATACAGGGACTGGCTGTTCATGCCGCCCACCATGTTTGCCATATTCATACCTGCAAAGGCCATCATCGGTCCGGTTGCGGTATTGTTTGCCGCATCCTTCATCGCCTGCGCCTGTGCAGCCGCAATGGTTGCTGCTGCCATCGTCGGATCCTTCAGTGCTGCGTTCATCTGAAGAACCTTGATGCGCTCTGCATCCTCGTCGGAAATCGTTGCAGAGCTGAGACCGAACGCTGCGATCTCGATACCATAGTTCTGTCCCCATGTCGTTGTCAGCTCGGCATCCAGTGCCTTCGAGATGTCATCTGCATGGGACGGAAGCTGTGAATAACGTATACCCTGCTCGGAAATCACCGCAAATGCCGGCTGCAGTGCAGTGAGAAGCTCACTCTTCAGCTGACTATCGATGCGATCTCTCTTAAACTCATCGGTCACGTTACCGCAAAGCTTCTTATAGAACAGAATCGGATCAGCCAGGCGATATGCATACTCACCATGGCACCGAACCGCCACATCCGTGTCAAGGCCGATGTTCTTATCGATGATACGGAAAGGAATCGGATTCTGAGTGCCATACTTGTTTCCGATGATATCCTTCGTATTGAAGAAGTAAATGCGCTGATCCGTCGCTGTATCACCAGCGAATGCCACACGCTTCTTCCATGTGTTGAAGGAGTCCACGATGCCCTTCTTCAGTCCACCGTAGAAAATAGACGGTTCTGTCGAAGCATCCCATACGAACTTTCCAGGTTCTGCACTGACCTCAACGATCGCACCATTATCAACGATGATCATACACTGACCCTCGTTCACGGCGATGATGGCACCATTTGTAATCAGGTTATCTGATTTCTTCGTGTTGAATGCTCTTCTCGCCTGACGCGCTTCGCCCTTTTTCATGAGGACGTCTTCTGGCAATGCATCGCAATAAAAATACTCACGCCACTGATCCGAAAGAACCGATTCCGCAGCGCCTAAACCAACTTGCAAAAGACCCATATTTTTCCTCCTTTTCGAGTTAAGTCCGTCGAAACGGGTACACAGCCATAATCTAACTCTATTATAAACGAGAAATGTGGAAGCCTCAATCAATATCGAACATTTTAAGGAAATTTGTTTCATAAAAATACAGCCAACACACATGGCCCGGAATACTACGCTTCCGGACCCTACCTGTGTAGTTTATACGCAAACGGTACAACAAGAGTCCTTGCGCGTCTTTTCTCTTTTTCCTATAATAGTTGGACATTATATAATACTATTCTCTTCCAGGAGGTACCCCATGGAAAAAATTGCAAGTTTTACTATCAATCACGAAAAGCTGGAACCTGGCATTTACGTTTCCAGAAAAGATAATATCGGTGCAGAAACACTGACGACCTTCGACCTTCGTATGACGAGACCGAATCGTGAACCGGTCATGAACACTGCTGAGCTTCATACGATCGAGCACTTAGGTGCTACGTTCCTTCGCAATGATCCGGAATGGGCCGATAAGACCATCTACTTCGGACCGATGGGCTGCCGTACCGGCTGCTATGTCATCTTCGCCGGCGACCTTACATCGCGCGATATCGTACCGGTCATCACCCGTATGTTCGAATTCATCCGTGACTTCCATGACGACATTCCAGGCGCTGCTCCACGCGACTGCGGAAACTATCTCGACCAGAACCTCGGCATGGCGAACTGGCTTGCGAAGCGTTACCTCGACGAAACACTCTACAACATCGACGACGCCCATCTCACCTACCCACAGTAAAACGCGGATCCCCGTGATATATCCGCGTGGCCGGGGGACGGTGCTTTCGTGGCACTGCCGAGGATGTATAAAAATAAAAAATGAATCCCTTAGAGGCACTTGGAACTGTTTTCCTTAGCCTCCTCTGCAACACGGAGTTCCCACCAAGGGAACTCCGTCGATTGCAGAGGACCTAGTGCCTCTTAGGGATTCATTTTTATATTTTTAACACCGAAGGCAACTGCCTAAGAAAGCACCGTCCCCCGGCCACACGAATGTATATCACGGGGTTCATCAGCTGCCGGTCTTCACTCAGTCCGCCTGACGTTTCTTCAGCAGACCGAAGATGATGACCGCAATGGCAATCGGACACATAACCTTCAGTACCGGGAAGGAGAAGCTCAGGATACGGTAGAGTCCTGCGCTGGAGATTACGAAACTGAAAACAGCGAATCCGAACAGCCAGAGCTTATAGCCGATCTTCGGCATCAGCTTATGGAAATACTCCGCACAGCTGGACAGCAGACCGCAACATACGTTAAAGCAGGCGATCAGGAAGATCAGTCCGGCGATAATCTGACCTGCCGGGCCGAAGCACTGCTGGATCGCATACGACAGGATACCCGCACCGGTTTCGGTTTCGGTCAGAAGTCCCGGAACGCCACTGCATACGGCACCGATATAGGACGTTGCAAAATACACAAGTGCCAGCATGATGCCGGCGATGACACCAGCCTTCATCGTTTCTCTTGCGATGGCCTGACGATCATGCACACCGAAGTCCTCGATATTGGCCGCGATCACCAGTCCGAAATTGAGGGCTGCCAGGATATCCATCGTCTGATAGCCGGTCATAAATCCGGTCATGATCGGGCTCTCCTGATAGCCGATCGTAGCGGCCGATGCGACATTCACCGGAAGCTTCGAAAATGCGGCTACAAAGGTGACGACGATCAGCACCACAAGAATCGGGGTCATGATTCTTCCGAGGATATCCTTCAGCTTATTTGGATGCAACGCAACAAAGGTCGCCCCAGCGAAGAATACCATCGAATACAAAACGCGCGGAAGCAAAAGTCCGGCTTCTCCTTCTACCTGAAGGAACTGCGCCACAGCCATCTCGAAGGATGTACTGCAGGTTCGTGGGATGGCGACGAACGGACCGATCATCAAACAGATGAGGATTGTAAACACAGATGCAAATGCCGGATGAATCATGGATCCCAGCTTTACCAGATTATCATGTTTTGCGACCGCTGCAACGGCCAGAATCGGAAAGCAGACAGCGGTAATAATCAGCCCGATCATGGCCGACACGGTATTGCTTCCAGCCTGTGCACCCAGTAACGGTGGAAAAATCAGATTACCGGCGCCGAAGAACATGGAAAACAGCATAAAACCAATCGTTATGGTCTGTCGAAATCCCAGTTTTTGCATAATGTGCCTCCTCTTGATTGGTGGTGTCACCAAAATAAAAAATTATATCTATAATACCCCTATGGCATACCTCGAATCAACCAAAATATTTTTATTTCAAAAAGAGCGCACCGCATAGGTACGCTCTTTTTCGCATCATTCTTCTATTCTCTTCTTTCGATTTATCAGAAATGGAAGCCCGGGATGGCTTGTGACCAGTCGCTGATACCGATGATGGCTTTTGCAAATTCCGATACCATGAGGGAGGTATTCGGGTCATCAATATACTTGAAGACCTCGCGTGCCGGCTTCGCCACAAGCGAAGCACCATCTGCGCCGATCGATGACAGACCGAAGCAGAGTCCATCCTTCGTTTCGGCAGCATTGTCCAGCTGACGTGAAAGCATATATGCATCGATATCCGGGTTGCTGGCCACGATGTAGTGACCGTAGGCAACCGCAGCCGCCTGTTCCATCTGTGCATCCTGTGTGAGTTTTTTCACCGAGCTGAAGCCCTCCTCGGTCATGAAAATATTACGTACCTGTCCCTGCTTATCCAGCATAGGCTGGTTATGCATATAATTCGTCAGAACCGAAAGGTTCGCATAGCTCACTACCGGCGTTGTGATATCGTTCGTCACCTTACCGGAAGAGAAATCATCCCAGAAATCCGGATCCGTCAGCGGATACGGATATGGATGAATCGCCAGTGCCCAGTTCGTCTTTCCTTCCTCCTGGTCGAGATACATAAAGCAGTCGAGCACATCCTTTCCAGGATATTTGCCCACCGAACCGGCTTCCGGCTTGATCGCCCAGTACTGATCCATCGAGAACATGACATTGTCGTTCGCTGCAATCGACTTGATCGCCGTGTAGAATACACGGAATGCCCGCTGATATATGCGTGTGTAGTTCGCCACATCGCAATTTCCGACATAATTCCAGTACTGGTTGTTGATTTCGTTACCGATAACCCAGTTCGTAACCTTACCGTGTCCGTTCTGTCCATTATAACGAGTTGCGAGGAAGGTCGCCATCGCCTTCACGAGCGCGAAGCCATCCTCGGTTTCAACATTGAACCCATAGTACTGGGCCGCGTCACTTGTAACCATCTGCGTACCCGGACGATACAGGGCCGGCTGTGTCGGATTCCAGCCATTCACGATGTTCAGTGTGACCGCCACACCGGCACTTGATAAGCGAGCGATTTCCTGATCGAGCTGCTGAATCAGCGAGGAACTGAAGGAGTAGCTTTTCCCATCGCACGAATAGCTGACGCCACTTCCGAAAAGCTGCGCCGTCGTCACCGGTATAAACGCATGCTTGATGCCGAGATCGAGGGCATCATCGAGGATATTCGGATCCACCAGAAGCCCCTTCTTCCCCGGATTCAGCGCCGGGGACTGATCCGCTGCAATCAGCTCGGGATTCCCGATATAGCAGCGATTGGACACGATCTGATAGCCATTTCCACTCACGATGGCGACCACAAACGCGTCATATGTTCGAAGGCTGTTCGGTCCATCCTGGAGATCCGCCGTAAAGTGAAGACTGCCATTTCCGACGTCCTGCACCTCCAGATAGTCCGTCCGCCCACTAAGATTCATCTGGTACGGTTTCATCGCAAACAGATAGAGCTGCTGTCCGCTTCCGACGAGAGACGCCGCATTCACCATAATATCGATCTTCGCCGGATTTCCTGCATTGATCTCTGCCGACTGTACCGTCGCATAGTGTGTGCCAATGCTCTGGTCCTGCAGGATCATCGCGTTGCCGGGCGTCGCCCCCACCGATGCAGTACCCTTCTGTCCTGCCGCACTACTTCCTGCTCCCGGCAGATTCATCTGGTACGCTGCGACATCCACACCGCTCGCTACCGTTCCTGCCAGAACACCGACCGATGGCAGTAATGTCATGACACCTGTCAGTATCCGTACCGCCCAACGCTTCCTTCTATCCTCTCTATGATTCTTCTTATGCCACTCATGATGTCTCATTCATCTCTTCCTTTCAGATCGTCTGTCGAATGCTATATATTCATCCACCCTGCTGGACCTGATCCAATACTGTCCCATGCCCATCACATGCCGAAGCACCGTCTCCTTTACCGGAGTTCTCCTGCGTAGTCTGTAGTATAACAGTCTCCTCCCTTCGATCCCATTTCTTTTTTCTTACTATTCGATACAGTATTGTGAAGCATTTAAAAAATAAATATTGCCCTCCTGCTCTGTATTTCCCGTTCCTGCTCCTCGTTTTACAAAAATACAAAAAAGCGAAGCCCCTTTCGGAACTTCGCTCTATCATCACATAATTCATTTCGATCGGTGGCTCGTCACGCCTGTGCCTGTGCAGGTAATTTCATCGCCTGCAAGGCTTCCTGTACTCGCTCGTACTCTGCCTTCATCTGCTCGAAGGTACGCTCATCCACCAGTCCGAAATAATAATCATCGAAACGCGTGCCATCATGATCCAGATAAACACGGATATCATAACAGCGATTCAGGAAATCATAAGCGGTACCATCCTCGGTACAGCTCTCATAGAGATCTTCCGGCAGCATCGTCAGGTCCTCGCCTACCGAGGCAAGCTTCTTCAAGACACGATTATGGATGCCCATATCCTGTCCCTCGACGAAGGAATTAATGTAAAAAATCACATCTGTCTTCTCCATCGATGAGGATTCCAGATGAAACTCTGCATTATCACATACGATATACGCGGTTTTCGTCTTCCGCGAAACCGGATCATTTACCTTACCTACGATATAATCACTGTCGACCACCAGCTTGACCGGGCTCTCCAGTTTATTTGCGATCGTACGATTCGCTGCGAATGCAGATACAGCCGCCATACATGAAAGCATCGCTGCCAGTATAAACACACGCATAAATTTCTTAAAAACCATGATTACTCAGGGCTCCCTCTGAATTTTAAAAAGCCAAAAACCCACATACTGGATTTTACTTTTTCATATGTATTTCTTGCATTATAAATAAAAACCGGCAAGTGTTCAAGTCACTTGCCGGTTTTGTAATCTTATTGTAAGGTTAGCTGAAAATCTTCACAAAATTCTTTTTACCACGCTGAACAACCACACCATCCTTAAAATCTTCGGCTGTGAAGCTCTTCTTTACATCGGTAATCTTCTCACCAGCTACCTGCACGCCACCCTGCTGCACGTTCTGACGAGCCTCCGATCTGGACTTTGAAAGGCCGGAAACGAAGAGTACACCACAGATATCGATGCTGCCATCACGGTAGTCTTCGGCCTTTAAGGTATACTTCGGCATATGCTCACTGTCGACGCCACCTACGAAGATGGCCTTCGCTGCCGCTTCCGCCTTATCGGCTTCTTCCTTACCATGAACGAGATCCGTCAGCGAATATGCCAGTCTCTCCTTCGCCTTGTTGAGCTCAGCACCTTCCCACTTCGCCATCTCCTCGATTTCCTCGATCGGAATGAAGGTAAGCAGCTTCAGGCACTTGATAACATCCGCGTCATCTACATTTCTCCAGTACTGGTAGAACTCGTATGGCGTAGTCTTGTTCGCATCAAGCCATACCGCACCGCCCGCGGTCTTACCCATCTTCTTGCCTTCCTTGTTGGTCAGCAGCGTGATGGTCAGCGCATAGGCATCCTTTCCTTCCTTCTTACGAATCAGCTCGGTACCTGCCAGCATGTTGGACCACTGGTCATCACCACCGAACTCCATATTACATCCATAGTCCTTATACAGGCGATAGAAGTCATAGCCCTGCATGAGCATATAGGAGAACTCAAGGAAGGTCAGGCCCTGCTCCATACGGTTTGTATAGCAGCGTGCACGCAGCATATCATTGACCGAAAAACACGGTCCGATATCACGCATAAACTCAAGGAAGTTCAGATTACGCAGCCAGTCCGCATTGTTTACCATCTGCGCCTTCCCCGGTCCGAACTCGATAAAGCGACTCATCTGCTTCTTAAAACACTCACAGTTATGGTCGATCTGCTCGATGGTCATCATCTTACGCATGTCGGAACGACCGGACGGATCACCGATCATACCGGTACCACCACCGACCAGCGCAATCGGCTTATTGCCGGCTTCCTGAAGACGCTTCATCAGCGTCAGGGCCATAAAGTGACCAACATGCAGAGAATCCGCCGTCGGGTCAAAGCCGATATAGAAGGTCGCCTTACCATTATTGACCAGCTCACGAATCTCCTGTTCATCGGTAACCTGAGCAATCAGCCCTCTCGCTACCAGCTCTTCATAAACACCCATTTTACTTGCTCCTTGTAAACACTATTTTAAAACTATATTTCCCATGCTTTTCGGACCGCATCCATCATCACCAGACAAACATTTTTATCCGAAGCGAACATTTTCAGAAAACCAGTTACTGAAAATTCGTGGTGGATGCATAATCATAGACCATGGAAATCAGGCGCTTCGTATCATCCCAGCCGATGCATGCATCGGTGATCGACTTTCCGTAGATATGATCCTCCGGCTTACAGCTACCCTCTTCGATATAGGATTCTACCATAAGTCCCTTCACGAAGCCAGCCAGCTCCGGAGAATACTTTCTGGAATGCATGATTTCCTGCGAAATACGAAGCTGTTCCTTGTACTTCTTTGCAGAATTGCAGTGGTTTGTATCCACGACAACAGCTGGATACATGAGATCCTTCTTCAAATAGAGATCGTACAGCAGTTTCAGATCTTCATAGTGATAATTCGGTATGATCTGCCCATGCTTCGACTGAGAACCACGAAGGATGGCATGTGTATACGGATTTCCATCCGACTGTACCTCCCACTCACGGAAGATAAAGTCATGCGCATGCTGACCAGCATAGATGGAATTCAGCATAACACCGAGGTCTCCGGAGGTCGGATTCTTCATCCCGGTCGGCACATCAATACCGGACGCCACCAGACGATGCTGCTGGTTCTCCACAGAACGCGCACCGACTGCCACATAACTCATGATATCACTGAGATAACGAAGATTATCCGGATAAAGCATCTCATCAGCGGTACTGAATCCCGTCTGACGAAGAACTTCCATATGAAGACGACGAATCGCCGCGATACCGGCGAGCACATTGGCCCCCTTCTCCGGATCCGGCTGATGCAGCATTCCCTTATAGCCTGCACCGGTCGTACGTGGCTTGTTCGTATAGATACGCGGCACGATCATGATTTTATCCTGAACCTCGTCCGCAACCTCCTTCAGACGATTGCAGTAATCAAGTACAGGGTCCGGATGATCCGCCGAACACGGTCCAATAATTAAAAGAAACTTCTTCGAATCGCCTCTGAAAATCGCCTTGATCTCCTCATCACGCTCCGCCTTCACCTTTGCAAGGCTCTCCGGAAGCGGAATCTGCTCACGGATTTCTGCACTGGTCGGAAGCTTGGATCTAAATTCAAATCCCATACTACTCTCCTTCTATCAAGAATCTTTGCATCCTGCAAAGCCCCGAATACGTTCGTTATTCAGCCGGCGTCTGCCAATGTCTACATCCTGCACTCGCGCATAGAGACCTGTGCTGAAGCGCTACGCAGCCGCATACTCGCAAGTATACGCGTAACGGCCTGCAAAATCAAGTAAACACGTGGCATGGCACATATTCCCTGAACCCAGCCACTACCATGCCGTCATTTCGGAAACATAATCGTAATCTTCGTGCCGTGGTTCAGCTGTGAGCTGATATCCACTTTCGCATGATGCAGCTCTGCGACGTGCTTTACGATGGAGAGGCCGAGGCCGGTGCCACCGATGGCGCGGCTATGCGACTTATCTACGCGGAAGAAGCGTTCCCAGACACGGTTCAGATCCTCCTCCGGGATGCCGATTCCATCATCCTGTACGGTGATGGACTTGCCTTCGCAGATAACATATACATGTCCGTCCGGATGGTTATACTTGATGGAATTATCAATGAGATTATAAATCATCTCTTCGATGTTCGTACGCACACCCGTGATTTCTGCGCTGCCACCGGAAAGATCGATGGATACCTGATACTTCATCGCCTTATCGCGAAGCCGGTGAATGATGGTTTCGGAAAGCAGATACAGGTTTACCGGCTCCTGTTCCATCTCTACGCCGGCCTCGAGTCGGCTGAGATGCATGATATCATCGATCAGCGCCAGCAGACGCTGGGATTCATCATAGATGGTCGTCGAAAATTCCCGAACATGGCCTGCATCGGTCACCATTCCATCCTTCATCAACTCTGCGAAGCCGGATATACTCGTAAGCGGTGTTTTTAACTCGTGCGAGACATTGGCCGAAAATTCTTCTCTTACTTGCTGTGATTGTTTCACCGAATTCACAAATGGTCGAAGCTCCTCATAAACATCTTCATCTGTAAGCTCAACGGTTGGGGTGTCCATCTTCTGTATCTTCTCCGCCATACGGTCCAGTGGTGCCACGATCTGATGCGTCAGGCGATTCGCCATCTGGGTCGCGAGTAGAAACAGAAGCACCATGATGCAGAGAATCGCAGGGAGAATACGCAGAAAGATGCCGACGATATTTGACGTTTCCAGTCCGAGGCGGATGACATATCGTCCACCTGCAGTGAGCATCGCGGCATAATGGGCATTCCGGCCCAGGGTTTTCGAAAGACGCACCGCCTGACCGCTGCCTTCTGCCATCGCTTCCTCGATCTCTCTACGGTCGAGGTGCGAATCCATGGTCTCGGTATTTCCCTGTGAATCGTAGAGAACCTTTCCACTTGAAGAATCGACGAGGGTGATTCGCAGGCGGATATTCTTTGAATTTTGAATATCATCTAGATATTCATCCAGGAAATCCTCTACCTTTTCGTCCCCCTCTTCTGCGATTTCGTTGATACCGGCACAGAGTGCCTCTGTCTGCAGCATCAGATTTTCATCGGTTCGCTTATCGTAAAATCGAAAATACAGCACCTGGCTTGCAAGCGTACTGAGGATCAGTGCAAGCAGTGCTGTGATACAAAGACTTTTATAAATACGCTGTTTCAATGTATGTCCTCTTTTAAACCACGATGTTTTCAGTTACACAAAGCATCGACTGTGTGAACGAATTTCAAGCACCTGCCTTACAGGTGCTTGCTTCGAAGCAGTCAGCCTGCAACATCCTACGTTTATTGCATCCGCATCAGTCTACGCTCAGACGGTATCCGACACCACGTACCGTTTTAATATACTGTCCTGCATCGCCAAGCTTCTGACGAAGTGTCTTCACATGCATATCGATCGTTCGGCTTTCTCCCTCATAATCGTAGTTCCATACATTGCCCATAATCTGATCACGCGTCAGTACCAGTTCCTGGTTATGCATCATATAATCGAGGAGTTCAAACTCCTTCAGCGTCAGCTCAGGGTGCAGCTCATGATCGCCTTCCCGCACGGTAACGCGATGCTTCCCTTCGTCGAGCGTAATTTCATGGAATGTAAGCGCCGGTCGAACGACCTCATCCGCCTCGCCCTGTGCACTCATTTTCGCACGGCGAAGAAGTGCCTTCACACGGCTCAGCATTTCCATGACACCAAACGGCTTCGTCATGTAATCATCCGCACCGAGGTCGAGCGTCGATACCTTATCCGCCTCTGCAGACTTCGCTGTCAGCATCATCACCGGAAGCTCACGATACTTGGCGCTTCTCCGAAGGTATCTTAAAACCTCGACACCATCGATGCCTGGCATCATTACGTCAAGCAGTACCATCGCCGGCTGAAAATTGTCGACTTCATCCAGAAAAGACTGTCCATCGCTGAATCCTCGTGCCTCATAGCCGTTTGCGGTCAATGCATAGGTAATCAGCTTCTGAATGCTTTCATCGTCTTCAACAACTGCAATTTTCGTCATATTTTATCTCCTGTACTGTATGCATCTTGAAAGCCCCTGCATCCAGAACCGGATAGGGATGCTGGCGGAAACGGATGCGTTTCGCTTTTCCCTATTATAAAGAACTCTGGAATTCCTGACTACGATAGAATGGCCGAATTTTCGTTTTCATCCCTACGCTGCTTCATTTACTTTACTGAAACCGATTGAAGACCCGTTCATCTCGTGCCAGCTTTTTCTCTTCCATGGTCTTCTCATCAAAGGTATACTTCGTCATTACCGGACGCTCTCCGGTGATCGAAAACTCTACCCACTCAGCGACATTCGTTGCATGATCACCGATACGCTCGAAATACTTCGCAACCATCAGAAAATCAAGCATCATCTCCCCGCGATCCGGATACTTTGCGATCAGTCCGACGATTTCTTTCTTGATCTCATCAAACATGTTGTCCACGATATCATCCGATTCCTGCACGCTCTTCGCAAGCGCAAGATCCTTCTGAATAAAAGACTCAACCGCGCTCGTCACCATACGCATGGTCGCACTGGCCATATCCTGGATTCGAATCGCCGATTCCATCCCCTCCTGATCCTTACCATAGAGATACTCTGCGATATCCGCGATATCCGAGCACTGATCGCCGATACGCTCGAGGTCTGAAATCATCTTCAGCGCCGAGCTGATGTAGCGAAGATCGCGGGCTACCGGCTGTTGCTCCAGTAAAAGACGGAGACACTCCGACTCGATCAGTCGCTCGAGCTTATCGATTTCCGCATCCGACTCATAAATTTTATTGATCATCTGGCGGCT
>CAKQWR010000005.1 GCA_934279105.1 uncultured Oribacterium sp. | reverse complement strand
CCGACATCCTGCAGCTTTCCTGTCAGGATGCGACGTGGCTTCGCCATCCATGTAAACCATGCAGCGAACAGATCAAACAAATCATAGCTTTTCATTCTATTCTCGCCTCCATGCCTCGCTCTCTGCACGTGCTCGCCACAGTCGGATATCCGACTGTTCCACGGACTTCTGTCCGCAGCTGCTTCTCTCTTCATCGAAGCATCCTCCAGACTCAGCCGAAACGACCGGTGATATAATCTTCTGTGCGCTTATCCTTCGGCATCGAGAACAGCTTCTCTGTCTTGTCTGCCTCGACCAGCTCTCCTAAAAGGAAGAATGCGGTCTTATCTGAAATACGGGTTGCCTGCTGCATATTATGGGTCACGATCACGATTGTGAAATCCTTCTTGAGCTGCAGTGTCAGATCCTCAATTTTCGAGGTTGAAATCGGATCCAGTGCGGAGGTCGGCTCATCCATAAGCAGTACATCCGGCTTGACGGCCAGTGCGCGGGCGATGCAGAGACGCTGCTGCTGTCCACCGGACAGACCGAGTGCGGATTTTCCGAGACGATCCTTCAGCTCATCCCAGATCGCCGTCTCACGAAGCGAGGTCTCGACGATCTCATCGAGCTCCTTCTTGTTGCGAATACCGTGCGTACGTGGACCGTAGGCAACATTGTCATAAATCGACATAGGAAACGGATTCGGCTTCTGGAAGACCATGCCGACCCGCTTACGAAGTGTATTGACATCGACATCCTTCCGGTAGATGTCCTGACCATCGAGGAGGATCTGACCATCCACGCGGCATCCCTCCACCAGGTCGTTCATTCGGTTCAGCGACTTGAGCAGTGTGGACTTACCACAGCCGGACGGTCCGATGAAGGCCGTGATCTCATTCGGCGCAATATCAAGGTTGATGTCATGAAGCGCATGAAATGCGCCATAGTGTAAATTCACATCTTTGATTTCAAACTTATCCATAATCTTTGTTATTCCTTCTCCTTACGCCTTCGATGCAAGTTTCTTCGCCAGCATCGATGAGAGTGCATTGATCATCGTAACCACAAGAAGCAATACCACCGCGGTTGCATAGGACTGGTTCGTATAGAGTCCCTCGTTCGTCAGAACGTACATGTGAATCGCGAGCGTTCGTCCGGAGCCCATGATGGAGTTCGGAATGCCGGCGACGGTACCTGCGGTATAAATCAGTGCTGCGGTCTCACCGACGATACGTCCGATGGCCAGGATGATACCCGCGAGGATACCCGGCACTGCGGATGGCAGTACGATGGAAAAAATCGTGCGAAGCTTACCGGCACCGAGGCCCAGAGAGCCTTCTCTGAACAGATCCGGCACCGCTTTCAGCGATTCCTCGGTCTGGCGCATGATGAGCGGCAGGATCATGATGGAGATCGTGAGTGCGCCCCCCAGGATGGAGTAACCGAAGTGCAGCTGAATGACGAAAAGAAGATAGCCGAACAGCCCGTAGATAATCGATGGGATACCAGACAGGGTCTCGGTCGTAAGACGAATCAGCTCAACAAATTTCGAACCGCGCTTCGCATACTCGACGAGATAGATGGCAGAGCCGACCCCCATCGGAATTGCAATCAGGAGAGACAGCACCGTCATCACGATGGTGTTGATCATCGCTGGCATCAACGAAACATTTTCCGTATTGTACTCCCAGGCGAAAAGGCTCGGCTGCAAATACGGGATGCCGCGGATCAGAATATAGATGATGAGAAACAGCAGGGTACCGACGGTCAATGTAGCCGCCAGCAGTGTTACTGCTCGTAATAAAATACTTTCAACTTTCTGGTTCATGTCCTACCCTCTTAGTACTTGGATTCCGACTTGTGCTTGATATAACTGAAGATCAGGTTAATGCACAGCAGGAAGAGAAACAGTACAACGCCCGTGGCAATCAGTGCCTCCCGGTGAAGTCCGACCGCATATCCCATCTCGAGAACGATGTTTGCGGTCATGGTACGTGTCCCCTGAAAGATTCCCTTCGGCATACGTGGCTGATTACCGGCGATCATGATGACGGCCATGGTCTCACCGATGGCTCGTCCGACACCGAGGACGATACCGGCGAAGATGCCGGAGCGTGCAGCCGGAACCATTACATGGAAGATGGAGCGTTCGTGCGTCGCACCCAGCGCGAGGCTTCCCTCATAGTAGCTCTCCGGCACCGCATCGATGGCGGCTTTCGCACAGCTGATGATGGTCGGCAGAATCATGATGCCGAGCAGGATGGAGGCCGTCAGAATCGACTTTCCTTTTCCACCGAACGGTTTGGTCAGCGCAGCGATGATCGGAACGATCACAACGAGACCGAAGAAGCCGTACACAACCGATGGGATACCGGCAAGGAGTTCCACTGCCGGATTCACAATTCTATAAATTCTTTTCGAGCAGAACTTCGAGAGATAGACCGCTGTCAGAATACCGATCGGCACACCGACGAGGATGGAACCGATGGTTACATATACCGAGCCCACGATCATCGGCAGGATTCCGAAGATGTTGTTCTTCGGCTTCCAGACGGTACCCGTCAGGAACTGCTTCACACCAATCTTCAGAATCGCCGGAATACCATTTGAGAAGAGAAAGTAACAAATCAGAATAACGAGGAAGATACTCATACTTGCCAGCAGCATGAACACATATTTTGCGATGCTCTCACGAACAGCGGCAGCACCGCTTCCACGAAGCGGATGATCACCAGTGGCACGTGCCGTTTTTGCTGTCTTCTGTACGTTCGATCTTCCTGCAAACCCCTGTGATACCGGTGTATTTCCAAGTACCTGATCATCGGCGATGTTCATACATACAGAGGAGCCCGTCGCCGGGCTCTCTGTATTTGTTTCATGAACTTCGTGGACTACATGATGTAATGTAATTTCGTTTTCCATACGATTTCCTTATCTAAGTGAAGTCTCTACGTTCATTCTTCCATAGGAAGGAATTACGCTATCTCAGACCAGTCTGTAGTGTCGCCTACATAGATATCCTTTACCTGCTCTGCTGTAAGGTCATCGATCGGGTTCTCGTTGTTAACAACAACCGCGATACCATCCATTGCGATTACCTGACCCTGTGCGCCCTTTGCTGTCTCCTCTTCCTTCAGATCACGAGAAGCCATACCGATATCACATACACCCTCGATGGAAGAAGTTACACCGGTCGTAGAATCCGACTGCTGAACCTCAACCGTTACATCGCTGTTCAGTGCTTTATATGCCTCTGCAAGCTTCTCCATAACCGGTGTGACGGAGCTTGAGCCTGCAACGGTTACCTTACCGCTCTTGCCGGAAGCCGTGTACGCACCCTGATTGCCCTGGGAGATATAACCGTTATCCTCAACCACCTTCTGACCTTCCTCAGAGAAGATGAAATTGATGAAATCCTGTGCTACATCGGAAACCTCACCAGTGGTGACGATGTTGAACGGACGAGCGATCTTATAGCTGCCGTCCTTGATATCATCTACGGTTGCTGCTGCACCATCGATCTTTACAGCCTTTACGGAATCGTTCAGAGAACCAAGGGAGATATAACCGATGGCCTGCTTGTCACCTGCAACGGAAGTAATCATAACCTCGGTAGAGTTGGTGATTTCTGCATCATCGGTAGTATAATCAACCTTCTCACCGGAAGCATCCTTCTGCTCTACACCGAACAGCTCGATAAATGCGCCTCTGGTGCCGGAACCATCCTCACGGGAAATTACATCGATGGCACCCTCCATGGAACCACCGGCTGCTTCTGCCTGCGCCTCGGTGGTTGCTACTTCCGTATCGGCTGCGGTCTTATCGGCTGCTGCAGCGGTTGTGGCAGCGGCTGTTGTGGCGGTCTCGGTAGCACCCGCACCACATGCTGTAATCATGGACATTGCCATTACACCGGCAATTGCAAGCTTGATTGACTTCTTCATAATTTTTTCATCCTCCTGAAAGTTGCGAATCGTCTGGGCAGCCTTTCATCGGCTTCTGTATGTTTTTTCATCCCCGTCGATTCCTTTTGTTTTCTTTTTACTTAATATTTGTTTTTCTTGACTACGCCTACATACTAGAGGATGTTTGTAAAGTCGTCCCTCACCCTTCTGTAAATTTTGTGTAAAACTGCCGGAGGAGAGGAAGCAGAACGACCATGGTTCTGTTTCCTCCCCTCCGGAGTTTCCTGCCGAAACGCAAGCAATGTCATATTTTTCAAACGCCCTGTTCGCAAAAAGAAAACTGCTCCGCGTATCTGTCTGCTGCAACAGATACACGGAGCAATCATCTATAGGGGTTATCAATTTAAGGAAATATCAAATATTTATGTAGATGTGGCCTCATGCATCTATGTGATGTACGACGATGCCACAAACAACGATGCCTGCCATCGCAACAAAGAAATACTGTAAGCACGCTGCCGCGGTCGGAATACCCGCACTCACCAGAAGTCCACTGAGAAGCAGTGTAACACATGCAATCACGATGGCTCCTGCCTCGAAATTAACCAGAAGTTCAGAAACGAAATCCATAAATCCGTTGATTCTTGACGTATCGTTCATAAAGACATCTCCTCTCTATCATGGCACTTATGACCATGCACAGCAAACATTTGCTGTATCTATATAGCCTGCGAAACATCCTGTGGGAATACTTCCCATTCCTTCTATTTATATTTTAACTCGTTTTTTCCAGTTGTGAAGGGCTTTATATGAACGATAAATTTCTTTTATGATGTTGTTTAATTATTTTCGTGTCGTGCGCACGAATGTCCGCACAGCGCGGACATTCATTTCATTATTGCATATAGAAAAAGCTGCCCTCTGTGAACAGAGAGCAGCTCGACGAAATCTTATACAGCTATATCATTATTCTGCTTCCTTACCGGTTGCGTGACGGAATGCAAGCATCGCAAGCAGAAGTACAGCAAAGCCGCAGATCAGACCGGATGTCGCATGCTTCGTGAAACCAGCAACGATATATGCAACGGCCGAAGAAAGTGCAGCGGTCAGCGCATACGGAATCTGTGTCGATACATGATTGATGTGCAAACACTGCGCACCGGCACTCGACATGATCGTGGTATCCGAAATCGGTGAGCAATGGTCACCGCAGACTGCACCTGCCATACATGCGGACATGGAAAGAATCATCATGTTATGGTCGATGCCCTGGAAGCAGGCAACGACAATCGGAATCAGGATACCGAAGGTACCCCATGAGGTACCGGTCGCAAAGCTGAGACCGATGGCGATCAGGAAGATGATGACCGGCAGGAACTGCAGGAAGTTCTTCGCAGAACCCTGTACGACACCAGCGACGAATTCCTTCGCACCGAGACTATCGGTCATGGCCTTCAGGGACCATGCGAGGGTAAGAATCAGGATGGCAGGTACCATCTGCTTGAAGCCCTCCGGCAGGCAGTCCATGCACTCGTTGAAGCTGAGCACGTTACGAATCAGATAGAATGCAAGGGTGATCACCAGTGCGCAGAAGGAACCAAATACGAGGCCAACCGAGGCATCCGAACCGGCGAAGGAATCGATGAAGCTGGCGCCACTGAAGAAACCACCTGTGTAGATCATGCCGATGATACAGCAGACCACAAGGGAGAAAATCGGAACCAGCATGTCGATGAGGTGTCCACCCTCTCGCTTCGCTTCATCGGCTGCATTCTCGAACGGACGCTCCGGCGTGGTATAGAGATCGTTATGTTCGATGGCATTGACCTCATGCTGATGCATCGGACCGAAGTCCACCTTCAGGATCACCATCAGAATCATCATCGCGACGGTGAGCAGTGCGTAGAAGTTGTACGGGATGGTCTGAAGGAACAGGCTCATACCGTTCTCGCCCTCGACGAAGCCGGATACAGCTGCTGCCCAGGAAGAAATCGGAGCGATGATGCAGATCGGTGCTGCTGTAGAGTCGATGAGGTATGCGAGTTTCGCACGACTGATCTTATGCTTATCTGTCACCGGACGCATAACGGATCCGACGGTCAGGCAGTTGAAGTAGTCATCGATGAAGATGAGACAGCCGAGAGCGATCGTAGCGAGCTGCGCGCCGGCTCTCGTCTTAATGTGCTTCGATGCCCAGTTACCGAACGCAGCGGATCCTCCACTACGGTTCATAAGCTGTACCATCGCACCGAGGATGACGAGGAAGCAGAGGATGCCGACATTATAGCTGTCGGACAATACCGAGATAATACCATCGACGAAGATATGGTTGATGGTTCCCTCGAAGTGATAACCGGAAAACAGCAGTGCGCCGGTCAGAATACCGAAGAAAAGGGAGCTGTATACCTCCTTGGTAATCAGTGCCAGTGCGATGGCGATGACTGGTGGAACCAGTGCCCATGCGGTCTGCTGCACGCTGTCAGCAGTGGTGATGAAGCCGGCGATCACGATAAACACGATGACGACGGCGATGGCGGTCAGCGATGCGAAGCGATTGCTTCGATGCTCTCTGTCTTTAAACTGCATATAATCTCCTTACCGGGCGTAGTTCGCCCCTTCTGCTCCCTCCCGGGAGAATCGCTGGTAGACAATAGCCGTTTCGCAGAACAGATTCCGATTTTTCCCTTATGCACATCCGCATGTGGGGTCAGCGTACGTCGCCGCGTCGCTGCCATCGTAAACATAAAAGGCAGTGATTCTACACGAACCACTGCCTCATAAATATGCATTCTATGAAACAATAGCTCCAACACATTTCTGTGAGAGTCTGCAATCTCTTAAACTGCAGCCCAACTCGGTGCGCGTGCATCACGCTCCGGTTTCGGCGTCTCATCCTTTCACTGCATATCATGGACTATGCAATCTCCATGCAGTTACTGATAATCAACGCGCCTCTATTGTCGACCTGTTAAATTTTCTTCTGTACCGTCAGCATCAGCCTTCGAGCGCTGTATGCAGCTTTCTTCGTCCAAGCGTCCGATACATGCCTAGCATTATATGCCTTCTCGTTATATCCGTCAATCCTCAAATAAGGCAAATATCCTTTCTTTTCGTCCGATAAACTTATCGATATGGTCGAGATACTCCGGAATCGACTTTCCGTTATCACAACGCTCCACCCGTTTATGGTAGAGATCACCATCGCGGGATGGCAACACCACCTTCGTACTCGTGCCGGCGCCACAGCCGACCACGGTGTGCTTCTCCTCCATCATCAGGATATTATACAGGCATTCCTTGCCCTCTTCACAGTAGCCGACATTCTCCAGATTTCCCGCCATGTTCTTCTGACGATAGAGATAGTATGGCTTCATCTCCAGAAGCTCCGCCGTATACTCCGACGCCAGCATCATGCGCGTGATCTCCGGATAGCGGAAGTCCGCTTCGTCCGCCTTCTCCTGCTGTCGTGTTTCCTCGAGAATCTCATGTTCATCTCCGGCACGGTATACACCTGCCCAGAAATCACGTTCCAGTGTCAGTCGCGCCGCTCGTTTGATCGCGAGGCTGTGTACCGTCAGGCTGTCCGGCTTCAGCCGTCCGATTTCACAAAGTGTATGCGTCACCTCCGGCAGCTTCTCCCCCGGCAGTCCCAGGATGATGTCCATGTTGATGTTGTCGAATCCGAGCTCCCGCGCGAGCCGATACTTCTCGATGACCTCCTCGACACTATGCTTTCGACCGATTAAATCGAGCGTCTTCTGGCAGAACGTTTGCGGATTCACCGAAATACGATCCACACCTGCCGCCTTCAGAATTTCCAGCTTCTCCCGCGTGATCGAATCCGGTCGTCCCGCTTCGACCGTAAACTCAACGATGCCCGGCATGCCTGTCACGGTATGCATCCACGCAGCATCGTCTGTCCAGACTTCTGACGTGGCACTCGCACACGACCTTCCATTTTCAGAAGATGTAAGGCTGTCACGCAGAATGGAGACATTGGCCTCCCCGCAGATTTCGTGAACGAGATCCATCAGAACCTGCAGCCAATGCTCATCGAGCGCCGTCGGCGTTCCGCCGCCGATGTAAATGGTCTGCAGCGGACGATGAAGCTCTCCACACATACGATGTACCGTAAAGTACAGCTCCTTCCGAAGATTCTCCATATATTCACCAAGACGCTTCTCCCAGAAATCAATTGTATTGCTCAGGAACGAGCAGTAGAGACAACGCGTCGGACAGAACGGAATGCCGATGTACAGACTCCAGCCGTCCTTGTAGCTTCGGCCGGTCGTCTGGCGGATCCGGTCGAGGATACGCTGCTCGCGCACCGCGATGTCCACCATCAGATCGAGCTTCTCGCCACGAATGCAGTACTCTTTCTGTATATTCTCCTTGATCTTCGCCAGCATTTCATCCGAAAAAACATGACCTGGGATCGCATCCAGCAGCGGGCTCACGAGAGACACCGGACGAATACCGGTGAGATCTCCCCACGGAAGCTCCTTACCGGTCATCCCGACCAGGGTATCATAGAGCTCGGCCTTAATCACCGACTTGTCTTCCTTTCGAACGCCGCGCAGTGGAAGCTCGGCCGCTTCGACCGTAAAGGTCAGACGGATGCTCTCATCCTCCATACCATCCGGAGTGACCTCAGAGGCCATGCGGGCGCGATTTTTCGTCGACTTTTTGTTTACTGCCGTCACCTCACCGGTAGCCTGCGCCTGCTTCAGCGCATTTTTCTCCTCCTGCGTGGTATTCGAGAAATGCACCCCCTCCGGTGTCCGAATTTCGAATTCTTCCCCCGGATAGAAGGCCTGCACCAGCTCCCGGATATCCTGCTCATAGCTGGCGGCGACGCTATCTAAAACGAATCGAATCAATGTTTCTACCTCTTTATTTTATATACTCGTAAAAAGGACAGGTGCGGTTATGTCAGCGCCTGCCCTTCTCCATTTAAAGATTTACCTTGCCTAAGAAAACGGCCGGATTATACTTCTGCTCATTTCCGATTGAGCTCTGCGCCTCATGCCCCGGGAACACACTCGTATCCGCCGGCAGTACCAGCAGCTTCTGCACGATGTTCTTCACGATGGCATCCTGCGATCCGCCCGGAAAATCCGTGCGTCCGAAAGACTCCTTAAATAGGGTGTCGCCGGAAAATAGTACCGGATAGATCTTCGGTTCCGCTTCGCCTTCTTTCCGGAACGATAAGCCATCTGCGATATAGAAGCAGCAGGAGCCCGGCGTATGGCCCGGCGTTTCCAGCACCTTCCACTCTCTTCCAAGATAATGAAGCACATCTCCATCCCGGAACGTCTCATACTCCCCAGGCTTCAGTGCGATTTCGACACCAAAATTCCCACTCAGATTCCGCTTCGGATCCGCAAGCGTCTCTGCCTCATCTTCACAGGCGAACATCTTCACCGCGAAATGTGTGGCGACATCCTTCGCTGCCATAATATGGTCGAAATGACCATGCGTGAGAAGAATCGCCACCGGTGTAAGGTGGAGCTCCTCCTCTGCGATTTTTATAATACGCGGTGCGTTGGCTGCCGGATCGATGATGACACATTCACGCGTCTCGTCATCGTAGCAGAAATAAACATTTGTCTGCACCACACCCGTTACATATTTCGATACTTTTAACATACTTCCTCCGAAGAGACCATACGGAGAGTACAGCGGTGATACGCAGGAATCCCCTGCCTTCGCCTCCGGTGCTCTCTGCTGATTAACCTTGTGCTCTTTCGATGTCTAAAATGCCATGGATCTTACGAAGCTTGGAGACCAGCGACGTGAGTTCTTCCTTGTTGTGAATGTCGAAGGAAAGTGTGATGGTCGCCTTTTCATTCTTGCCGACGCGAGAGGTCAGGGACTTGATGTCGATGTTTGCATCCGTCAGCACCTTCGATACATCTACGAGAAGTCCGACACGATTCGTCGTAAAAATCTCGAGCTCGGTTGCATAGGTTTCCTGTGTATTATCAGACTGCCACTCCGCCTCGATAAGACGTGCCTTCTCGTCCTCCGGCAGGTTCATCATATTGATGCAGTCCGTACGATGGATCGTGATACCACGACCACGGGTGACGAAACCGACGATTTCATCGCCCGGCACCGGCGAACAGCACTTCGCATAGCGCACTGCCAGGTCATGAATTCCCTTCACCACGATACCGGATTTCGACTTCCGGATAACCTCCGGCTTCTTCGTCATGCCCTCGATGTTATGCAGGATATCCTCGTCCGAAACATTGGCCTCATCCTGCTTATGCTTCAGCTCGATGAGCTTTGCGATGACCTGTGACTCCTTGAGACCGCCGCGACCCACCGATGCCAGCATGGACTCCCAGTCGGTATAGCTGTAGCGTCGGATCACACCCTCCACATACTCCGGCTTCGTCAGCTCGCCGAGGTTATAACCCTTCGACTTCGCATAGCTCGTGAGAAGATCTTTACCACGCTCGATGTTTTCATCCTTCTGCTCATGCTTAAACCACTGATTGATCTTATTCTTCGCCTGTGTCGACTTACAGATCTTCAGCCAGTCACGGCTCGGGCCTCTGGAGTTCTGCGAGGTAATGATATCGACACGGTCACCATTTTTCAGCTGATAGGTGACCGGCACCAGCTTATCGTTGACCTTCGCGCCGACCATCTTGTTGCCAACCGCCGAGTGAATAGCATAAGCGAAATCGATCGGGCAGGAACCAGCCGGCAGGTTCTTAACATCACCGGTTGGGGTAAAGCAGAAAACATTCTCGTTAAAGAGATTGAGGTCGGACTTGACCATGTTCATGAATTCCTTCGAATCGGACTCGTCCTTCTGCCACTCGAGGATCTCATGCAGCCAGTTCATCTTCACGTCTTCCTGTTCACTGGCCTTTTCCTTCGATCCGCCGGATTCCTTATACTTCCAGTGCGCCGCGATACCAAACTCCGCCGTACGATGCATCTCGAAGGTACGGATCTGAATCTCGAACGGCACACCATCGGAGCCGATGACCGTCGTATGCAGTGACTGGTACATGTTCGGCTTCGGCCTCGCAATATAGTCCTTGAATCGGCCCGGAATCGGCGTATACATCTCATGGATCACACCGAGCGCTGCATAACAGTCACGCACCGTCTCCACGATGATACGGATCGCGAACAGATCATAGATCTGGTCGATGGTCTTATTCTGATTCACCATCTTACGATAGATGGAGAAGAAGTGCTTCACACGACCACTGATTTCAGCATCGATGCCCGACTCCTTGATATGCTTCGAGACTTCGCTGACAATGCTCCGGATACGCGCCTCTCTGGCTTCCTTCTTCAGGTTGACCTTCGCCGCAAGATCATAGTAGATATCCGGCTCGAGATACTTCAGTGACAGATCATCCATCTCGATTTTAATCTTACTGATACCGAGACGCTCTGCGAGTGGTGAATAAATTTCGAGGGACTCGCGTGCCTTCTCCTTCTGCTTCGCCGGTGTCTGGTATTCCAGGGTACGAAGATTATGAAGGCGGTCCGCGAGCTTAATGATGATGACACGAATATCCTTCGCCATCGAAACAAACATCTTACGAAGATTCTCTGCCTGCATCTCGACCTTATCGGTATTGAGATTTAACTGCGTCAGCTTCGTGACGCCATCCACCAGCAGTGCAACATCCGAATTGAATTCCTTCGTAATTTCATCCAGCGTCATGCCGGTATCTTCTACAACATCGTGCAGAAGTCCCGCTGCGATGGTTTCCTTATCCATCTGGAGATCTGCGAGAATGATGGCAACACAAAGAGGGTGAATAATATATGGTTCACCCGATTTACGTTTCTGATCCTTATGCTGTTCTCTGGCCACCTTATAGGCCTTCTCGATCATGCTGAGATCATCTGATGGATGATAGGCACGGATCGCCTTGATCAGCTCCTGATATAATTCCTCCGGCGGCGTATTATCCGCTGGACGTTCCAGTACTACTTCTTCCTCTGTCATCATAGCTTTATCCTCACAGTAGACTAACACCGGCACCCTCCTGACAGGATCGCACAGAATTCTACTTTTAAAGTTATAGTCAATACTAAATTTTACTATTTGAACGTAATAATGTCAAAAAAAGTGTCATCTTTTCATTTTTGCCCCATTATGTACAAATATCCATACAATCTTTATGAATTTTTAACTATTCAGTCATAGCTTGTACATACCTTTCGATTAAAATAAACATAGTATCGAAAATATATGGAGGACGTTTCATGAATATATTATTCTTCCTGACACCGAAATGTGATGTCGCATATCTCGAGGAAGATAACACCTTACGACAGGCACTCGAAAAAATGGAGTTCCATCGTTACTCAACCATTCCCATCCTTACGAAGGATGGCAAATACTTCGGCACCATGACCGAGGGTGATCTCCTCTGGGAGATCAAGAATCACCTCAACATGGATCTGAAAAACACAGAAAAAATCCGAGTCGTCGATATTCCTATGAAAAATCATTATGAGCCGGTAAAAATCAACGCCACCATGGAAGATCTCATGAAGCGGGCTTCCCGGCAGAATTTCGTTCCGGTCGTCGATGATTCCGATCATTTCATCGGTATGATTCGCCGAAAGGAACTGATCAATTACCTTTACGAACATTCGGATATCAAGAATGCGCTTCTCGAAGCCGTTAAAAAAGTCATCTAAATCTTATAAAAAGAGGCTGTTGCAGGAACCCGACCGGCAGCGCTTCCGATGTATATCGGATACCGCTCCTTCTGTTCCTCTCAACAGCCTCTTTGCTTATCTCTTTTCTTCTCTGTACGACCTGTCAGAATGCCTTGATCTGGTCGTCCTCTGCTTCGCCGGTGTTTTCGATATTTCGAATCACAACGTAATAGCTCATCCCATTATCCATCCGGACCTCGCAGCGGTCACCCACCTTATGTCCCATGATGGCACGCCCGATCGGAGACTCGTTTGAAATCAGTCCATGAATACTGTTTCCACGAATGGACGTCACGATACGGTAAATCTCTTCCTCATCGTCTTCTTCGAAATATAAGGTGACCGTATTATTGAGCCCGACTTCATCGTCCTTCGAAGAATCATCGATGATACGGCCGAAGCGAAGTACACGCTCCAAATAGTTGATGCGGCCGTTATTCTCACGATTGGCCTTTTTCGCAGCGTAATATTCGAAATTCTCTGAACGGTCGCCCTGCGCTGCCGCCTCTGCAATTTCCTTCGTAATCTGCGGACGTAACACCAGCTTTCGATGGTCGATCTCGGCCTGGATTTTCTCTACATCCGACTTCGTAAGTTCCTGTCCCATTATTTTCCCTCGTAGGTAATCAGAGAGGTCAGCGGATACTTCCGAAGCTGATCACGACCATGTAAGCCGGCAAGCTCCATCACTACGGCAATCTGTGCAACCTCGCCCTGCAGCTGCTCTACCAGTTTACAAGCCGCTGCCAGTGTACCACCGGTTGCAATCAGATCATCTACGATGACAACCTTCTCTCCCGGCTTGATTGCATCCTTGTGAATCTCGATTTCAGCCTGACCATACTCCAGGTCATACTTCGCGGAAACGGTTTCTCTCGGAAGTTTGCCCTTCTTCCGTACCGGTACGAAGCCCTTATGCATCGCATAGGCGATGGCGGTTCCGAAAATGAATCCTCTGGACTCCAGACCCAGCACAACGTCGAAGTCAATACCTTCCAGGGCCTTGATCAAACCATCGACTGCATCCTGCAGTCCATCCGGATCCTGCACCAGAGATGTGATATCACGGAACATGATGCCCTTCTGTGGGAAATCCGGAATGGTCAGTACATAATCTTCCAAATGCTCTCTCTTCATAACGTTTCCTCTCTTGTCGCTTCTATCTCTATCGTTTTTATCTCAAACTATGATATCCGTATCCAAACCAATCGGGGCTTATATTCGAAAGCCCCGTTAAGTACATTAATTCTTATGATATTTCGCAGCATAGGTCATGATCGCAGCAACCGTTTTTCCATCGGTCATCTTGCCCTCATAAATCAGCTGCTGAAGATCCTTGAGTTCCCAGGCCTCCACGCCGAGTTCCTCATCCTCATCCCAGTGAACGTTTCCTTTTTCCAGATGGTCTGCAACATAGATGCCGATTTTCTCATCCAGAAATGCAATGGTTGTATTGACATACAGAAGGAAGTCGAGGTGATCCGTCTTATATCCGGTCTCCTCCTCCAGTTCACGCATCGCGCACTCCTCAAATGGTTCATCCTCCCGATCGCGTTTACCTGCCGGAATCTCCAGCGTATAACGGTCCAGTGCATGACGGAACTGACGTACCATCAGGATCCGTCCATCCGGAAGAACAGGGAGAACCGCAGCTGCTCCCTTATGATGGATGAAATCCCAGTGCGTCTTATGACCGCCTACATCCACATAGTCATCATAGACTGTAATCACTTTCCCCTGGTAAGCAAGCTTCCGCTCAATTAGTTTTACCGGCTTCTCTGCATTATTTTCATTTAACATAACACTATCCTCCTGTGCTTTACGCACACGAGGATAGTATAGCATATCTCTATGAAAAAGATGATCATAATTTCCCATTAAAAGGGGAGGAGTCCGAACGCTCTGCAGCCCCTGCATGCGCTCCACTTCGCCCAAAAATCGAATCAGAGTTTATTTCTCTTCCGCAGCTTCGTCTTCCTTCACCTTTTTCCGGACGATCGTTTTTCCGATACGTCGGTTCTTAATATACGCAACATCGACATTCAGTTCGTCTGTCTCGAGATGAAAAGAGCTTCCGTCATCCGGCACGGTGCCGATGATGCCCATCAGATAGCCGCCGAAGGTATCTGCATCCTCCGTCGGGATATTTACCTTTAATTTTTCATTTACATCTTCGATATCTGCCGTACCGAGTACGATCCACTCATTCTCTCCGATGGCTTCGATCGGCTCCGGCTCCGGAACTTCATCCGCATCCTGAAGATCACCTACGAGCGCTTCGATCAGGTCATGAACCGTAACGATACCGGTCATACCACCATACTCATCGATGACGATGGCATAATACTTACGCGTACGCTTCATCGTCGCAAAAAGATCAGAAACCTTCATATTCTGTGACACAAAGAACGGCTTATCGACCGCGTTCTTCATGACATTACCGCGAGACTGATCCGGCAGACGGAAATAATCCTTCGTATCAAGTACACCGACGATATCATCGTCATCCTCTCCGCAAATCGGATAGATGGCATAACGGTGACTGTAAATCGTCTTTCGCCACTGGCGATCCGTATCCTCAAGATAGAGCATCGCCACATCCGGACGGTGCGTGCATACATCTTCTACCGTCAGATCGTTGAACTCAAAAACGTTCTGAATCATCTCGTTTTCGACGGTTTCGATCGTTCCCTTTTCCGTGCCCTCATCCAGCATCAGTTTGATATCCTCTTCGGACACCTTATCCTCGACATCCTCCGGTTTGATTCCCATCATACGCAACACATGATTCGTGGATGCCGTAAGGAGCCATACAAACGGCGCAAAAATCGTCGATGCGAAATCGAGAATTCCGGCGATGCTGAGCGCAATTTTTTCAGTATATGCCTGCGCCAATCGCTTCGGAACCAGTTCACCGAAAACGATGCTGACATAGGAAAGAATCATCGTGATCAGGATAATCGCGATATTCTCGACCACATCGCGTGCAACCGGAAGCCCAGTCATCAGTACCACTTCTGTGAGTGGCTTTGCAAAGCTGTCTGCGGCAAACGCAGAGGACAGAAAGCCGGCCAGGGTAATCGCCACCTGGATCGTGGAGAGAAACTTCGCCGGTTCGACCGTCAGTCGAAGCAGCTTATCTGCACGTTTATTGCCATCCTCACTCAGCTTACGAAGCTTCGCATCACCGACCTGCAGCACGGCTATCTCTGCGCAGGAAAAAAGTCCATTAATCAAAATCAACACAACCAGCAGTAACAATCGTCCAACCATAAACTTATCTACCACCCTCCACGTGGTAATCAACACTATGTTCCGGTGCCTCACGCCCGATTTATGTCGTTTTTATCCAGCATGTTTTCGTCTCACTCTCAAACGAATCTAACATAGGCACTTATCTATTCACAATATCGCAAAGCGCAGTGAAAAACAAGCCCCTATCTTGATTCGAAGCTATGCAACGGCAGCCTCCACACCGGAGGGGCAGGCGTATGGATATGTCTTCGACCACTGCCATTTCCTGTCCGACTGCCCGGATGCCAGCGGTTATCTGGGACGCCCATGGCGGAATTTCGCTCACGTCGCTATCCTTCACTCCTGGCTCGGTTCGCAGATTCATCCGGCAGGTTTTCATAACTGGGGAAAAACCGAAGCCGAGAAATATACGCGTGAAAAGGTCGTACCTTTTGCAGTAAAGAACGAAAAAGTATGATATACTGTCAAATCAGGGCCTGCATCGAACGCACAAGCAGAATAATCAACGGTACAGGATACCGGGCCCGATACAGCAATCATACGACCTTATTTCATACATAGCATTCAGTACAGCTATGCATAAGCGTTTTAAAGGAGAGCATATGGGAAAGAAGCTTTTAGTCGCGCAGTCCGGTGGACCGACTGCTGCAATCAACGCTACGCTGGCCGGCATCATCGAAGCTGCCATCAAGAATCCGGAGGTAAGCGATGTCCTCGGTGCCCGCTACGGCATCCAGGGCGTACTCCGTGAGCAGTTTCTGAATCTGAGCGGTATCAACCAGATCGAAGAGATGCTGGACACCCTGGCGGTAACACCAGCGGCTGCCCTCGGTTCCTGCCGTTTTAAGCTGAAGGATCCGGCACAGGACCCATCGGAATTTGAGGAGCTGATTCGTATCTTCCAGAAACACGACATCGGCTACTTCATCTATATCGGCGGCAACGACTCGATGGATACCGTCTGGAAGCTCTCCGATTATATTAAGGAGCATCATATTCCGGATATCGTCGTGGTCGGCGCACCGAAAACCATCGATAACGATCTCTTCGGCATCGATCACTGCCCAGGCTTCGGTTCTGCTGCCAAGTACATCGCAACCTCGATCTCCGAGCTAGAGCGTGAACTCGAGGTATACGACACACCGTACGTTATCATCGTCGAAATGATGGGGCGCAATGCAGGCTGGCTGACGGCCGCGGCTGCCCTTGCAGAAAATGCAAACAGTACTGTTCCATACCTGATTTACCTCGAGGAGCGGCCGTTTGATCTGAACGACTTCATCTCTGATCTCCGTGGTGAGCTTGCCGTCGGAAAGGATGTCATCGTGGCGATCAGTGAAGGTATCCGCGACCGCAGCGGTAAGATGATCTGTGACTATTCAGATCGTGATCAGACGAAGGATGCCTTCGGCCATACGATCGCAACCGGTGCCGGTAAAGTGCTCGAGAACGCTGTTCGCAATAATATCGGATGCAAAGTACGCTACATCGAGCTGAATCTCCTGCAGCGCTGTGCCGGTCATCTTCTCTCACAGACGGATATCACCGAATCCCGCCAGCTCGGCCGAAACGCCGTCCACCTCGCTGTAAGCGGACAGAACGGCATGATGTCCACACTGACACGCACCTCCAATCATCCATACGCCGTGCGCTATGGCGCTGCGGATATCGCAGACATCGCTGATCAGGAAAAGAAGGTTCCGGATAGCTGGATCAACTCCGAAGGTAATGGTGTGACCGACGATATGATCGAGTACCTCCGACCGCTGGTACAGGGCGAGCATTCCTGCGAATTTGAGAATGGCATTCCGAAATATGTCGTATTTGACAAGTGATGAATAGCACAAGGGCATTCAAGCCGATGTGGTTTGAATGTCCTTTTTCATACCTATGTACCATCTACGTTAAGAGCCATATCGAAGCATCATAAAACACCGGCGCTTAAGGAAATCCCTCCGCGCCGGTGTTTTCATTCTGTTCTGGAATAATCCGAAAATCGAATTAGTTCTGCTTGCCGAATACAGCTTCGTAGTCCTTCCGGAAACGCTCGATACCGATATCGGTCAGCGGATGCTTCACCATCTGGAGAAGAACCTTATACGGAACGGTTGCGATGTCCGCACCGGTCTTCGCACACTCTACGATATGCATCGGATGACGAACGGATGCACAGATGACCTCGGTCTCGATATCCGGATACATCTGGAAGATATCCTCGATATCCTGGATGAGTGCGATACCATCGGTCGAAATATCATCCAGACGGCCCAAGAACGGGGATACATAGGTTGCACCTGCTCTGGCTGCAAGAAGTGCCTGGGATGCAGAGAATACAAGGGTTACATTCGTATGAATACCCTCCGCGGAAAGAACCTTGACCGCCTTGAGGCCCTCTGCAGTCATCGGAATCTTGACAACCATGTTCTTGTGAAGCTTCGCAATCTCACGTCCCTCAGCAATCATGCCTTCTGCATCGGTTGTGCTGGCCTTTACCTCACCGGAAATCGGACCATCCACGATCTCTGTGATTTCCTTCAGGGTCTCCATGTAATCTCTTCCTTCCTTTGCAATCAGGGAAGGGTTGGTGGTTACACCCGCGATGATACCCATATCATTCGCTTCACGAATCTCATCTACATTTGCCGTATCAATAAAGAATCTCATATATTTTTCCTCCTAAAATATCGGCTGAACAACTGCATATAGTGTACCTCTTTTTCAGCGCAAAGCCTAATAAATTCGCGCTATATAAACAATCATTTCAGCATATTTACTTTGTCTTTTACTGCCTCGTACTGCAGTTTTTTCACTCAGACTACAGCATATCTTCCGTTATCAGATCAATGTGTCTCCGCATATACACTTCTGCGATTTCCATATCATGCTCTCGCAGTGCGCTCAGTATCTTCTCATGCGCAGGAATCGCATTTTCAATGTTATGTTTAATCTGAAACGTTTTTAAACGGAACGGAACCAGACGTTCTCGAATTCGATCATTGATAAAAATCAGCATTTCATTTTTCGTCATACTGATGATTTCCTGATGAAAAAGTTCATCCAGACGGGCAAGTTCTTTCGCTCTTGCCTTTCCATGCACCTCCGCCACAAACTGCGTATGAATCGCCGTCAGGTGTTCCAGCTCTGCTTCAGTGCTACGTTCTGCAGCGAGGCGGGCCGCCTTCGGCTCGACGATTTCACGCACTTCAGTGTAATCATTCAGCTTCAGACGGTTTCGATCAAACCACTCGCTAAGAGATACTTCATCATCTCCGGTTTTTCTCACCACAAACGCGCCACGTCCCGGTTTGATTTCGATGTATCCCTGCGCTTCCAGGTTTCGAAACGCCTCACGAACAGAGCCTCTGCCTACATTCAGCTTTTCACAGACTTCATGCTCTGTCGCAAGCTTATCACCGATCTTCGTTTCCGGTTGCAGGATTTTTTCTTTCAGATATTCGATTGTTTTTTCTGTTACAGATATCTTTTGAGACATTCTTTTCTTCTCAACTTACTTAATCAGCATATTCGGAAGCCATGTCACGATGCCCGGAATATACGTGCACATAAGGAGGGTTACGATCAGCGGAATGATAAACGGCAGGATGCTCTTATAGAGAACTTCGAGCTTCACGCGTGCAAGATCCGAGATAATGAACAGGCAGACACCAAACGGTGGTGTAACCTGACCGATCATCAGGTTCAGAACCATCACAACACCGAAATGAACGAGGTCCAGTCCGATGGCCTGTGCGATCGGTACCAGTACCGGGAGCATCAGGGTCAGAATCGCACCTGGCTCCATAAACATACCAAGTACCAGAAGGATGATGTTGATTACCAGAAGAATGATCGCCGGATTCGAACTGATGCCGAGGATAAAGTTTGCGATATCCTTCGAGATGCCTTCCTTAACCATGACATAGGTAAAAAGTGTGGATGTTCCAATGATAAACAGTGTATTGGCCGCACCTAATGCGGATTCCTTTGCACACTCCAGGAACTTCTTAAGGCCCAGAGAACGATATACAAATGCTGAAATCACCAGGGAATACACTACGGCGATACAGGAAGCCTCGGTTGGTGTAACCCATCCGGTTGTAAATCCGGCAAGGATAATCAACGGTGTAATCAAAGATAAAATCGAGCCCTTAAAGCTCTCCCATAAAACCTTGAGACGGAACGGAGTACGCTCATATCCTCTCTTCACAGCGAAGATGAATACGAGAATCATCAGTGCAAGTCCCATCAGAAGACCAGGAAGCACACCTCCCATAAAGAGCTTCGCAACGGATACCGATGCAACGGATCCATAAATGATAAGCGGAATACTTGGTGGGAAGATCGGTCCGATAACCGAGGAAGCGGACGTAACCGCAGCAGAGAAGGCATCATCATAACCATTATCACGCATCGCCTTCATCTCGATGACGCCGAGTCCACCGGCATCTGCTGCCGCGGATCCGGACATACCTGCGAAAATGATACTTGCGACAATATTGGCATGGCCGAGACCACCCGGAATCCATCCAACCAGCGACTGTGCGAAATCGAAGATCTTCGTCGTAATCTTTCCTTCATTCATAAGGTTTCCGGCGAAGATAAACAGCGGAACCGCAATCAGAAGATACGAATCCACACCCGTTACCATCTTCTGTCCGACGATCTGAAGCGGATACCCAAGCGCGATGCAGCCTGCGGTTGCACCGGCACCAATCGCGATACTGATCGGCGCACCAATCAGTAACAGCACTACGAAAAATATAAGAAATATAGCCATTATGCATTTCCTCCTTCACTGTCCTTCTTCTCACCGAGGAAATGGTTCAGTATACCATATACCGAAACCAGCACGAAGTATACACCGGTAACGGCACTCGGAAGGTATAACCATGCCTTACTGAGCCACTGCATCGTGGAGTATTTACTGGTTTTCAGAATCGGATACATATCCTTATAGGATACAACCATGATGACACCGAGGAAAATAACGGCAGCACGAATCAGAATCCAGAAAATCGTCTGTACACTCTTCGGAACGCGAGAATATACCATGTCGAGATTGATCATTCGATCTTCATCAATCAAGCTGATTAATCCCATAAATGCCATCCACATAAACAAAAAGCCATTCAGCTCTGTCGACCAGCGGAATGAGCTGTTGATCGTATTTCGCGCAATCAGCTCCGCCAGCATAATTGTCACGATGCTCAGAATGCACACTAGCACGATGAGCGATGATAGCTTCTTTAAAAGATCAAGTAATTTACGATATGCTGTCAAATCAATCTCCTTTTCTCGCGATTCCATTTAAATAGCAGGGTGCGCTTGCACCCTGCTCATGGAAAGCGCAATTACATTACTGGTTAAGCGCTACTAATGCATCTACAATGCTCTGATCGTACCAGGTCTCGTTCTCATACTTCTTATAGAAATCGGTTCCGCCGAGCTTATCCTTGAAGGACTGAACGTCAGGATTATCATCAAACTGAACACCTGCGTCCTCAAGGGTCTTTCTTGCCGTCTCGTTATCAGCCTTGATGGTATCGAAAGAATACTTCGCAGCTACCTTCGCCTGATCCTTCAGAATCTGCTGATACTGCTCAGGAAGGGAATCCCACTTATCCTTGTTTGCAGACATCGTGCAGCCCATCCACATGTAGTTGATAAAGCTGAAGTACTTGATGGAGTCATAGGTTGCATTTGCTACCAGATGGTAGGTTGCATTGTCCTGACCTTCAGCAGTACCGTTTGAAAGTGCGATTGCAAGCTCCGGAAGAGCGAGTGCTACAGGGTTTGCACCCAGTGTCTGCCATACATCGAGGTAGATCTGGCTGGTCGGTACACGGATCTTCAGACCTTCAACATCCGCAGCCTCATGAACCGGACCACCAGCTTCTGTGGTAGAGATCTGACGCATACCATTATCACCCTCGGACAGGAATACCAGGCCTGTATCCTCGAGATTTGCGAAAATCTGCTCACCAACTTCACCGTTGGTTGCTTCATAAGCCTGATCTGCATCCTTGAAAAGGAACGGAAGGTCGAGAAGCTTTGCTTTATCGTAGAACTCGGTATAACCGGATGTTCCTGCAAAAATGATGTCGATAGTGCCAAGACGTGTAGAAGCAAGTGCCTCTGAGTCATTACCTAACTCGTTGGAGTGATGAACCTCCAGGGTGATCTTTCCATCCGAAGCTTTCTTTACGAGGTCTGCATACTCGATGATGGTCTTGGTCGGAACAGAGTTCTCATTTCCAGGTGAATAAATGGTAAGGGTTACAGGATCCAGTGCATCCAGATCAGATGCTGCAGCTTCTGTCTCTCCCTCTGCCTTCTCTGCTGCTGCCGTGGTCTCCTCCGCCTTCGCGGCTGCCGTGGTCTCTGCCGGCTTAGCAGAGTTTCCGCAAGCTGCTAATGATGCTACCATCGCAGTTGCGAGAACCAGTGAAAGTGCTCTTTTTTTCATAGTTACATTCCTCCATGAATTCTGCCATTACTTTCGTCAAAAGTGTATGACAATTATCTTTGTTGGTTATAAATTAACATACAATTTATAGTAATTCAACACTATTTGTGTAAATTTTTTAAATATTATTTTGTTTCATTTGCACAAATGCTGTCCTACAAAAAAATGGACAGATTTCATTCGAATGAAATCTGCCCATTTCAGAGCGCTAAACGCATATATCGCCTGTTATTTCGCGAGCGACTGTACTTCCTTAATCTCCTCCGGTGTAAGATCGCGCACATCACTGTTGTCACCGGAACAGTTCGAATCTTCAATCAGGAACATCTTGGTATCCTTCTCCGTAATGGTATTATGCCACTCAGAGCGAGGAATCACATAAAGCTTACCCTTCTCCATATAGACCGGCTTAAACTTCAGACTTCCGTCTGCCTGCTCATCGGCCTGAATCAGTGTACAGTGACCCTCCACCAGCACAAACATCTCATCCGTCGTATTATGACGTTCGAGATTGCTGATGCCCGTCACATCATTGGCCGGCTTCCAGTTCTTAATACCTACACACCACTTTTCATTCTCGTATACGCGGTGCATACCTTCGCCTGTGAATTCAAAATTCTGAATATCCATCGTTCCTATTCTCCTTTTATAGAAGTCATCTGATATGAAGTCGCTCACGGCTTCAGGAAATCCTGCGCTGTCCTATGACAGACAGCACAGGTACAGGAATTTATTATGGTCTTACTTAGAAAGCAGATTCTTAATATCTGTAACTGCATGCTCTGCAGTTAAGCCATACTCCTCGAAGAGGCCATCCGGTGTACCGGACTGACCAAATACATCGTTGATTCCGATGCGACTGAACTTTGCGCCTGCATGGCCAGCCAAAACCTCTGCCACTGCAGAACCGAGTCCACCGATGATAGAATGCTCTTCCATCGTCACTATCGCCTTGACCTTATCGTTATACTTCAGAATCGTATCGGCATCGATCGGCTTGATGGTATGCATATTGATAACGGCAGTGCTGATGCCCTCTGCCTCGAGCTGTTTCGCAGCTTCCAGTGCTCTCGTCAGCATAAGACCGCAGGCGATGATCGCAGCATCGCTGCCATCCTTCACGATCGTTGCCTTACCGAACTCGAATGGCTTGTCATCCAGCTCCGGAACGTCCTCTACCACCGGTCTTCCGACACGCACATATACCGGTCCATCGATCTCAACCGCTGCTCGAATCGCCTTTTCTGTCTCCTTCGGATCTGCCGGCACGATAACGTTCATGTTCGGCATCACTCTCATAAGTGCGATATCCTCTACAGACTGGTGTGAACCGCCATCCTCACCTACAGAGAGTCCGGAGTGAGATAAAGCGAACTTCACATTCAGGTTCTCGTATGCAACCGAGTTACGAATCTGCTCATACGCACGACCGGCACCGAATAAAGCGAAGGTCGATACAAACGGAATAAATCCATCATGTGCAAGACCAGCTGCTGTATCTACCATGTTTGCCTCTGCGATACCCATATCGAAGAATCTCTCAGGGAATGCATCTCTGAAGAACTTTGACTGTGTTGCATTTGCAAGATCGGCATCCAGTGCGACGATCTTATCATTTTCAGCACCTAACTGTGCCAGTGTCTCGCCAAATGCGACTCTTAATGACTTTCCCATAATTCTCAAACCTCCTGCTGTGCAAGTGCCTTCTCAAACTGTTCCTGATTCATCGGACTTCCGTGCCACTGGAACTGATCCTCCATGAAATCAACGCCCTTGCCCTTGATGGTATGGCAGCAGATAAACTTCGGCTTTCCGTTATGCGGAGCAGCAAGTGCCTCATCGATCGCCTTGATATCATGACCATCTACATCATATACTTCCCAGCCAAATGCACGGAACTTCGCATTCACATCGCCGAGGCTCATAACCTGGTCGTTTGAACCATCGATCTGAAGATGGTTGAAGTCGAGCATCCAAGTCAGATTATCAAGCTTGTAGTGTGCGGCAGACATCGCAGCTTCCCATACAAGACCCTCCTGGCACTCACCATCGCCGAGTACCGCATAGGTCTGCCAGCTTGCCTTCTTCAGCTTCGCACCCAGTGCAAGGCCGATTGAAATCGATGCACCCTGACCGAGAGATCCGGTATTCACGTCCACTCCCGGTGTCTTCTTGCAGTCCGGATGACCCTGAAGATGGCAGTGAAGCTTACGAAGATTTGCGAGATCCTCCTTCGGGAAGTAACCAAGGTCTGCAAGAATCGCATAGAGTGTCGGGCAAGCATGACCCTTACTTAATACAAAACGATCTCGGTCTTCTTTCTTCGGATTCTTCGGATCCAGATTCTTCATCGTGTCATAATAGAGTGCCATCAGCATCTCAACACATGAAAGAGATCCGCCCGGATGTCCTGACTGACACGCATACAGCATTTTTAAAATTTCTGCGCGGATTTCTTTCGCCTTCTTCTCGTAATCCATAAAAATTCCTCCTTTTTATCAGCCGTCCTTCTACGACATGATCATATTGTACTTATGAAATGTATGACAATCAATGTGTTTTCCCAGATTCATTATTATAATTTTACAAATTGTAGGATATTATCCCTTTACAGCACCCGCAGTCAATCCTTCTACCAGTCTCTTCTGTGCGAAGAAGAACATGATACATACCGGAATGATTGTAAGGATACCTCCCGCCGTCAACAGATCCCACTGAACACCCAACTGACCGATCAGCGACTTCAGTGCAACCGGAATCGTTCTGGTCGACGTATTCGTAAACATCATCGCAAAGGTATACTCATTCCAGGACTGCATGAAGATATATACGCCGGTCGCAATGATACTCGGTCGAAGTAACGGGAAGATAATTTTCATAAATGCCTGCCCACGGTTACATCCATCCACCATCGCTGCTTCCTCCAGCGAAGCCGGCAGATCGTTGATAAATCCGATCAGAAGCCATACAGAGAATGGAATCGTAAAGGTGGTATAGGAAAGGATCAGCGATACCGGTGTAAACAGGAGCTGAAGCTTTCGCATGATAGAGTACAGCGGAATCAGAAGCAGTACGGTCGGGAACATGTTGTTGCACAGGAAGATACTCATCAGCACCTTACGTCCCACAAAATCGTATCTCGAAAACGCATATGCTGCCATCGTTGCCACAACCAGTGTCAGCAATGTGGTACATACCGCAACCAGAAGACTGTTTTTCATCGCTGACAGGAAATCTACCGTACTGGTAAACAGCTTTTTATACGCTTCAAAGGTCGGATGTGCTGTCCAGTACGTCACAACCTTTCCATATAGCTCATTTTCCGGTTTGATCGATGTAAGGAACGTCCAGTAAAACGGAAAGAGCAGGAACAAAAGCATAAGCGCCAGAAGCACGGTCCGGAGGATGCGGATACTCATCGATTCACGTCTCATCACTTCTCCTCCTTAAAGCTTGATTTCAGATACGGGATAACGACCACCAGAAGCATGATGGCGAGGCTGATCGCCATGGCGGATGCATAGCCCAGGTTCAAAGCATTGGCCTTATTATAGATGTATACAGACAATGTCTGCGTGCTGTACGCCGGACCACCCTCCGTCATATTAAAGATGACATCAACGGAATTCGCCACCCAGATGATGCGAAGAAGGCCGGTAATAAAAATCGTATTCTTAATCGACGGAATCGTAATATAGAAGAGCTTCTGCGCCCTCGTTGCGCCATCGATTTCCGCAGCCTCGTACATATCCGTCGAAACGCCCTGTAGCGCCGCGAGAAGCATCAGTGCGAAGAACGGAATCCCCTGCCAGATGATGGTCACGATAACGGACGGAAATGCCGTCGTTGTCTGACTCAGGAATGCAATTTTTCCGTCGGTCAAATGCAGCTTCATAAGAATATCATTCAGCACGCCGGAGTTTCCATCATAGATCCATCGCCACATGAGGCCGATCAACACACCTGGAGTCACCCAAGGAACCATACTGATTGCTCTGACAACTCCACGTCCGCTGAAGTGCGAGTTCAATATAAGTGCCAGCATGAATCCAAACAGGAACTGAAGTCCGACACCGAATACGACCCAGATAATCGTTCGGATGACGGCATTCAGGAACTGTGGATCACCGAATGCCTGAATGTAGTTTGCCAGCCCGATAAACGCAATCTGTTTCGGTCTTCTGAGATCATAGCTCTGAAAGCTCATCATAATGGCGTTTATAACCGGCACAAACACAACGCAAAGGATGATCAGTGTTGCCGGTGCGACCAGCAAATATGGCCATATTGAACGTTTTTTACTCATGTCCATCTTCTCCTATTTATCTTTACATGATTTGTGAGAATGCAAATGCATTCTCACAAATCCGTAATTTGCAAGTCTACATATTTAAGTAACAAACGAGGTCAAAAGAACATGCAAAAGTATTAATTCTCCCAAAGGCCACTCTGGAGTGTCTTCATGGCATCCTCTGCAGAAATGGCACCTGTCAGAGCCTGTGAAACGGTATTCGGCCAGAGATTACTGATCCACTCCGTTGTCGTATCGCGAATCGGAAGGATACCAGCATAACCCTCACCTTCAATCGATGCCTTCATGAAACGGTTGTTCTGGAAGTAGTCACCCTGTGCTACGGTCTTAGAAACAGGAACATTACCTGTACCCTCGCACCACATCTTCTGACCTTCACCAGTTGCGAGATACTTACACCACTCAAAGGCAGCATCCGGGTTCTTGCAGGAACTGAAGATAACGGTCTCGGTATCGCCCATGGATGTCCACTGGCCCTTACCTGCCGGGAAAGCAAATGCAGATACATCATCACCGAAAATCTCTTCCATCTTCGCAGAAGAACCGGTGTGATGAATGGTCATCGCCGTAAGGCCGGACTGGAAGTTTGCGATAATCTCATTAAATCCATCCGATGTTGCTGTAGGCGGAACATATCCATTCTGATAAAGATCGATGAAATCCTGCATACCCTTTACAGATTCTGCAGAAGTAAGATCTTCGAAGGAACCACCCTCGCCATAAATGAAAGAACCCCATGGCTCCTGACCACCCTTGGCGCCTCTCATACCGAAGCCATATACATCGGTCTTGCCATCACCATCCGTATCCAGTGTGCACTTCTTCACATCCTCAAGGAACTCTTCATAAGTCTTCGGAACATCTGTAATTCCGGCCTTCTCAAAAATAGATGGTCTATAGTAAACATACAGCACCTGGATGTTCCATGGCATAACGAACATCTTTGTGTCGTCACCGCCAGCTTCTCTCATAACGCTGTAGATATTGTCATCGATATCCGCCTTGGTATCCATCGCATCGACATACGGTGTGAGATCCAGAAGGAGATCATTGTTTGCAAAAAGCGGTGTGGAAGTCAGCTTCCATGTAGAAACATCGACATCGGATCCACCCATCTTTGCATTGAACAGGTTTTCCGCATACGCGCCGCCATCCCATGGCTGCTCTTCACCGACAACCGTAATGCCCTTACCGTTTTCATCGTTAAACTTTTTGATGATGTCCTGCATCAGTGCAGAATAGTCTGTATTATCTGCCCAGTACTGAAACTTGATGGTCACCGGCTCTGTGCTTTCTTCCTTCGCAGCCTCGGTCTCTGCCGCCTTCGTCTCTGCCGCCGCCTGTGTTGCGGCTGCCGTCGTCTCTGTCTTCGATGATCCGCAGCCCGCAAGCATGCTTACAGCCATGGCTGTCGTCGCAGCAATTGCGGTCACTTTCTTTGCCAGAAGTCTTTTTTTCATGATTTGTCCTCCTTGGATTTAATGTCGTTCAGAGTTTCCCAGATATGGCGTTCCACCAGAAACTTCGCTTCCATATAATCCCGTTCTGCGATGGCTCTGTAGATGCCGAGATGGCTTCGTTTCGCTCTATAGAAGCTGGCCGTGTCATCATGGGTTTCCACATGTCCCCGCCGGATAGATTCGTTGATGATCGGAACCACTCTTGTCAGCACATCATTATGGGTACACTCTGCAATCGCAGTATGAAAACGTATATCCATCTCCTCCGTATAAGAGTCATTGGAATCCGACGCATACATGGCATCCACAATCGTCTTCAGTTTTTGAATATCCGATTCTGTCGCCCTGTGCGTTGCAAGCTCTGCGATCTGCGGTTCAATCATCATCCTTGTTTCCAGAAGATTGTAAAGAAGTTTGTCCTGATTCGTAAAATGAAGTCCCAACGGGTCTTCTCCGATGCCTGTTTCCTGGCTGATGAACGTTCCGGAACCCTGACGGGAAACAATAACATTTTCCGCCTTCAGAATTTTCATAGCTTCACGTAAAGTCGAACGTGAAATACCAAATTCTTTCATAAGTTCTTTTTCCGTCGGAAGCTTATCACCCGGTTGCATCTTGCGCTTGATAATCACTGCTTTCAACTGCTGCGCAACAGACATATGGAGAACAGAATCTTGAGGGCTCATTATTACATCCTGCATATCTTTTCCTCTCCAAGCCGTTCTAATTTGTATGTGATTATGATAACACCTTGTCCGACTTTTGTAAAACAATTTTTATGCATTATTACTTATTTTTATTGTTTTTTCCACAACCTTTCGTGCTTTTTGTGTCATTGTCCGCAGTTTTTGTCCTGTATATGTATGACCTTTTAGCAGGCTTGGTTATACAAAAAAAGTGGCTTCCGCGTTTTTTCCGCGAAAGCCACACCGGCATGTCCGATTTCCGTGTTTCAAACGAATATCGCATCATCTAAATTCACACCTTCACTCTGATAACTTGTCAAAAATTTGTATTTTATGAAAATTATTTTCATCTTTTCAGGCAGTGAAAATGTAATCAGACATTTTAGAGTCATGACATCGTATTTGTATCTTCTTTTTCCAGCGTACGCACACAGCGGTAGAAGCAGGGAATCAAAAAGGCATCGGCAAAAAGCCATGCAAGCGGTGCGGCCAGACAGGCTGCTGTATATCCGAAATAACGAACGCCCAGAAATCCAGCCAGCCCTCTACCGAACATCTCACATATGCCCGCGATAATCGCAATACCGGAAAATCCCATGCCTTGAATAGAAAAGCGAAATACATTTACTGCACAGAGCGGAACAAAAAACAGCACCTGTGTCATCAGATACTGATGTGCGCCGGCAACAACCTCTGCATTTCCATTTGTCACAAACAGAAGGGGTAATTTCCAGCCAATCGCCGCAAGAACAGCCACCGCAATCACAGAATACACGGCACCAATCTTCATCGCCGATGCTGCGCCTGCTTTCAGACGGTCGTATTTAAGCGCGCCTCGATTCTGTCCCTGATAGGTCGCCATCGTGCCACCCAGTGAATCAAAGACGCATGCAAATAAAACGATGATACGATCACCTGCCGTGACCGCTGCAACCGAAATAACACCCAGTGTATTGACTGCCGTCTGCAGAATGATGTTTCCGATACTTGTGATCGAATACTGAAGTCCCATCGGAATCGCCATCCACAGTAAGCGTTGAACACATTCTGCCCGCATACGCAAGTCATCCTGTTTCAACTTCAGAATATCGAAGCGCCTTACCATATAAAAGAAGCAGAGAACGCCGGAAACCAGCTGACTGATAATCGTCGCCAGCGCCGGGCCGCACACCCCCATTCCTACGATTCGAATCGATACGTAATCAAGAATAATATTCAGTACAGACGAAATCATCAGGAAATATACCGGCGATTTCGAATCTCCCAGAGATCGCACGATGGAAGCCGTAATATTATAGAGGTAGGTCGCCGAAAGTCCCATAAATATAATAACGATGTAACTATACGCCTGTTCCAGAATTTCATCCGGTGTATGCATCCATACCAGCACCTGATGTGCGAGCACGCTCATGCACGCCGTCATCACCGCGGAAAACAATATCGTCAGCCATACGATATTTCCGACATACTGCCGCATCCCATCAAAATCACGCGCACCGAATCGCTGCGCGACCGGAATAGCGAATCCTGCTGTCGCACCGATTACGAAACCGTTCACCATAAAATTGATGGCACCGGTAGATCCCACTGCCGCAAGTGCATCCGCACCGAGAAACCGTCCGACCATGACGGTATCCACCATGCTATAAAGCTGCTGGAAAAGAATGCCTAGAAGCATCGGCACGGCAAAGCCGAGAATTAAACGCATCGGACTCCCTGATGTCATATCCCTGATTGTCTTTTTTGTATCCATTTGTTTCCTCTTCTTTTCTGTCAGCGTTCTTGATGAAATCATCAAAAAACGAGATCTGTTATTTGATCCCGTTTTTTATAGCACCATTCTTTTTTTGAATCAACGTCTCTTTTGCACAATCTCACCCTTCTCACGGATGTCTCCGTTGCGATAAGCGGCGAGCAGCTCCTCGAGATCTGCGATCTGGTGCTTCAGCTCCTTTCCATTATCCGTTTCACCCACGTGCACCCGGCGCTTCATCTGCTCCACGATCTGAATCTCCGGTGTATTTTCCGATCCCTTCTGGAAGCCCTTATGCTCCGCAAGTGCCAGGTGACGGGAGTTGAAAATCAGGGTGTAACCGGCGATACCGGTTCGGCTGTGATACGCCTTCGAAATACCACCGTCGATGACGAACAGCTTGCCGTTCGCCTTGATCGGTGATTCTCCACGCTTCGTCTTCACCGGCACATGCCCGTTGACCACATGGCCCAGTTCCGGATCCACACCGAATTCTGCGATAATCCGATCCACATAACGCTCTTCCTTCGAGAAATCATAATAGATGTTAAACTTCTCTACATGCGTGTCCGGATTCTCGATGAAACAGTGTTCGAAGGTCGTCATCTTGTCTTTCCCGAAAAGCGGCGAGCACGGACCGCACCACATATACCAGAAAAGATCCGTTGCATAGATCTTCCCCTTCGGGTCATTTTCTCCATTCAGGAAATAGGCATCGATCGCGCGCTCATAGAAATAGTCCATGAGTGCCTTTCCGGAGAAGCTGCCCATCGGGGTCTCCAGCTGCAGGAAGGATCCATCCACATTCATCGGAATACAGCCATGGAAGAGAATGTTATTATTGACTACCTTATACATGGCACCATTGGTAAAGAAGAATCGAATGTGCTTCTGAAGACGCTGTGAATGTGTAAAGCTGTAGACCAGCGTATTCATCAGTTCCTTTTCCTTCACGGTCAGCTTGTATGGATCTCTCGGGTCAATGGTTGGGAAATTCGTATCCTTCAGCGGATATGTCTCTCCATCTATGGTCACGGTCCCCTTCTTATAATCGATTTTTTCCAGAAGCAGACGATGGTCGAGCTTATACTCCGGATGACGTCGAATCAGTGCACCCTCTTCCTTGAACAGGATGATACTGATCGCCTTGCACATCTTTGCAGCGAGGCGAGGATCTACCGAGTCGGAGACATTGGTATCCAGAAGATGTGGCTGGAAACACTCACACGGGTCATCGCCATACACTTCTTCTGCAAACATGGACAGCGGACGCAGGTTGATGCCATATCCATCCTCCAGCACATCGAACGAATTATAGGATGTTGCGATACGGAGCACACTGCTGACACAGGCCGGATTACCGCAGGCGGCTCCCATCCACTCAACGTCATGATTTCCCCACTCGATATCCACATCATGGAAGCTCATCAGCTCCTCCATGATTTCATCCGCATGCGGGCCTCGATCGAAGACATCGCCGATGATATGCAGATTATCGATGACGAGATTCTGGATCAGCTCCGACAGCGCAACGATAAAATCATCCCCCATGTCGATGTCAATGATGGCGTCCATAATGCCACGCAGATAGCCGCGCTTATCTTCGTCGTGACTGTCGAGATGGAGAAGCTCGTCGATGGCATACGCATACTGCTGCGGCATCTTTTTACGCACCTTGGAACGCGTATACTTCGAGCTTACGCAACGGCAGATATTCACGAGACGATTGATCGTAATGCGTTGCCACTCCGGTGTATCCTTCGCCTTATGCGCCGGATTCGAAAGAATATCCCGTGGATAATAAATCAGGTTGGCCAGTTCCAGCTGTTCCTTCTCCGGCAGCAGGTTTCCGAAGGTTTCATCGATTTTATCACGTACGATACCGGATGCTGAACGCATCAGGTAGATGAAGGCTTCGCTCTCGCCATGAAGGTCTGAAAAGAAATACTCTGTGCCCTTCGGAAGTGCACAGATCGCACGCAGGTTGATAATCTCCGCACCTGCAGCTGTGGCAGTCGGAAACTGCTTCGCGAGCAGCTTCAAATAATCAAGATCACGCATAATACTTCCCTTTTCAAAAAGTCTATAGTTGTTTCTATTATACGAAAACGGAAGCGAATTTGTCATCGTCCCATCGGAT
>CAKQWR010000004.1 GCA_934279105.1 uncultured Oribacterium sp. | reverse complement strand
ACTGCCTTCTCACAAATTGCGCACTTTGCCATGGTTGCACCTCCCTTTCAAATTAATCGAACCGAGACACAATCATGTCCCTAAATTCGCGACTTGCCTATAATAACAAATCTCTATTTGTAATGCAAGTACTTTTACATATTTTTTCTAAAATATCATCACCATGATGATATATAAAGTCAGTATAACGGAATTACAGCGTTTCAGCATCCTCTACGACGGTTTCAGATTCCGCGTCTTCGGCCATCTGTTCCGCTGCCGCCTGCGCACTCTTCGAGATACGGTTTCCTCCGGTAATCTTATCGATGGTTTCCGGAAGCATATCAAGAAGCTTCGTAATTGCATCCTGATTTTTAATATTCACCAGTTTTGTATTCCCGTTCTGAAGAACAAGGATTGCAGTCGGCGTAATCTTCGAGCTAAGTGCACCGGCACCGCCGTCACCGTTCTTTGCATCCTTCTCCTTTACATAAGCGCCGGCTCCCATGCCACAGCTGACCTCAATCAGGGGAATCAAGGTAGCGTCACCAACCTTTACAGGTTCACCGACCACTGTCTTTGAATTCACAAATCCATCCATGCCCTTAAACATGGTATCGAGAATATCTTTTACATTTGTAGAATCACTCATAGTGAGCCTCCTTATATACGATCGAGCACAAGACCTCGTATTATTTTATTCATCATCAGCTGCGTCCCCACAATCACGATATGGATCAGACGAACATGCCCCTTAAACGAAATGTCTCCCTCAAATACAGCATGGTCAAAAACAGGCGTAATCACAAGTGACTCTGCATTCAGCGGGTAGAACAGACTAAGCGCACCCATGATGCGCCCAACCGTCGCCGGATCATCGGAGCCGATTTGCAGTGTTCCATCAAGTTTCCGGAAGCGGAGATGATGCAGCAGGTATTTCACCCTGGAAATCAGCAATTGCAAGGCTTTCTGATTCTCTTCGTTCTCTATCACTTCACGAAGAGAAGATGCCTTTTTACATATCTTCTTAATTCTATCAAGAAATGATGTTTTTTTCCTCTTCTTTTTCTTCGACTTTTCAGCTGCAGAGGATGTGTTCTTTTCTTCTCTACCACAATCAATTTCAGATGTCGCGAGAGTTTCATGCATTTCTTCTGATTCCGAATCCTCTTCTATTCTTTCAGCTTCTTCATCATGAGATTCCATCGTCAGCGGTTCATCTATTTCTGCATTTGTGCTGTGTAATTGTGACACATCAGAAGCATCATACGCTTTCTTTTCCGATTGCACCGACTTCTCACTATGTGATGAGTTCTCGTCCGATGTATCGGCTGCTGCATCTGTCGTTTCCGTCGTCTCCTCGCTTCGTGACGAAGTCTCGGCGGAAGCATTGACCTCTGCAGCCTCATTCTTACAACTGTCGAGTGGTCGGAACCAGAGTATACGAAAATAATACTCCAGCCCCTTCGGCGTGATCGCTCCGTGCAACTGAATCAAGCGAAGAAACCAGCATATATCGATATGTCCTGCATATGCTTTCTTGGCTTCCCCCTTATAGCCCTTACCTTCATAATGGATCGGCACCAGAAGCAGAAGTCCGAGAAGTAATAAAATCAGCAATAAAAGAACGAGGAGCACACGCCCGATGACTTTTAATATCGTAAATAAAAGCATCTGCTGTCCTCCTCGTTGTTTACAGAATGTGTCGATCTTTCAGCATCCTGGTGACACAATCGATCGCATCCCGATAGCCATATCCGATGCCGAGCACTTCGACCGTTTCCGTATCGAGTTTCGGATTCAGGAACATAGCCTGATTATAGATTTCATATAAGTTAGGCTCCGGTGCACGCACGATCACATATGCTCCCGGCTGGAAATGGCCCTTGCGCAGATTATCCAGTATAAAGGATTTATGCTCTGCTGCATGCTTTCCGTAGTACATATGCTCAGAAAAAATCATCGGATTCTCTCCTTACATGCCGCCTTCCGTAATCACCTTATAATTTTTCGCGATGTAGTCCAGAAGGGATACCAGTGTCAGTACGAAAGCAATTCCTGCAACGATCGTCGTCACCATACGAAGTGACGGAATGTTCAGAATCAGCAGAATAACCGTGAACATCTGGAACGTCGTCTTGAACTTGCCCCACCAGGATGCGGCGATAACGATACCATTATCTGCAGCAACCAAACGGAAACCGGAAATGATAAATTCACGCGCAATCACGGTAATGACATACCAGGATGGAAGCTGCCCGAGTTCAATCATACAGATCAGTGCCGAGCAGACCAGTAACTTATCCGCCAGCGGATCCATAAACTTTCCGAAATTCGTCACCAGATTGTTACGACGCGCGATCTGTCCATCCAGAAAATCCGTGAACGAAGCAATACAGAACACGATCAGTGCCGCGATACGAAGTGCGTAATTCTGTCCACCATCAAAAAGAAGAAGGACTACAAAAATCGGAATCAGTACAACACGCATTAAGGTCAGTTTATTTGGCAGATTCATCAGATTCTCTCTCCTATCAGATCATAACCATCTGCATCGATGATACGACAGGAAATCATATCACCGCTGAGCTCGTTATGATAATCACCTGCATCTACATAGACGAGGCTGTCGATATCCGGATTATCCATATAAGAACGGCACAGATACTCGTTATTCTCCGGATCATATCCGATGATTATAACACGAAGTTCTCGTCCGATTTGCTCTTTCGCCTTTTCGAAGGCGATGCCCTGCTGCAACCGCATGATTTCATCCTGCCGCTGTAACTTGACTTTTTCCGGCACCTGTGGTTTCATTTCCGCTGCCGGTGTATCTTCTTCCTGTGAGTACGGGAACACACCAAGTCGATCAAAGCGCATCTCTGTCACGAACGTCTTCAAGATTTTGAAATCCTCATCCGTCTCCCCAGGGAAACCAGTGATCAATGTCGTACGGAGCGCGATATCCGGAATTTCGCGACGAAGGGTTGCGATTCGTTCACGAAGCTCCGCCTCTCGAGTCCGGCGATGCATATTTTTCAGAATCTTATCAGATGCATGCTGAATCGGGATATCCAGATAATGTACCACCTTCGGGTTATCACGAATCGTCTGAATCAGTTCCTCCGTAATTTCCTCCGGGTAGCAGTACAAAATACGAATCCACTCAAGGCCTTCGATTTCAGAAAGCCGGTTAAGAAGCTCCGGAAGACTCTTCTTTCCGTAGAGATCGACACCGTAAAGTGTTGTTTCCTGTGCGACGAGAATCAGCTCCTTTGTGCCCTCCGCAGCCAGCCTCTTCGCTTCCTCAAGGAGATGTTCCATCGGAACGGAACGATAATGTCCGCGCAGCTTCGGGATAATGCAGTAGGTACAACACTTATCGCATCCCTCTGCGATTTTCAAATATGCGGTATAATTTTCCGCATTCTCTACACGTTTCATCTGCACGTCCAGACGTTCCACGTATTCCTTTACGCCGATTACTTCGTCGACTTCCGGAAGTTCCTTACGAATTTCCTCACGGTAGCGCTCGGCGAGACAGCCCGCTACAATCAGCTTTTTAAGATTTCCCGTCTCCTTATACTCTCCCATCTCAATGATGGTATTAATGCTTTCTTCCTTCGCATCTCCGATGAATGCGCAGGTATTGATGACTGTAATATCTGCCTCAGACGGATCATCGGTCAGTTCACTGCCCGGATACTTTTCAAGCAGATTCGAAAGCATCTTTTCGCTGTCTACCCGGTTCTTATCACAGCCGAGTGATATCATGTGGATCTTCATATATTAAGCTTCGCTATCAGAATTATAGTCATCCTCAGAAGAAGCTGCATGTGCTTCGTGCACCAGCTTCTCATCCTCGCCGTCCTCGTCCTCGCTGTCCTCATCCAGAGCGAACGCAAATCCAGGATTCTCTCTTGCTGCGATCTTCGGATCATCATCAACCTCCGTACCACGCTTAATGGTCACAAGGTTTCTTGCGAGTTCCTCTACCGCGATTGCAAGCGGCTTTCTGCCTTCCGCATTCGGAAGTACAGGATCTGCGCCATCGATCAGCTGTCTTGCACGCTTCGCGCTCGCAATAACGGCTGCATAACGGCTCTCTACGAGCTTATCCGTGTCATCCTGAATGGCATTCGTATTCTTCGCTGCATCAATCAGGTCATTATATGTTTGCTGTGACATGTTCCATCCTCCTCAGATCCTGTCTTACATTCTCGATAATATCCATGTGCCGGCTGCCCTTTTCGTGCGCGGCACGTATGAGATTATGCAATTTTTCGGTGCAAGTGTCAATATTATCGTTTACCAATATATAGTCATAGGCTTCCACGCCTTCCGACTCCTGCATCGCCCGACGAAGGCGCTTTTCGATGACCTCCATCGTCTCTGTTCCACGGCCGATGAGTCGATGACGAAGTTCCTCACCAGATGGCGGTGTTACAAAAATAAGAATCGCTTCCGGAAACTTCTCTTTAATTTTCAGTGCACCCTGAATCTCGATTTCAAGCAGAACATCCTTTCCTGCCTCGAGGTTTTCCTCGACGTACTTCTTTGGTGTGCCGTAATAATGCTCGACATACTGCGCATACTCTACAAGCTCATCCTTCGAGATCATCTCCTCAAACGCTTCCTTCGTCTTGAAGAAGTACTCACGTCCATCAACTTCACCCTCACGTGGCTGACGTGTCGTTGCGGAAATTGACAGTGCGTACTGATCATAACGGGAAACCAGCTGTTTCATCAGTGTCCCCTTACCGGCACCAGAAAAGCCGGAAATAACAACCAAAACTCCCTTATCCATTTATTCCCTCTCTTATTAATATATAGGTTCTGAAAATCACTCGAGATTCTGAATCTGCTCTCGAATTTTTTCAATCAGCGTCTTTAATCCGATGGCATCCTCTGAAACGATCAGATCATTCGCCTTACTTAATGTCGTATTCGCCTCTCGATTCATCTCCTGCGCCAGGAAATCCAACTCTCGTCCGACCAGACCGCCATTCATGAGTTTCGTACGCATATTCTTGATATGGCTGTGGAGACGTACCCGCTCCTCATCCGTACAAATCTTATCCGAGTAGATCGTCACTTCCTGCACGATGCGGGATTCATCGATACCGGTACCCTCAAGGAGTTCTGAAACCTTCGCACGAAGTCTTGTTTCATATGCTGCTGCAATCTCCGGGGAACGCTCATCGATACGGTTTACAATCGCCTCCATATCCGAAAGCTTCTCCAGAAGATCCTTCTGCAGGTTCTCACCTTCCATCATGCGCGTCTCTGAGAAACGCTCGAGTGCTCCGATCAGTGATGGTTTTAAATTTTCCCAAAGCGCCTCATCATCCTCCGATTCTTCTGAAAGCACAAGTACATCCGGCAGAGCCGCCAGGTTCGTGACTTTCACATTGTCCTCCACACCAAGCGCATTCACAAGGGTGCGCATGGACTCCAGATACTCCTTCGCGAGCGGAAGGTCAAGCCGGAGAGCCTTTCCTTTCTCAGAAAAGCTCTCATACGTGATGAAGAGGTCGACCTTACCACGAGAGATGTACTCCTTCACCGTATTTCGAATATTGGCCTCAAGTGCGTTAAACTTTTTCGGCATCTTAATATTCAAATCAAGGAAACGGGAATTGACCGATTTCACCTCGACCGATAAACGGTACTGATCGTTTGAAATCTCTGCGCGTCCGAATCCGGTCATACTTTTTAATTTCATAGATTACCTCGATGTGCATAGCCTGCCAGATCGGCAGCTTGCGTTTTTTAGTCATATGTAATAAATTATAGTCTACTATAAATTAGAAGTAAAGTTATGGTATGAGAAAGGCGATACGCTATGGCATATGATGGACTGGTCGTTTCTGCGACTGTAAAGGAATTCCGCGAGCATCTTATCGGAGGCCGGATTGCAAAAATCACCCAGCCGGAAAAGGATGAGATTCAGCTTACAATTCGAAATCAAAAGGATAATTATAAGGTACAGATTTCCGTAAATCCTTCTCTCCCGCTCTGCACCCTCACGGAGGATGCCAAGCCGGCACCAATCAACGCGCCGACCTTCTGTATGGCCCTCCGAAAGCATATCGGAAACGGTGCAATTCTCGATATTCGTCAGCCTGATCAGGAGCTTCATGAGGATGGACTCGAGCGTGTCATCATGTTTACGATCGAGCACCTCGACGAAATGGGCGATTTAGGAAAACGCTATCTCTCGGTCGAACTGATGGGAAAATACTCAAACATCATCCTTCTTCGAGATGATCACAGCATCATCGATTCCATCAAACGAATCTCCGCTTCTCAGTCTTCAGTTCGTGAAGTCCTGCCAAACCGTCCGTACTTCATCCCGGATGCCGGCGGAAAGAAGAATCCGCTCAGCCTCGATGAAGCCACATTTCGTGAGCTGCTCTCCATGCAGCCAGAGCCAGTGTACAAGGCACTGTTCCATCACATCACAGGACTGAGTCCGCTGACCGCATCAGAGATCTGTCACCGTGCCGGAATCGACGCGGATCTCTCTGCGAACTGCCAGCCGGACGCCACATGGTCCGTACTTTACGAAAGCTTTCATCATGTTATAGAAGCCGTCGCAGTCGAGAGGAATCCAGATCCGGTGATTGTGTATCAGGAGGATATTCCGACCGATTTCTCCGCCTTCGATCTAACGCTTTATGAAGAAGATGACGCTTTTGAGATTGCCCACTTCGACTCGATGAGCGAGGTCATCCGTCGCTTCTACAGCGAAAAGGATAAAAGCTCCCGCATCCGCCAGCGTTCGACAGATCTCCGTAAGGTACTGGGTACGCTGATGGAGCGCGCCGGTAAGAAGCTGATGATTCAGGAGAAGCAGCTGAAGGACACCGAAGGGATGGATAAGTATCGTGTGTATGGTGAGCTTCTTCATACGTACGGCTATTCTCTCCAGGGAGGCGAAGATAAACTCGTTTGTGATAACTACTATACAAACAGTGAAATTACCATCCCTCTGCAGAAGGATCTAAGCGCTGCTGAAAATGCAAAACGGTATCTCGAAAAGTATCAGAAGCAAAAACGTACGAAGGAAAATGTCACGGTCCAGCTGGAAGAGACCCGTAAAGAAGTCGAGCATCTGGAGTCCATCAAGACAGCACTCGATATCGCAGAATCCGAGGAAGATCTGCAGGATATCCGTCGTGAGATGATCGATTTCGGCTTTCTGCATAAGGCACCGGGAAAAGGAAAAAATCGCCTGCAGCGAAAATCGAAGCCATACCACTGGGTAACGAGTGATGGCTATGAGCTTTTCATCGGGAAAAACAATTACCAGAATGAGGAGGTCAGCTTCAAACTCGGTGATGGCGGTGATCTCTGGTTCCATGCGAAGGGCGTGACAGGCTCCCATGTCATCGTGAAGACCGGCGGACAGCCGATGGAGGAGATTCCGGATCGCGTTTTCATCGAGGCAGCTGAGCTGGCCGCCTGGTTTTCTTCTCATCGCGAGGATCAGAAGGTCGATGTCGATTATACGATCCGCAAAAATCTCCGAAAGGTACCGAATCAGGCGCCGGGATTCGTGATTTATCACACGAACTGGTCCGTAACGGTGGAGCCGAAAAATCTACTTTCCGAATGATGGCTGCGCACTTCTCAGAAGGACTACCGCCAGAAGCATCATACAACGAGTTCGGAAGACTTCTGTGACAGTTCTTCTGAGAACCGCGGCTGAAATTCATTTTTCCTAACAAAAAAGACCGCCTGCGCGGTCTTTTTTACGTGTGCGATTATTCTTCGCCTTCCTCTTCCCAGTTGGTATAAACGTTCTGTACATCCTCGGAAGCATCAAGAAGATCGAGTGTTCTGCGAAGGCTCTTAACAACCTCCGGATCCGTTACGGAAACATAGTTCTGTGGGATCATCACGACATCAGCTTCTGCCATCGGGATACCCTGCTTTTCGATGTTCTCGCGAACCGTCTCGAAATCAGATGGATCTGTGATGATGACATAGGAATCCTCTTCGTCCTGGATATCCTCTGCACCCGCTTCGATGGCCATATCCATCAGGGTATCGAAATCCTTATCCATATCATCCATCGCCTCACGGTCGAGGATAATCTGGCCCTTCTCATCAAACATGAAGGAAACGGCACCCTGTGTTGCGAGTGAGCCGTGACCCTTCGTGAAAGCGGAACGAACATCTGCTGCCGCACGGTTCTTATTATCGGTCAGAACCTTTACGATGATCGCAACGCCGTTAGGACCGTAGCCCTCGTACTGAAGCTCCTCGAAATTGTCTGCATCCATGGATCCAGCGGCCTTCTTGATACCACTGTTGATGGTGTCGTTCGGCATGTTGTTTGCCTTTGCCTTCGCAATGACAGCTGCAAGCTTGGAGTTGTTAGCTGGGTCAGGTCCACCGGCCTTTACAGCCAGCGCGATCTCATGGCCGATCATGGTGAAAACTTTGCCCTTTGCGGCATCATTCTTTTCCTTCTTAGCACGGATGTTTGAAAACTTGGAATGTCCTGACATATTACTCTCCTCAATTACTTATATAAAATCGATCGATGTTTAAATCAAACTCTAGTACTATAACGTAAAAATGGCGTAGAATCAAGCTTTTCCGCGCTTCTCCATCACGATACCTAACATATCTGCCGTTTCCCGTGCAAATACGGCATGTGTTCCGTGGATGCGGGCAGCCTGACGACCGGCTTCCGCATGTACGAGGACCGCGGTCACGGTGGCGTCAAACGCCATCTGATACCATAAATTCTTCTTTTCCTGCTCTTCCTTTACAGTGCTCAGCTTTTCACTTCGGTCCGCGCGTAATACCGCATAGATACCGGCGATGGCTCCGGACAGCACATCTCCTGATCCGCCCTTACTTAATGCAGGGCTTGGTTCGAGGTTCCGGAAAGCCTGTTCCCGAGCATCCATAATGATGGTTTCCGCACCCTTCATCACGGTTACGGTTCCATGTGTTTTTGCAAACGTAGCCGCCGCTTCGTGAAGGGAAGCGAGAACATCATCCAGCGAACAAGAAGATAGCCGTGCCATTTCAAGTGCATGTGGTGTCACGATCACCGGAAGCCTTTTCGCTATCGTGTCCACTTTTTTTATCAAATCCGGATGCGTGCTAAGTATATTCAGTCCATCTGCATCGATCAGCAGCATCGGGAATTTTTTCATCCACTTTGCTTCGACGGCATCCTCTTCCGTGCCCGATAAATGTATGAGTGCATTTAAAATTTCGCGAAGAAGAGTTACGCTCAGTTCTCCCGTCCCCAGGCCCGGTCCTACCACGATAACATCTGCCCATGAAACACTGTCCGAAGAGAGTTGGACGAAATTAGTATGTTCATCATATCCTGTATAGAACGCTTCCGGCACCATGGTCTGAATAATGATGCGATTCTCCTGATGCGTCAAAATACGTACCAGTCCGGCGCCGGATCGGTATGCTGCAAGCCCCGCAAAAACCGCCGCTCCACACATTCCGCAGGAACCCGCGGCAATAAGAATCTTTCCATAGGTCCCCTTATGACTGTCTTCACGTCGTGCAGGGATGTTACGAAGATATTTCATCTTGTCTGTTACCATGTACTTTTCCCTCCAGTACTGCAAATGCAATCACAAGTTCCTTTGTGTTTGAAATCGAGACTTCGATTGAAGTACCGCCCAGTTTTTCATATAGTGCACGTGCTCCGTTATATAGAATCACATACGGTTTTCCAAGTTCATCCCGTAGCACCTCGATATCCATCGGTCGAAATCCCCGAAATCCGGTTCCGAAACATTTGGCCACGGCTTCTTTGCATGCAAAATCACCGGCAAGCATGGAATCTCTTCCAGATGCCTGCCGGCGCTCATGCTCCGTAAAAATACGTTCCTGCATGCCTGTACGCCGGGTACTCTCGATACGGTTTATTTCCAGAATATCGGTGCCGATACCGATCACCATTTTATTCCTCTTCCTCTTTCTGTCTGAAAGTTTCGCCCATACGATAGCTTAATCGCATCAGTGACTCGGACAGATGAACATTCTCGATAACCACGTTATCCGGAACTTCCAGATCCACATGAGCGAAGTTCCAAATGCCGACGACACCATCCGCAATCAGCTGTTCTACGACCTTTACCGCCGGTGTCTTCGGAATACAGACAGCTGCCATCTTGACATTATACTGTCGTACGACCTCATCGATTTTTTCCATCGGAAGAACCTCGACATCGCCCACCTTCGTGCCGATGACCGTCGGATCCTGATCAAAAATCGCTTTTACGAGAAAACCGCGCTTACGGAAATTTGTATAATTTGCAAGTGCCTGTCCTAAATGACCTGCACCGATGATGATCATCTCATGCTCCTCATCGATGTTCAGTATCTTCGCTATTTCATCATGAAGATTCTTAATATTATAACCATAACCCTGCTGGCCGAATCCACCGAAATTGTTGAGATCCTGACGGATCTGTGAAGCTGTAAGCTTCATTCGCTTGCTTAATTCATTCGATGAAATGCGCTCGATCCCCTGATCCATAAGATCCTCAAGATATCGATAATATCGAGGAAGTCTCTGGATAACTGCCTGAGATATTTCTTTCTTTGCCATGTTTACACGTTCTCCTATAAGATGATTTTATAGATAATGCATACAAAATCATAGATTTCGTTCTAAATTATACAATCTTGTGAAATAGATGTCAAAGACTAGTTGTAGAATTCTTAACAATCAAAGTATTAAAAAACTATAAAAAGGACTGCCTGATATTTCAGACAGCCCTTTCGAAGGGATTCTATAGAAAACCGATCGATATGAACGGTAATCCAAGCGATTATGTCAGCTGATTAAAGCCTTTTCCGATGACTTCACTTGAGTTTGAAATCATGATAAATGCCGTCGGTTCTGTACCGCGGATAAAGTTTCGAAGCTGTATCGCCTGACTTCGATGCATCGTTGTCATGATGACCGTTTTTTTATCATCACTATATGCACCTTTTGCTTCAAATGTTGTGGCACCACGATGCAGGTTCTGTACGATAAAATCACAAATCGGCTGTGGATGCTCGCAGATGATACTGAAGCACTTACAGAGGTTCATACTTTCGATTACGTTGTCCACAACCAGGGATTTCGAAATCAGTCCTAGGACTGAAAATAAGCCCGTAGCTGGTCCAAACATGATGAACGAAACAACCACCGCGGTAAGATCTGCAAACAGTAGTGCTGTGCCGATATTCATACTGCTGTATTTCTGTAAAATCATAGCGATGATATCGGTTCCTCCACTGGACGCACCGATATTAAACAGAATGGCGGATGCAATTGCCGGCAGAAGTACTGCGAACGAAAGCTCCAGAATCGGTTGATTCGTAAGTGTTCCCTGTAACGGAACCAGCCATTCCAGCACCTGCAGACTTGCGGACATCACCAGCGTTGCAAACACTGTACGGACGCCGACACCCTTTCCAAGAAATATAAACCCGAGCACCAGTAGAACATTATTGGCCACTGTTGTAAAGGCACTGGCGGAGCAGCCGATCAGTTTACTGAAAACCGCAGAAAAGCCAGTCACACCGCCAAATGCAAAGTGGTTCGGGAACTTAAAAAAGTAGATGCCTACGACCATGATCCAGATACTCAGTGTGATCAATCCATATTCCGCCAGTGTTTTCAGTATCGGATTTTTGATATTACGAATCGTTGATGCCATTTTTACTTTACGCTTCCAGTTCTTATATTTCGATTTTGATCAGATTTACACTTACATCGGTCCCCAGTGCATCGCCTGCGCAATCATAAGAAGTACCGAACCGACCACCATCCAGATCAGGAACAGCTTCCACATGAACTTCATCCAGCGATCATATGGGATATTGACGGCACTGATGATACCCATCAGCGCAGTAGAGGTCGGAAGAATATAGTTACAGAATCCGTCGCCGAAATTGAATGCGAGGATCGCCGTCTGTCTCGTCATGCCAACCAGGTCTGCCAGCGGAGCCATGATCGGAATAACGGCAGCCGCCTGGCCGCTTCCGGACGTAAGGAATACATTGATGATGGTGTTCGCAATCAGCATCGCCGGTCCCTGTAAGATAGAAGGAACCGAATTCAGACCTGCCGCGAGGGAATGTACGACTGTATCGGTGATGTGACCTGCATTCATGATACCGCTGATTGCCTGCGCCATACCGATGATGAACGCAGCGCCCAGCATCTTCTTACAACCGTCGAGGAATTCCTTCGATATCTGAGATGGTCCGAAACCAGCAATTGCGCCGATGATGATAGCCATCGCAAGGAATACAGACGCCGTCTCCTCCATCTTCCAGTCAAGGGCAATGCCTCCATAAACAATCAGAATCAAGGATACAAAGAACGTGATCATGATGAGAATCTTCCGGAAGTCCAGCGAGCCGAAGCTGCTAAGGTCAGCCTCGTTACGGAACTCACTCGTCTTATCAAGCTCATACATCGGGCTTAATTCCGGATTTTTCTGAATCTTTAATGCATAACGGATCAGATAGATATTCGTAATCACATAAAATACGCCGAAGCATACGAAACGATACCCTACGCCGGAATACAGTGGAAGTTCTGCAATCTTCTGCGCTACGATGGTGGTGTTGATATTCAGCGGTCCGGTTGCAAAGCCGATGGCACCACCCAGCAGAATGATGGAAGCACCCGTTATGGAGTCCAGCCCCATCGCAAACGACATCATAACCATAATCGGCGCAAAGGCGATAAAGAGGTTCACACCCTGTGTCGTACAGATCAGTCCGAATACGAGTGTCAGAATCGGCAGGAAGATATACACCTTACCGGAGAATGCCTTCGCCATCTTCGCAATAACGGCATGCAGTGCACCGGTCTTCGTCAGAAGATGGAATGCGCCGCCGGCAAACAGAATGACCAGCATGAGGTCGATTCGTTTTACAAACGCCTTTACGATATAGAGCGGAATCTCCAGCGGATTTACCGGTGTACGATCGATATAGGCGAACTGCGTCGGGTCGATGACCTTGATGCCCGCCTCATTTTCGAATCGTACGTACGATCCTGCCGGGATGATCCATGTAAGCGCGACCGCAAACAGGATGATGATGCCGATAATCACGAACGTATGCGGCATTTTAAACTTTTTCTTTTCCATATGCTTTTACTCCTTCCCCTTCGGGTTCGCTATTTCACAGCCAGCGATTGGGCATGTGACTGTGTGTTATAAATACCTTACCGAAATGAACTCTTTTTGTACATTTTGTAAAGCTTATGGTTCTGTTTTAAAAATCTTATGGTGAACATTTATACTTCTGCTCTTTTATAAGGGGAATAAAAGAAGGACATAAGCAAAATATACAATTTCGCATACTCACGTTCACCGGAATCAATGGTATAATGTGTATATTCATTAAACATAGAAAGAAGATTTGTCATGGATCTACGGGAACAAAAATATGTATGTACGCTGGCTGAATACGGTAATCTTACGCGCGCTGCCGAACGCCTCTATATATCTCAGCCCGCGCTCAGTATCTACATCACGAACCTCGAAAAGAATTTAGGTATACCGCTCTTCGACCGAAATGGAAAAAAATTCATTCTTACATATGCCGGCGAACGCTATGTAGAAAAAGCCCGCACGATGCTGCAGCTGGAGCAGGAATTTAATGATGAAGTTTACACGATTGTGCGTGAACAGGCTGGACGCCTGCGACTCGGGATTTCTCAGAAACGTGCATGTTTCTTTCTCCCACCTGTCATTTCAGAATATGAAGAAAAATGGCCGGATATCGACCTCGTCGTACGCGACGGAAACCTCTATGACCTGAATAAAATGCTGAAAAATGGCGAGCTCGACCTCCTCGTTATGAATCGTATGCCGGAAACATCAGCGATGGAAACCGAGCTTCTATTTCAGGAAGAGCTTCTGCTTGCCGTGCCTGTCCGCCACCCGCTGAACGAAAAAGCGATGTATGATCCGGATAGTCGCTATCGAAAACTCGCTCCCGAGGTTCTGAATGGTGAAACCCTCATCCTCCAGACGCCATTCCAGAGTACGCGAAAAATCGAAGATCAGATTCTTTCGAAGTATCAGATCACCCCTGGACGGATACGTGTTATCCGAAGCATCGAAACTTCTGTTCAGATGGCTGCAGAAGGCCTCGGAATCACCTTCGTCCGAGAAGGCTATACTCGAAATTTTCACTATCCGAAACCGGTCAACTACTACACCCTCGACATCGAAAATCATAAGCGCGATGTCATCGTCGCTTATAAAAAGGGGGACGCTTTACCGGAATACATGCATGCGATGGTTGAACTTCTTAAAGAACACGGTGAAAATCTTCTAAACAACAAATAATCATCTTTTATTTTCTATATTTCACAAGCACTTCCCCGGTACTCTATAATGGGTTCATCAAACAGCGGAGGTGCTTTTATTTTGAAGGAAAGATTATTTCAAACCATCGATCGTGTTCGAGATGAAATGGTCACAATGGCCGACGATTTCTTCGATCACCCTGAAATCGGCATGGAAGAATACCATGCTGTCGACGTTCTGACACAGTGGCTGAAGCGTGAAGGCTTCGATGTTGAATGTGGTGTAGCTGGTGTAGCCACAGCATTTAAGGCTGTCTACCATCATGGAAACGGCGGACCGAACATCGGTCTTCTCTGCGAATATGATGCGCTTCCGGGTCTCGGTCATGCCTGTGGTCATCACCTGCAGGGACCTTCTATCCTGGCCGCAGCAAAAGCCTTAAAAGAAGCAGAGCTCGATGAAAACTATACGATCACGGTGTATGGAACACCGGCCGAGGAGGGCATCAGCGGAAAGATTCAGATGATACAGAATGGCTGTGACTTCACAGACCTCGATGTCGCCTTTATGATGCATGGCGGTCCGAATACACAGGTCGATGTAAAGTCTCTCGCAAATTCGAAATACCGGATCATCTACCACGGCACGAGTGCACATGCTGCGCTCCGTCCGGAAAAGGGCCGCAGTGCGCTGGATGGTCTCATCCTCGCCTTCCAGGGAGTCGAATTCCTTCGTGAGCATGTCGCATCCGATGTGAAAATCCATTATACAGTCACGAACTGCGGTGGCACACCGGCGAACGTTGTCCCAGCCTATGCGGAAGCAAGTTTCTATGTTCGTTCCTATAATCGCGCCTACCTCGATACCGTTTGTACACGTTTCGAAAAAATCATGCAGGGGGCGGCGATGATGACCGAGACTGAGGTTGAAATCATCCGTGAAAAAGAAGTCGACAACAAGATTCCGGTCATCCAGCTGAATGATCTGATCATGAAGCAGGCAGAAGAAATCGGTGCACCGCGCATCGCCGCACCACGAGCACAAACCGGTTCTACTGATTTCGGCAATGTAATGCGCCGCGTACCAGGCACCTGTGCCCGCATCGCCTTCGTACCGGAGGGTTCAACTGCACACTCACAGGCTTATCTCGATGCCGGAAAGACAGAAGAAGCACATGACGCCATCCTCTATGGAGCAAAGATCCTGGCTGGTGCCGCGTACGAGCTGATTACACAACCGGCACTGCTCGAGAATATAAAGGAAGAATTCAGAACGAATCTCGAGAAGGAAAACCAGGCAGCCAAGTAACATCATCACAAGCAGCGCTCATTGTATCCCTACAATGAACGCTGCTTATTTCGAAAGAAAAAGCTGACATATGATAAGATGCATACATCTCATCGTACGTCAGCTTCATTTTATCTTATTTGATTTTTATCAGATCTTCGGAGTTCTCTTCAGAATCTCATGTCTCTCCGGACCATTGGAAACCATGGTGATCGGTGTCTCGATATGCTTCTCGATGAAATCGATATAGTTCTTGCAGTTCTCCGGAAGCTCATCGTAGCTCTTGATACCGCGAATATCGCAGTTCCATCCCGGCAGTGTCTCATATACCGGCTTTGCCTTGTTGAGGAGAGGTGTGACAGGGAAATCTGTCGTCACCTTACCATCGATCTCATAGCCCACGCAAACCTTGATTTCCTTCAGGTAGCCGAGTACATCAAGAACGGTAAGGGCTGCCTCCGTCGCACTCTGCAACTGGCAACCATACTTAGAAGCAACCGTATCGTACCAGCCGACTCTTCTCGGACGTCCGGTCGTTGCACCGAACTCACCCTTATCACCGCCTCTTCTACGAAGCTCATCCGCCTCCTCGCCAAACAGCTCAGATACGAAATCACCAGCACCAACGGCAGATGAATATGCCTTGGTTACGGCTACGATATCCTTGATCTCATATGGAGGGATGCCGGCACCGACCGCACCATAGGCTGCGAGTGTAGAACTAGAGGTAACCATCGGATAGATACCGTGATCCGGATCCTTCATAGTACCGAGCTGACCCTCAAGAAGGACGGTCTTTCCTTCCTTCAGTGCCTCACGAAGGAACTTCGATGTGTCTGCAATATATGGAGCAATCATATCTCTCTGACGATGCATCTCCTCAAGCAGCTCGTCATAGCTGAGCTCCGGTGCATGATAGAGCTCACGAAGGATGGCATTCTTGATTTCTACAACCTTGTGCAGACGATCCTCAAGAACTTCCTCATCGAAGAGTTCATTTACCTGAAGGCCGATCTTTGCATACTTATCCGAGAAGAAAGGTGCGATACCAGACTTCGTAGAACCATAGCTCTTACCAGCGAGTCTCGCTTCCTCGAGCGTATCAAACAGAACGTGATACGGCATCATGACCTGTGCGCGGTTCGATACCAGAATCTTCGGAGTTGGAACGCCGGCGTCTACGATGGACTTCAGCTCTGCACAGAACTTCTCGATATCAAGTGCAACACCATTTCCGAGTACAGATGTGGTGTGATCATAGAATACGCCGCTTGGCATAAGGTGGAGTGAGAAACGACCATAATTGTTGATGATGGTATGGCCGGCATTTGCGCCACCCTGGAAACGTACGACGATGTCCGAGGTCTCCGCAAGCATATCGGTAATCTTGCCCTTACCCTCGTCGCCCCAGTTTGCTCCAACGATTGCTCTTACCATGTGAATCCTCCTACAGGATAGCATCCGTTTAAGGATACTATGGATATTCTTCACCTTTTTGACACAGTCCATATCGGGTGTCCTTCACCCGGATGTATGTGAGAGATTCGTGACCAGAACATCCTACATTATTTTTTGTTTGTCAGATTCGTAAACCAGATGAAAATGTAAATCACCACCGGTACGACAACCAGACAGAATAGACAGGCCAGAAGATAATCGGTCGCTCCGCTTATAGCAAAATAAAGTGCTGCGACAAGTAGCACCGCAATGATGACCAGTGCGAGAATCGCGAATATTCGTTTCAACTCCATGGTCACTACCTCCTGTATCGTGCTTACGCACAGACAAAAATATTATATCGGGAAAGGCACATGATTTCAAGGGGTCTTACGTTTCTCCGTTTTCGTAGCGTGGCTGTTCAGACAGAGACCGAAGGGGCGGCAACAGAGCATACTACTCCGAAGGCCGCCCCTCCGGCCTCTGTCTGAGTTGTTACAGCTCTACTGAACCTCCCGAATCAGACAGTACTGCTTGAGGTCGAAGTGCTTTTCCATCACGCCGTAGAGCTTGAAACCGAAATGCTCGTACATGGCGACATTGTGTTCGTTATGTGTTTCGAGAGACATCATGAGATGATGTGCGTCTGCATAGACGATGGCCTCGTCCATGAGAATCGAAGAAATATGGTGATGCTGCTTCCCCGGATCAACTGCGAGATAAATGATGTGAAGACGCTCCTCCTGATGAAGCTGATCGGTCCATTTCTCATTCAGATAATCCTTGCCGAGCACAAAGTTCCAGAAGGCCTTCAGGCTCGGGTCCTCCTTGATCAGATATTCATCGGTCTTCAGATTCGCGCGGAGCTCTGTCAGATAATAACGAAAGAAATTATATGGCTCCGACTCATCCGATACGACCAAGATGCCGTTCAGTTCCGCGCTATCCGCGAAGATTTCACAGGTCTCGAACATCTCCTCAAGATCGCAGTGAAACAACTCCGGCAACAGACGCCTGCGGGTATCCTCGTCCGGAATCAACTTGCAGTACAGCGGATCTTTCGCGAAGCAAACCGATAATAAATGCTCCAGCTTCGGGATATCTTCTTTTTTTACGCGGTATAATTTATCACTATCCATAATTGATTTCTTTCTATTCCTTTCCATCCGCCATCGCCGAAATCCGTTTCAGGTTTTGAATAATATTTTCCGTTTCACGAATCATATATTCGAGATCCGATTTGTAGCACTCCTCCTGATTCTTTCGTACCCGATTCAGGATACGCAGTTCTTCCTCGAAGTCCGTCGTACCAGAGGCCACCTTTTGTTTCAGTTTCTGAACCAGCTGATACAGATTTTCATGATGTACGATGCGTCCTGCCCCCCACTGCAGGCGTTCCTTCGGCTGACAGAAAACATAATCGGTAAAATAATTAAATACTTCCTCATCGAACTGAAAAGCGTAGCAGTTGTTGTCGATCTCATAGATCGCATCCAGCGCACCATCCGCATTTCCATGCTCGAGGAAGGTGATCGCATCCTTTATATGTGTCAGGTTCTGACGTACTGCCTGTTGTGGAAACAGAACGTTATCCTGCCAGTCCAGTCGCACGAAGGAGTCCTGCGCCTTTCGAAAAGACTTCATGAGGATCTCGGTGCACGTATCCACACAGGATGGTGTAACACCGGAAGCATTGACCGCTTCGATCCAGTGGTACACCGATTTTCCGAGTGTCGTCGCTTCCTTGGTCACTTCATTTAGCTTTTCACCAAGTTCTCCTATAATACCAGAATAGCGCAGGTCAATGCTGGCGTTCATGATGCGAAACAGTGTAGAGAAATCGAACGGTGGGAGGATCAGCTGATCAAACTTCTGTACCAGTGTTCCATATAATAGATGGTGAAAACGATACACCGGCTCGTGATAATAGGCTTCGTTATCGAACTGGGAGTGATAGTGCGTCTCCATGAAGCTACTATCCGTAAATTCATTGACCATCGATGGAATGCCCGCAATCGCCATCGAAAAATCATCTGACATGGTTTGAATCGGTGCATGAATCTCGAGTCCGTCCGGATACGCTTCCGGATCCACAGGGATGTCCTCAATTGCCTTTTCGAGAAAGCTTACGTACTCATAAACACTTCGTACTGCATCCTTCGGTCCATGTGCATGGGCTGGAAGCTCGAAGTTCAGGTCTGCCACCACCTTACCCTGCCATTCCGGATGTGCATGAAATACCTGCTGATAGGCGCCGGTAGACCAGTCATACTTCGTATTCACGATTCCCCACTCTTCCGCTGCCAGTGCCGCGATAACGATGGTCTTTTTCGGTTTATAGCCACTGTCGATCAGCGCCTTCGCAATACCAAACATCATGGCAACGGCTGTATTGTCATCCTGAAAGCCGCTGAAATAGGAATCATAATGCGCGGAGAGTAGAAGCATCTGTTCCGGATTTTCGCCCGGAATCGTACCGATTATGTTGTATGATGTTTGCTTTTCTTTCACCACACTATCGGCATCAAGGGTCACTCGAATCTCATCCGTTTCCTGCAGCGCATGTTTTAGCACGGAAGCATCTGCCCGGGACATGGAAAAGGCGGCAGCCTCCGAAGGGCCAGCGATGTCCTGCGCATTCAGTGCTTCATCCTGAATTTCCGCGAAACCACCTTCCTGTACGGCAATCAGCGCCGCCGCTCCCCGGACATAGGCCTGATAGACCGGGAAATTGATCCACCACTCTTCTCTCTGGTTGATTTCTGCGAGAACCAGTTTGCCACGGACATCCTTTCCCTCGTAATCGGCAGCCGTGCCCTTCCCAACGTAGACGAGGCCGAATTCCTGTGGCCCATCGGTCTGAAACGTGGTCTGGTAGCCACCGAGGAGCGCACGCAGTCCTTCGCTGCCATCCGCACGCTTCCAAACCAGCTCTGCTTTATGAAATTCCCATGCATCTACCCGAATCGCATCCTTCCGGACAGACTGCAAACCGATGCCTTCCATCTCCTGACGAAGCATCTCTCCGGTTGCGAACTCTGCCTTCGAGCCTGCCGGACGGTAGCCCAGCTGCGGATGTGAACGAAACTGCTCCATCCGCTTCGCCAGCTGATACGAATAGTCTGTATGAATCCATGGTATGATGCCGAACTTATCTACGCTCACCTTTCTGCACACTTTCTTCCAAAATAAACAAGAGGGACCCCTTTTTCTCAGGGCCCCTTCCATCACGCACTCTTCGTCGCCTCAGGATCAGACATTGATCTCTGCAGTCAGTCCGAGGGCGTCCTTATTCTTATCCAGGATTGGATCAATCACTTCTGTAATAAATTCTTCCGTCTGCTTCGGTGCACGACCCACATAGCGCTCCGGCTTCATGCTGGCCTCGAGATCCTCGAGAGACAGATGGAAGCTTGGATCTGCAGCAATCAGTTCAAGAAGGTTATTCTCCTTCCCCTCTTCCTTTACAGTCTTACCCGCCTGCATGCTGAGCTGACGAATCTTCTCATGAAGCTCCTGACGATCGCCACCTGCCTTCACGGCATCCATCATGATGTTCTCGGTCGCCATAAACGGAAGTTCTGCCATCAGGTGCTTGCGGATAACCTTCGGATAAACCACAAGGCCATCAACGACATTGAGATAAAGGTCGAGGATACCATCGATGGCGAGGAAACCCTCCGGAACAGACAGACGCTTATTTGCGGAATCATCCAGGGTACGCTCAAACCACTGTGTAGAGGATACCAGCATCGGATTCATGAGATCGGAGATCACATAATCTGCGAGGGAAGCGATACGCTCTGAACGCATCGGATTACGCTTGTAAGCCATTGCGCTGGAACCGATCTGGTGCTTTTCGAACGGCTCCTCAACTTCCTTCATGTGCTGAAGCATACGAATATCATTCGTGAACTTATGTGCAGACTGCGCGATGCCTGCCAGTACGCTCAGTACACGGAAATCGACCTTACGACTGTAGGTCTGACCGGATACAGGATAGCAGGAGCTGAAGCCCATCTTCTCTGCGATCATCTGATCCAGCTGACGACACTTTGCATGGTCGCCATCAAAAAGCTCAAGGAAGGATGCCTGTGTACCGGTTGTCCCCTTCGAGCCAAGCAGCTTCAGAGAGCCCATAACATACTCAAGATCCTCGAGATCAAGCACAAGCTCATTCAGCCAGAGTGTTGCACGCTTACCAACGGTTGTCGGCTGTGCCGGCTGGAAATGGGTATATGCAAGTGTCGGCATATCCTTATACTTCATCGCAAACTTGCTGAGCTCATTGATCACATTGACGAGCTTTTTATGAACGAGCTCGAGTCCTTCACGCATGATAATGATATCGGTATTGTCACCAACATAGCAGGAAGTCGCACCGAGGTGGATGATGCCCTTGGCATTCGGGCACTGCACACCATACGCATACACATGGCTCATTACATCGTGACGAACTTCCTTCTCACGTGCTTCAGCGACTTCATAATTAATGTCATCCTTATGTGCCTTCAGCTCATCGATCTGCTCCTGTGTGATATTTAAACCAAGCTCATGCTCGGTCTCCGCCAGTGCGATCCAGAGTTTTCTCCAGGTCTTGAACTTGTTGTCCTGTGAGAAAATGTACTGCATCTCCTTCGATGCATAACGTCCTGTCAGTGGGCTTGTGTAACGATTGTATTCCGCCATGTTCTTCTCCTTACAGTAAGCAGTTTTATATTGCAGCATCGCCTGGGGCAATGCTAACGACCATATAGTAGATGACCAGCCGAGAGGGGCTGCTCCGAATGCATCATGTATAAGATGCCACGATGCCCGCGTTTAAGCGAGCCCAACCCTTAAAGGAATATCATAAACCACGACTTTAGGCAAGTACGTCCTGCATCGAATACATTCCGGCTTTCTTTCCATTCAGGAAAAGTGCCGCATTCAATGCGCCGTTTGCAAAAATGGCTCTCGAGTACGCTGTATGGTTAAACGTAATGACTTCATCCTCGCCTGCAAAGATAATATCATGAACTCCCGGCAGTGTGCCACCACGAACCGCACTGATGCCCAGCTCTTCATGCGGGCGGGATGCCTTCCGCTGTGAACGGTCATAAACATAGTTCAGCTTGTGGTCCAGTGCCTCATTGACGGCATCCGCAAGTGCAAGTGCAGTGCCGGATGGCGCGTCCATCTTACGATGATGATGTTGCTCGACGATTTCGATATCGAAGCCCTTCTCATAAAGCTTCTGTGCAGCGACCTTCACAAGCTCCAGCAGCAGATTCACGCCAATCGACATATTCGCGCTGCGAAGGATCGGCGATTTCTCCGAAAGCTTCTGCACACGTGCAATCTGTGCCTCTGACAGCCCGGTCGTACACTGAACCAGTGCCTTCCCGCTCTTCTCAACATAATCCAGAAGTCCATCGATCGCCGGTGCAACGGAGAAATCAATAATTACATCGAAATCTTCCTTTACATCATCGAAGCTTGCATATATAGGAAAACCAATCGCCGGATCATCGAAATGATCCTCCCGATCGACACCCGCAACGATCGTCGCATCCTGCATCGCTTTCGCACAGTTGATTACATTTCTGCCCATAGCGCCCATCGCACCAAATAATAAAATTCTAGTCATCATTCTCTCCCGCTCTCATGATAAAGCCTGTCCGTGCGTATCGGTTCATATCTGTACTGTCACGCTCTTTCACAGGATTCGCCTTCCCAAAGGAAGGTGTATACATAACAAAAGGCAGTGGCCTTTACGAAGGTCACTGCCGAAGAAGTCACTTAGAGGATACCGTACTTCGTCATCTCATCCTTGAGGAGTGCCTTCGTGCTGTCGGTCGCCTCCGTCATCGGAAGACGTAAAGAACCGACATTCTTACCCATCAGGTTCAGTGCTGCCTTTACCGGAATCGGATTAACCTCGGCGAACAGTGCCTTAATCAGTGGATATGCCTTAAACTGCGCCTCACGTGCACCCTTGATGTCACCGTCAAACCATTTCTGACAGATTTCATGCGTCTCATGTGGTGCAACATTTGAAAGTACGGAAATAACACCAGAGCCGCCCACGCTGAGAAGTGGAACAATCTGATCATCATCACCGGAGAAAAGAAGGAAATCCTCATCCACCAGTGACATCAGCTTCGTAATCATCGAAATATTGCCGGTTGCATCCTTCACACCGACGATATTCTCAACATGCTGATAAAGATATGCCATCGTCTCCGGCTGAATCGTCACGCCGGTTCTGGATGGAACATTGTACAGAATGCATGGGAGACTGATCGCCGCTGCAACTGCCTCGTAATGCTGGATCAGACCACCCTGGGTCGCCTTATTATAGTAAGGAGTAACCAGGAGTACACCATCCGCACCCGCTTCCTCCGCCTGCTTTGACAGATCGATGGCGGTAGCTGTACAGTTACTACCGGTTCCGGCAATAACCGGAATACGATGATTCGCTGCCTTGATGATAAAACGCACCACGTCCATGTGCTCTTCTTCGGACATCGTGGCTGCCTCACCAGTCGTACCACATGCGATGATGGCATCGGTGCCACCCGCAATCTGTTCTTCTACAAGCTCTGCAAGCTTATCATAGTTCACAGAACCATCTTCATGAAATGGAGTAATAAGTGCGACTCCTGCGCCTCTGAAAAGTGCCATAACTACCTCCGTCTTTACTTTGGTTTCTCTTACACTTTAAAAAATATACGTGCCGTGAATTATCCCTGCTTTCTTGCGAAGCCGGCTCTCTTACGAAGTACCGGATCGAGAATCTTCTTACGGATACGAAGGCTCTCCGGCGTTACTTCGAGAAGCTCATCGGTGTCAATGTAGTCGATACACTGCTCGAGGGACATAATCTTCTTCGGAACAAGCTTCAGTGCTTCATCAGAGGAAGATGTACGGGTATTGGTCAGATGCTTCGTCTTGCAGACATTGACCTCGATATCCTCGGACTTCGGTGACTGTCCGATGACCATACCACCGTATACCTTCTCACCAGGTCCGATGAACAGCGTTCCTCTCGCCTGTGCCTGGAAGAGACCATAGGTAACTGCCTCACCGGACTCGAACGCGATCAGCGCGCCATTGTGACGATAGTTCATATCACCCTTGTACTCGCCGTAACCGTCGAACTCGGTGTTCAGGATACCGTTACCCTTCGTATCGGTCATGAACTCGCCACGGTAACCGATGAGACCTCTGGAAGGAATCTCAAACTCGAGTCTGGTGTAGCCGGAAGCAAGTGGACTCATACCGTTCAGTACACCCTTTCGCTGGGTCAGCTTCTGGATGACATTTCCGCTGAACTCATCCGGAACATCGACATACGCAATCTCCATCGGCTCCATCTTCTTGCCGTTCTCAGTCTTATAGATAACCTCTGCCTTTGATACAGCGAACTCGAATCCCTCTCGACGCATCGTCTCGATAAGTACGGAAAGGTGAAGCTCACCACGGCCGGAAACCTTGAATGTATCTGCAGAATCGGTATCTTCTACACGAAGAGATACATCGGTCTGCAGCTCACGCATCAGACGGTCACGAATATGACGGGAAGTAACGAACTTACCTTCCTGACCTGCCAGCGGAGAATTGTTAACGATGAAATCCATCGAGATCGTCGGCTCAGAAATCTTCTGGAACGGAATCGCTGCTGCCTCACCCGTCACGATCGTATCGCCGACATGGAGATCCTCGATACCGGAAACCGCTACGATCTCACCACAGCTTGCCTCATTGACATCTACTCTTGCGAGACCATCGAAGGTATACAGCTTCGTGATACGTACGCGAGTACGCTTATCCGGATCATGGTGGTTTACAACAAACGCTTCCTGATTCAGCTTCAGCGTACCATTATCGATCTTACCAACACCGATACGGCCGACGAACTCGTTGTAGTCGATGGTGGAAACCAGCATCTGCGTATCGGCATCCGGGTCACCCTCCGGTGCCGGAATATAATCAACGATGGTCTGGAAGAGCGGCTCCATGGTGGTAGAGTCATCATCCAGGCTTCTCTTTGCAAATCCTTCCTTCGACGAAGCATACAGGAACGGACAGTCAAGCTGCTCGTCAGAAGCATTGAGATCCATCATCAGCTCGAGAACCTCATCCTCTACCTCGGCAGGACGTGCCTGCGGCTTATCAATCTTATTGATAACAACCAGTACCGGAAGACGAAGGTCCAGTGCCTTCTGAAGTACGAAACGGGTCTGTGGCATCGGTCCCTCAAACGCATCAACCAGAAGAATCGCACCATTTACCATCTTCAGAATACGCTCTACCTCACCACCGAAATCAGCGTGGCCCGGGGTATCGACGATATTGATCTTTGTGTTCTTATAGTGAACGGCTGTGTTCTTCGAAAGAATAGTGATACCTCGCTCTCGCTCGATCGGGTTCGAGTCCATGACACGAACACCCATCTCCTGATTATCACGGAATACACCAGACTGCTTTAAAAGCTCATCTACAAGTGTTGTTTTACCATGATCGACGTGGGCGATGATGGCAACGTTACGAATATCTTCTCTCTTCTGATTCATCTTGACACCTTATTTCTACTATATCTAATGTAAATGCTTACAAAAAAATCTTACGAATTATACCACCGGTGCTTATCGATTGCAAGTACTATGGATCCACCGGAGAGCTCCTGTATCTGATTTTGAAATCCCGTAAGCTGATCTGCCGGCACATGCCAGGTCATCGAGACCTCGGCACCATAATCGGCACTTGCTTCCGTAATTCCGGCATTCTCAGCGATATACTTGATTTTCCCGACGAGCGTGTATGGAATTTCTGCTCGTACGGCATACCCCTCGACAGCGGTCAGAATCGTTGACGCGTCCAGGGCTGCCTTCGCACCATTCGTATAGCTCCGGACGAGCCCGCCGGTTCCGAGAAGTGTTCCGCCGAAATATCGTGTCACCACGATCATCGCATCATGAATTTCCTGTCCCTTCAGCACATTCAGAATCGGCATTCCTGCCGTCTGTGACGGCTCCCCGTCATCCGACTGCTTCACGATCTCGTACTGATCACCGAGCACATAAGCATAGCAGTGATGACGGGCATCGTAATATTTTTTGCGCACCTGCTGAATCAGTGCTTCTGCTTCTTCGACCGATTGAATCGGGAAGACCTCACCGATAAAGCGAGACTTCTTCTCCTCATATTCACCAGTCGCATAACTTTTTACATACTTCATGTTCACCATACGGTAGGCTTCGATTTCCTCTGGATTTCGAAGCACTACGCAACAAACTTTTCATCGTATCACTCTTTCGGATCTCAGCCTTCGACAGTCGGGGCCTTGATTTCACGGGACGGAATTCCTTCGCCCGGTCCATCACCATTCTCTCCGCCAGGCACTGGCCCATTTGCCGCCATCGGGCCCTCTGTGATGACTTCATCTCCACCAGTGGAAGCAACTGTTTCTTCTGCCGTTTCCTCCGGGAATACGAAGCCGCCATCATCCGTATACGCCGTATCTTTTTCGTTTTCCGGGATAATGATGGAACCCCAGCTCGTATGACGATCACAGTTCGTTCTCGGCACGGTACCCTCAGCAAAATATTCGGTAATTACAGAACTGCCTCGGTAATCCGCATAGCATCCACTCGTCGGAAGTTTTCCGGACTTCCGGCAGACCTGTGCCTGCACGATGCCTTCCGGCTGTGTAAAACCGATATCCGGGAGACCTTCATGCACACGACTCATAATTTTCCGCCAGATATCCTTATGGAATCCGGCACCTCCATTATATTCGCCGCTTGCCTTATCAATCAGTGGCTGATTTTCATCACAGCCACCCCAGACACCCGCAACATAGTATGGGGAGTAGCCTACAAACCAGATGTCGACATCCTTGGTTGTTGTTCCGGACTTACCAGCAAGACTCATCCCATCAAAGTGTGCTCTCGTCGAGGTGGAGTTTACATTCAGTGAGGCTGCATACGCACGGTTCGGCAGCATGGACTGCTTCATCGCATCCGTCAGCAGAAACGCAGTCGTGGCTTTCATCGCCTGTCGTGGCTGGTCTTCCGTGGTATCAATCAGAACATTGCCATCCTGGTCGATGATTTTTGTAAAGAACTTCGCCTTATTGAACTGGCCGCCATTCGCAATCGTAGCAAATGCCTGTGTAAGTTCGAGGTTCGTCACACCATATGTAATACCGCCGAGTGCAAGCGCCGGATTCTCATCACCGTCCACGAGACTGGTGATCCCGAGATTTTCAGCATACAGGCGTCCATTATGCGGATTGAGCTGTTCCATCATGCATCGTACGGCGATGATATTCAGTGAATAAATAATACCGTCGCGGATCGTCTGATAGCCGAGGAATCCAGAGCTGTACCAGTTCTTGAATGTCTTGTTTCCAAGCGTATAGGCCGTATCATAGAACGGTGTAGCGAGCGTTGCCCCATACAGATCGATGGCCGGTGCGAAGGATGTAATCAGCTTGAAGGTCGATCCAGGCTGACGAAGTGTACCGCTTGCACGGTTCAGTGAGAGCGAATACCGTTTTTCTCCACGACCGCCGCTGATGGCCTTTACCTGTCCGGTATGCGGATCCATAAGAACGAAAGAAACCTGCGGTTCCAGTGTTGTAAAGAACTGCTCTCCCAGTTCCTTATCCGTAGACGAAACAAGCTCTGCCTTATACTGATCAACGTACGACTTTGCAGCTTCCTCCGACTTAAAAAGTCCATTAAAGGAAATGCCCTTCACTTCCTTCATCCAGCGGATAAGATCCTTTTCCGAATAGTTGACGATCGTACCATCCTCATGCTTCAGTGTATAGCGCCAGGTCACAGAATGCTTCGCCGTATCATAATTATCCGGATTATTGACCTCCTCATCAACGATGGTCTGTAAGTTCGGATCCTGTGTTGAGTAAATCGTGAGGCCACCGGAATACAGAAGATCGGTCGCCTTATCCTTCGTATACCCGAGTCGATCCTGCAATTCCTGAATCGCCTGTGCTGTCAGTTCATCTACGAAGTAGGAATACGGTTCGTTCTCTGCAATTTTCTGAACATTTACATCCTGAATACGGGCATAGACATCATCAGCCAGAGCTTCTGTATACTGTGTCTCATCGATGTATCCCTGCTCAAGCATATTTTTCAGAACCTGCGCACGTCGCTCCGCATTTCGCTCCGGATGGGTGATCGGGTTCAGTCCCGTCGGATTTTTCGTAATCGAAGCAATCACGCTGCACTCGGACAGCGTAAGATCACTCACTTCTTTATTAAAATAACGTCTCGCTGCCACCTTAACGCCAAGCGTATTTGAGCCGAGATTGATGGTATTCAGATACTCTGTGATGATACTCTTTTTGATTTCTTCCTTACTAAGTCCAGGCTGGTTCTCAATTTCGAGCGCCAGATACTGCTCCTGAAATTTCCGGACATAGCGCTGGAATTTTCCTTCATGAAGACCGCCACCGAAGACATTGTTCTTAATCAGCTGCTGCGTGATCGTCGAACCGCCACCTGCGGAATCATCATCGGAGACAACACCGCGCACAGCACGAAGGATGGATTTCAGATCGATACCATTGTGCTGCCAGAAGCGCTCATCCTCGATGGCAACGAATGCATTGACGAGATTTTCCGGGAGCTGATCATAGCTTACGCGCTCTCGGTTAGAACCTGCCGTTACCAGCGTGGCGGTAATGTTTCCCTCCGTGTCCAGCACTTTCGATGCATAGGCAGTCGGGCCGATGTGAATCGTATCGACATCCGGTGCAGAATCAAGGATGCCTTTAAACATACCAAGTCCCATCGCAGCGCCCAGAAGGCATAAACAGAGCACGAAGATGAGGATGGCCATCTGAATAAAATGACAGATGCTATGTCCCAGTTTCACCTTCGTATTATCCATCTCATATAAGGTTTTATCTACGTTGAATCGGCTGTAATTCTTCATGTATACCTGCTCTAGTCTTCCGAAACAAAATCGTGTTTCGCTCTGTGTATACATCCGGATGTAAAGTCTTTTGCCTCTTCCATCAAAAAGGCACCCCGAATATATACGCAACCTTTCCCTTTTACATAAACATCATAATTATAACGAAGCACTCCGGCGTTTACAATGCTCATACTTTACAAATTCATTAGGCTTTTCTACATGCCGCATCATATGAGCAAATCCTTCAGAAGCCAAAAAAGCAGAAGCATGACCATATATGGCCTTGCTTCTGCTTCATCATCGTCGTACTGTTCTTCCGGAGGTCACCCCACGAAATTTAAGCGAGGATAGACTTAATATACGCAGCAATCTTCTCGTCCTTACAATTTGCGAAGAAGAGTTCCTGGAACTTCGCGCCGGCAAATGCACCCTTTACGAGATCCTGGTCAAGCTCCTTCAGCACCTCTACGAGATCCTGACGCATCGTGTGACGTCTTACCTCATCAAGGATCTTCTTATTTCTCTGCTCCGGCTCTCTTCTCTCTGGTGGGTATCCACCGCCGAATGGAGCGGAGAACAGCTTCTCGAAAATATAAACGAGGTTAAGGTCACCACCCCATCCAAACTTAAGTGCATATGGAAGAGAAACGGCATTACCGTCGTTGATCTGAGCAAAGGTGAATGCATCGATCGGATCCTCCACATGACCACAGATTACGCCTGGGAAGGAATTGAGAGCAAGCATCGCACCCTCACCCGTACCACATCCGGTCACAACAAAATCTGCTGCACCACTGTTCAGAAGTACGGCTGCCAGGATACCATTCTGTACATAGGTAAGCTGAGCCTCATCATCTGCGCTATACATACCGTAGTTATCTACCGTATAGCCCTTCTCATCTGCGACCTGCTTCAGAGAAGCATAAATCATCGCATTCTTCGCTGCCTGAGAGTTCTCGTTAATTAAAGCAATTCTCATACACGTATTCTCCTTTTCTCGGTTTTGTAAACCGCTTTACTGAATTCTATTCTAATCCATAGAGCAGTAAACTTCAAGCCGATATTCTCAATAAAAGCATCACGTTGATGCGGGCTGCATCTGCCGTAGGGCTCCGAGAATGCCACCAGAACCACAGTACTCCGAGCTCGGAAAGATCTAAAATCGGCCTCTAAGAACCAGTAGGCCCTGCTCAATCGCAGCTGTTTTCCTGATGAAAACAGCTGCGTTTCACGGGGGATCAAAGAATAATTACTCCAACTGGTTCTAAAGAGGCCGATTTTGATTTTTCAAGAGCTCTCCGTATGGGTTCTGGTGGCATTCTCGGAGCCCTACGGCAGAACTTCCATCTTCGTTATTTTTCAAATTTGCCATCATACTGATCGATCTTACCATTGTCTGCGTCCTGGAAGATCTGATCCATGGTGTGCCATCCGAGCACCGCACACTTTACGCGGGCCGGCATATGGGAGATATCCTCGAGGATACCTGCTTCTTCGAGTTCCTCCTTCTCTTCCTCTGTAATCTTTCCCTTGATCATGCGAAGGAAAATCTCAGAGAGACGGAGGGCTTCATCTTTCGGTTTGCCGATGATGAGATCGCACATCATATCGGCACTGGCCTGCGAAATCGCACAGCCATCTCCATCGAAGGAAGCGTCCTCAATCACGTTGTCTGCATCGACCTTAATATACAGTACGACGTCATCACCACAACTCGGGTTCACACCCTCGAGGGAGTAGGTTGCATCCTCCATCTTATACTTATGTGATGGATGGATATTATGGTCCGTCAGGACCTCGTTGTAAAATGTAATTGCCATCAGTAACCCATCTCCTCTCTCAGTTTCTTTAAGGCATCGAGGAAATGCATGACATCCTCCTCGGTGTTGTAGAGGCCCATGCTTGCGCGTACCGTGCTTGGAGTATGACAGAACTTCATGAGCGGCTGTGCGCAGTGATGTCCCGCACGGATATCAACCTTGTGTGAGTCGAAGATCGCTGCGATATCGTGCGGATGCACGCCGTCGACCGTGAAGGTGACGATGCCATGGTGCTTTTCCGGATCAGAAGATCCGAGAATATGCACGTATGGAAGTTTCTGCATTTCTGTCATCATCAGCTTCGTGAGATGAAGCTCACGCTCCTCGATACGGTCGAAGCCGATCGAAGAGACGAACTTGAGAGCGGCTGCCAGTCCGACCGCACCGCCATCATTGACCGTACCTGCCTCGAACTTATGTGGCAGCTCGTTCCAGGTCGCGCCCTCGGTGGTGACATACTCGATCATCTCGCCGCCGAACAGGAACGGTGGCATCTTATCAAGGAGATCGCGCTTTCCATAGAGCACGCCGATGCCCATCGGTCCATAGATTTTATGTCCGGAGAAGGACATAAAATCACAATCCAGATCCTGAACATCCACCTTCATATGCGGTATAGACTGTGCACCGTCACATACGAAAACCGCGCCATTCTCATGTGCGATACGTGCGAAGGTCCGGATGTCATTCTTCACACCAAGGACGTTGGATACCTGGGTCATCGCCACGAGCTTTACGTTCGGGTTCATATACGAACGGAACATCTCCTCCGTGATCGTGCCATCCTGCTCAGGCATGATGTAGGTAAGCTTCGCGCCCTTTTCCTTGCAGAGCTGCTGCCACGGAAGCATGTTGCTATGATGCTCCATGATGGTGATGACGATCTCATCGCCTTCCTTTATGAAGGCGCGTCCATAGGTATAGGCCACGAGATTCAGACTCTCCGTCGCATTTCTTGTGAACACGATTTCTTCATGGAAGCGTGCGTTGATGAATGCGCGTACGGTTTCGCGCGCATCTTCATAGGCTTCCGTTGCCTTGATGGAAAGATCATACAGACCACGCATCGGATTGGCATTTTCCTTTGTGTAGTAGTGCATCATTGCATCGAGGACGCACTGCGGCTTCTGTGTCGTCGCACCATTATCGAGATAAGTAAAGCTGCCATCTAAAATCGGGAACTGCTGAAGGATTTCCTGATCTTCACGCTGGCGTTCTTCTCTTGTGATCTCAGTCATTGTATCTCTCCTCCTTATGACCGGTGAGTTCCATGGCTACACGGTCACGCGTCTCTGCATCCGGAATCTTATGGATCACCGAATCGATTCGCGCATCGGCCATCATCTCATATACTTCCGCCTGGCTCATACCTCTCGACTCGAGGTAGAACAGCAACGACTCGTCGATACGGCCGATGGTCGCACCATGGTTACCTTCTACGTCTTCCTCATCGCAGAGGATGACCGGAATCGTCTGGTTGATAACATTGTCATCCATCAGAAGTACATCCTCGAGCTCATTGCCGAGTGCCCCCTTCGCACCTCTACGAAGGTCGATAGTACCACGGAACAGCTTGTGGGACTCGTCACGAAGTACGCCCTTGACATCAATCGCACATTCGGTCTTCTTTCCGATATGGTTCGCGATATAGTTCATATCGAGGTGCTCCTGATTCTTCAGAAGATAGCCGATGTCCGTCTTCAGTGTACTGTGCGCTCCGGCAAGATCCGTGCGAGAGCCCTGGTAGGTATCCGCACCACCGAGAATCAGTTCGATCTGCTCGAAGCCTGCACACTCTTCGGTCTTCGCCGCCACATCATTCAGGAAGCGGAAGCCCTGTCCGAGACGCTGAATCTGCACAAGCAGTACGCGCGCATTTTTCGCAGCATGAATCTTCGTCTGTACTGCTGCAAAGCCTTCCGCGTCTCCAGTGGAGCGGAAGTCCATCACGACCGTCAGATCACTGCCTTCTTCTGCGTCAATATAGATGGCATTCACTTCAGCGCAGCCCTTCGCATAATTGAACTCGATATGTACCGGCTGTGCCGCCTTCTGATTTTTCTTTATCTGAAGCTTCAGAACATCGGCATCGGAATTCTTCACATAGGTATCAAAGGCATAGCCCATACCACCGGCGATATCCTGAATTTCTGTATAGTCGGTTACCGTAGCGATAACGTCCGGGGTACGTGTCACCATCGGATTGCCCTCGACTACGTTTGCCGGTACCTTTACATCTGCATCGTTCATCCGGAGCCAGTTATAGGTCGGTGACGGCAGAACATTTACTAAAAGCTGATTTTCCTTCATTTCTGCCCTCCTTAACCAATCGCACCCTTCATCTCGAGGCGGATGAGGTTATTCATCTCAACCGCATACTCAAGTGGAAGCTCCTTCGAAACACTATCTGCGAAGCCGGAAACGATCAATGCACGTGCATCCTCCTCAGAGAGTCCGCGGGACATCAGATAGAATACCGCATCATCCGAGATACGTCCGATTTTTGCCTCATGTCCGACATCCGCATCCTGCGTACGTACATCCATCGCCGGAATGGTATCGGAACGTGAAATATCATCCAGCATCAGGGACTGACAGGAAACGGCAGCCTTGGCATGCTTCGCCTTATTATTAATCACGACAGAAGAACGATAGGTACTGATACCGCCATCCTTACTGATCGAACGTGTGTTGATGTAGGAGCTGGTGTTCTTACCATTGTGAACGACTTTCGCACCGGTATCGAGGTTCTGACCCTTACCGGCGAAGGTAACACCGGTAAATTCCATACGGGAATTATCGCCCTTAAGGATAGTCATCGGATAAAGGTAGGACACATGGGAACCGAACGATCCGGATACCCACTCCATCGTACCGCCTTCTTCGACGATGGCTCGCTTCGTGTTCAGATTATACATATTCTTCGACCAGTTCTCGATCGTCGAGTAGCGAAGCTTTGCGTTCTTTCCGACATACAGTTCAACACAGCCGGCATGCAGATTTGCGATGTTGTACTTCGGAGCAGAACATCCCTCGATGAAATGAAGGTTCGCGCCTTCATCCACGATAATCAGGGTATGCTCAAACTGTCCTGCGCCCGGTGCGTTCAGACGGAAGTAGGACTGAAGCGGAATCTCCACGGAAACGCCCTTCGGGATATATACAAAGGATCCACCGGACCATACTGCGCCATGCAGTGCCGCAAACTTATGATCGGTTGGCGGTACGAGGTGCATGAAATGCTCCTCAATCATATCCGCATACGGTCCATGAAGCGCCGACTCGATGTCCGTATAAACAACACCCTGCTCCTCTACCTCCTTCTGAAGGTTATGATATACAAGTTCAGAATCGTACTGTGCACCGACACCAGCGAGAGATTCCCGCTCTGCCTGCGGGATACCGAGTTTTTCGAAGGTATTTTTAATATCCTCCGGTACCTCTTCCCAGTCAGCAGTCATCTTCGTCTTCGGCTTTACGTAGGTTACGATGTTGTTCATATCGAGGCCATCGATACTCGGCCCCCACTGTGGCACCTGCTTCTGATTATAAATTTCCAGTGACTTCAAACGGAAATCACGCATCCATGCCGGATCACCCTTTTTCTCGGAGATTTCGAGGACGATGTCCTTCGTCAGGCCCTCCTGAATCTTATAGAAATCCGTGTCCTTCTCTTCGTAACGGAAATCATACATGGAGCGGTTAATATCTTTAACCTCTGCCTTTTCCTTGTTTGCCATTGATACTATCCTCCACGATTACTTATTCAGAAAATCCACGAATCCATTTTCGTTGATACGATCAACCATCGACGCATCGCCTTCTGCCTTCATCTGGCCGCTCACGAGAACGTGTGTCTTATCAACCTTCAGGGACTCAAGAATTCTGGTGGAGTGGGTAATGATGATGAGCGCACCATCCATGGACTTCTGGTACTCCTCGACGCCCTTACTTACCGTACGTACTGCATCGACATCGAGTCCGGAATCGGTCTCGTCAAGGATGGCGAGGGATGGCTTCAGCATAAGAAGCTGGAGAATCTCCGCCTTCTTTTTCTCACCGCCGGAAAAGCCGACATTGAGATCACGGTCTGCATAGCTCGGATCCATATCGAGCACTTCCATCGCCTTCTTCATTTCCTTCTTGAAATCCCAAAGACGAATATGCTTTCCGGTTCTCTGCTGAAGTGCAGAACGGATAAAGTTACCCAGGGTGATACCCGGAACCTCCAGTGGGTTCTGGAAGGAAAGGAACATACCGAGCTTCGCTCTCTGATCGGTCGGTTCCTTCGTGATGTCCTGACCGTTAAACAGGATCTTACCACCGGTGATTACGTACTGTGGGTTACCCATCAGTGCGTTGCCGAGGGTGGACTTGCCGGCGCCATTCGGTCCCATAAGTACATGCGTCTCGCCTCTATTGACCGTCAGATCAACACCGTGAAGAATTTCCTTCTCCTCGACCTTTACCTGAAGATTCTTGACATTCAGTAAATCTGCCATTTTCATTCCTCCATAAGCATGCCCCGGGTACAGGGGCGAATATTCTTTATTCATGTAGAACATGATCACCATAGAATCCGTGTCTCCTTCACGGATCCTATGGATATATACAAAAAGCCGCTGATGTCACCGTGAAAACGGCATTTTACATCAGCAGCTTCGATTATAGCCCAGCGGATTCTCTTCCGCAACAAGATTTCCTAGTTTCCCTATAGGATTACGTTCTAAATCGGGTGCACAGTGGCCTGAGTGCTGCGAGGGCCGGCAACAGAAGCACTTGGCACCACCGCTAAACACCTTCGCCGTTCCACTGCGGCACGAAACTTTCTTTTGCGACGTTGCCTTCCTGGATGAAGGCGTTGGTGACGCCTTTTTCGAGGGCGTAGTCGATGAGGCGTTCATACTCGCGACGGGTAACGCGGCGGTTGATTTCCGGCCATTTTTCGAGGCGCGGGAAAGGGGTAAACTGGTGCATGAGGCTTAGGTAAACCTGATCACCATATGTGTCGTACACATAATCGACGACGCGTTCCGCATTATGGACCATCGATGGCATGAGGAGGTGGCGGACGATGACGCCTTTCTGCATCATGCCACGCTCATCGAAAACGGGTTCCGGGCATTGACGGACCATTTCGGCGAGGCTTTCTTTTGCACGTTCCGGGTAGTCCTCGGCGCCGGAGTACTTCTTCGCCTTCGTACCATCCATGTACTTGAAGTCGTCAAGGTAGATATCGGCGAGACCATCCAGGCGGTGAATCAGTTCCGTCGTTTCATAGCCGGAGCAGTTGATTACAAATGGGATTTGCAACCCCTGCACGCGGCTTCGTTCCATCGCCTTCGCGATGAGCGGGATGTAGTGATCCGGGGTGACAAGGTTGATATTATTCGCTCCCTGTCCTTCCAGCTCGAAGAAAATCTCCGCGAGGCGCTCGAGATTGATGCGTTTTCCAACCTCCTGATGACTCAGCTCATAGTTCTGGCAGAAAACACATTTCAGTGTGCAGCCGGAAAAGAACACCGCACCGCTTCCTTCCTTTCCGGAGATGCAAGGTTCCTCCCAGAAGTGGAGTGCCGCACGTGCGATGTAGAGATCGGTGCCGACGCCACATACCCCCTTCTGTCCCGCATTGCGGTTCACGCCGCACTGACGCGGGCAGAGCCGACAGCTTTCCATCGCCGGTTCGCTGATTCGGCCAATGCCGTCGACCGTACCCTCTGCTCTGCGCGATTCTTCGTTCGCAGGCGTTACGGACGGATGAAGCCCGGACGACGTGTGCACAGATGTAGGCACACGTCCTGTACTATGCGTTTCCATCTGGCTTCGCTCCTTCCTGCTTGCGGAACTGTGCGTTGCGACGGTTCTCCTCCGCATTTTTTCTCGCCTGTTCAGATTTCGGTTGGGAATCGATGCGAGCCTTTTCCTTCTGGAGCTCCTGCTGGCGTCGGAGCTCATCCTCGTGGGCGATCTCCTCCTCGTTTAGGATGCCAATCTTCAGGTCGTCCTCATCGTCGTACCACTCGAGGAAGCTGTGCTTCACGTGCTGACGCTTGTAGCCGAGGATTTTATTCAGGCTCACGTTTTCCATCGCACTGAAGATGTTCCGCTCGACGTAAGGATTTGTTTCCTTCAGCTTCTCGATCAGCTTCTTCGTCTCGAGGCGCTTCGAGCTGGTCTGACCGTCGGTGTGGCAGGTCGCGCATGTCTCGGTGAAGTGGCAGGCGCACTGGATGAAGTTCAGGCTGTTGTAGTCGCGCCAGTGCTTGATTTCCGCCTCGCG
>CAKQWR010000003.1 GCA_934279105.1 uncultured Oribacterium sp. | reverse complement strand
TGCGCGAGTAGTAGAGTGGTACTACGTCGCCTTGCCAAGGCGAAGATCGCGGGTTCGATCCCCGTCTCGCGCTCGACTGAAGAACTTCTGAGAAATCAGAAGTTCTTTTTTTATTATTCCGGGTAGCAACAGAAGTAAAGGTAGGGAGCAGGGAAAGCATTCATGTTCTCCCTGCTCCCTACCTTTACTTCTGTTGGGCAAGGCGCGAAGCGCCTCTGCCCAGCTTAATCGAGATTTTCGGAGAAAATCGAGATGAAGGTGCTACACAGAACCGGAGACGCGAAGTGCCTTTTAAGGCCGTAAACGGCTTTTTCACGCATTTTCCGGATATACATAGCAGTCATAACGGATGGCCTTGCCATCGAGGGAATACGATGGTTTCTGGCCGGCGAGGTACGGCCCTTTTGCGGGGCGCTTTACGACGATCTTAAACGGACGTGCGGCGATAGCGGCCTGCATCAGTGCGTCTTCGTTTTCCGCCGGCGCTTCCAGATAGTGGATAAGCTGGAACTTTTTCTTTACAAGCCCGCTTTTCTGGCGTTCCGGAAACATCGGGTCGAGATAGATGACGTCCGGATGCCCATTTTCTGCTTCCGCGAGTGTATGGAGATGTTCGATGCTGTCCCCCTCCATGAGTTGCATTCGCGCGACGATGCCATGAAGTGCGGGTTCTTCATGGGCTCTGCGCATGGCGTCCATCAGAAGCGCAGCGATCACCGGATCCTGCTCGCAGAGCGTGACCTCACAGCCAGCTGCAGCAAGCAGTAGAGAGTCCTCACCCATGCCGGCGGTCGCATCGATGATACGCAGATGATCACGGCCCTTCACTTTTGCGGCTTTTACGAGGAGTTCATGCGTCAGATTATGGTACTGCAGACGCTTCTGCAGCTTCATGAAGTCACCACGCATCGCCTGCTCCCCGTCCGTAAGCGACAGTCCGTCCGCATCCACGGAAAGCCATACCGGTGCATCCGGCAGCGTACCCAGTAATGCGGTTTGCAGATGCTCCGTCAGATGCTCCGCATAGACGCGGTCACCACCGGCTTTCAGCACGATTGGAATCTGTTGTTTCATAAATATTTATCTCCCGTTGTCATAGGTAAAGATCACGCCCTCCAGGTGGCAGGGAGTGGACATATGTATCGTTTTTTATATAAAATTACACATTTCTGATATTGCACCCTGGGTCAATGTAATCGAACGCACCATCCTCACGATGCAGAAGCGTATTTCTTTCAAGAGATGAAGTATGTATATGCATCTGTACGTTATATTAACATCCATGCTTCAGAAAAGCCATCAGGATCCATCACATAAAGGGATGTGAAGTGCACAGAGGGCGGCATGAAAATAGAAACGGTGTTCATTCCATCCGGAAGTCTGCGCTGTTCATCCGAGATATACGGGATCTTATAGAAATAATTATACCCTCTATTTAAAAAAGTTATCTATATTCATATCAAGAAAGCGTATTAATTTTTGAATTCTGATGTATAATGATTGCTGGATAATTACTTTTCAGTGATTTTAATGCACGTGATGGAATATAAAAATGCGTAGAAACTGATATTGAGATAGAAGTGAGATTTCTCGGATGTCAGTATTGCGTAAAGGATAGAATATATGGGACGGATGTATGTAGATGGGAATACAGTTCGTGCCGAAGCTGCGGAGAGGGAACCACTCGTACGTGAAACTCTGGTTGTGGAGGAGCACGGAAGGAGAAATCAGATTCATCTCTACCGGAATCGGTATGATGGACAGATCTTTCTGGATTATCAGGAAGATAAGAGCATCATCGCCCCGCTGTTTCGTTTGATTCCGGATCGAGTGATCGATGCAGTATGCCGCTTTTTACTGGTCTTCTCGATTCTTTTTATTTTTCTGACATGTTATCAGTGTGTACACCTCGATACGATGGTTTCGACGAGACTGACCTCGATCGAACAGAAGCGTACACGGCTGGATCAGCTTCGGGTTCAGAATGCGGATCTGCAGGCGAAGATCAATGATGCGATCAATCCGGATCAGATTTATAAGGATGCAGTAGAGAAGTATGGAATGGTGCTTCCGGATCAGACGAATACGATCGTGTTCGAAAAAACCGGAACATCGGAATATATTCGTCAGTATGATCAGATTCCGAGTGGACAGAATACCGCTCCGGATAGTATGATTGTATCGTTGAAAAACAGTCTGGCACAGTTCTTTATGCTGGACTAAGAAAATTTATGTTAGATTAACTGCGTGCAGGACAGAAGCAGGACCCGCATCGACAGTTGACGATAGCTCCGACAGATCGTCGGAGAGGGGAGAGTTTTTATATATGGCTGTGACATCTTCGGATGTCATAGCCATTTCTTTTATGATTTATGCGGCGTTCAGTTCCTTCCGCACCTTCTTGATGACCACGAGATAGGCACCGGCGGTGAAGAGACAGGCACTGATCCATGCGGCCGGATCACAGAAGACAGCGAGTGGGAAGATGACCAGTTTCATCGCGAAGAGTGCGACGATGAGACGGGCGAGAAGCTCGACGACACCGCCCATCATCGGGAGAAAACCATAGCCACAGCCCTGCATCGTGTTTCGGAAGATGAAGATGAAGCTCAGCGGGATGTAGAACAGGGTTGCGAGATGAATATAGGTGCTCGCCCATGGCATCATCTCTTCGATGGAACCGGAGCCGGAGAAGAACAGTGCCATGACCGGACGAAGGAGCAGCAGGCAGAAAATCGCGGAGATAATCGAATAGATGATCTCGATGATGACGGCAGCACGGACACCTTCAGAGATGCGTTCACTCTGACCGGAACCATAGTTCTGTCCGCTGTAGGTCGCCATCGCCTGCCCCATGGAAACCATTTCCTGGGTAAGGACACTATGAAGCTTGTTGGCTGCGGTGGTCGCTGCCACAGCAGTGGAGCCGAACAGGTTGATGGCGGACTGCATGATGATCGTGCCACTCGCGGTGATGGCAAACTGGAGTGCCATCGGAACGCCGACGGCCATCTGCCGCTGCGTATCGGAGGCATTGATCTGCCAGTCGTGACGCTCCGGCCAGAGCACCTTCTCCTTCTTATAAATATAGAGAAGACAGAGTACAGCCGAAATGCCCTGAGAGACATCGGTAGCCAGCGCAGCACCTGCCACACCGAGCTTCAGAACGATGATGAAGAAAAGATCGAGAAGGACATTGAGGCAGGCACTGAAGACCAGAAAGAACAGCGGCACTTTACTGTTTCCGACGGCCCGAAGGTAGGCGGAAAAGAGATTGTAATAAACGCTGGCGATGGTGCCCAGGCAGATGATACTGATATAGGTATAGGAATCCTCGAAGATGTTTTCCGGAGTATTCATGAGATGGAGCAGCGGGCGCATCGCGGCGACGGAAATGGTGGTGACGACCACGATGACGATGGCAGCCAGCAGGATACCGTTTGCCACGCTTCGCCTTACACGGGTGTAATCCTGAGCACCATACACCTGTGAGGTCAAGACGGTAAACCCAGTACAGAGACCCTGTGAGAAACCGAGAACCAGGAACATGATGGTACCGGTGGCACCGACCGCGGCGAGTGCATCTGCACTGACGAAACGACCGACGATAATGGTGTCTGCCATGTTGTAGAGCTGCTGGAAGACATTGCCGATGAAGAGCGGAATCATGAATTTTAAAATGATAGGGAACGGATTGCCTTTTGTCATATCAAGTGTCATAGTCATCTCCTGAACATTAACTTTACGTTATCTTTTTAAAAACTATCTTTACGTTTGCTAAACGCGAATTATAATGTTAGTTTTAAAGATATACAATATGAAATCTGTTTTAAATGATAATATTTTATGAATATATAATGAGGAAGTAATCTTATGACATTAAAGGATTTGGACATCGGCCAGAGTGCCATCGTGACGACGGTCGGAGGCGAAGGCGCACTTCGACAGCATTTCCTTGATATGGGTGTGATTCCGGGAGCAGAGGTGCAGCTCGTAAAGTTTGCACCGATGGGGGATCCGATGGAGCTGCGTATCCATGATTATCAGCTGACACTTCGTCTGGCGGATGCAGCGCAGATTCAGGCGCGTCCGATTACGGCGAAGGAGCATAAAGAGCATCAGCTCTGGAAAGAGGAACAGCATCCGGCGACGAAGGCGGAGCTGGATGCCGCAGAGGCGGCCAAGGATGGAAAATTCTTCGATGATGAGGAACATCCTGGTTTCGGTGAGGGTGGCCGTTTTCATGATAAGACGAGCGAGCATCCGCTTCCGGAGGGGACGAAGCTGACTTTCGCGTTGGCCGGAAACCAGAACTGTGGTAAGACGACACTTTTCAACCAGCTTACCGGTTCCAACCAGCACGTCGGCAATTTTCCAGGCGTTACGGTGGACCGAAAATCCGGCTCCATCAAGGGACATCCGGAAACGGAGGTTACAGATCTGCCGGGCATCTACTCGATGTCGCCGTACACGAGCGAGGAGATCGTCTCCCGTCAGTTTATTCTGAATGACAAGCCGAAGGGCATCATCAATATCGTCGATGCCACGAATATCGAACGAAATCTCTACCTCACGATGCAGCTGATCGAGCTGGACATCCCGATGGTGGTTGCGCTCAATATGATGGACGAGCTGCAGGGCAATGGTGGCTCTGTCGATATTAACCGCATGGAGCGTCACCTTGGCGTGCCGGTGGTGCCGATTTCGGCGGCGAAAAATGAAGGCGTCGCAGAGCTGGTGGCCCATGCGCTGCATGTGGCGCGCTATCAGGAGAAGCCACAGCGACTTGACTTCTGTGCAGAAGACGACCACGGTGGTGCGGTGCATCGCTGCGTGCATGGCATCATGCATCTCATCGAGGACCACGCGGCTGCAGCCGGTATTCCGAAGCGATTTGCAGCGACGAAGCTGATCGAGGGGGATCAGCGTGTGGAAGCCGCACTGGCACTCAGCGAAAATGAAAAGGAGATGGTGGAGCACATCATCATCCAGATGGAGGAGGAACGTGGACTGGACCGTGCAGCCGCCATCGCGGACATGCGCTTCGACTTTATCGAGCGGATGAGCCATCGCTGCGTGACGAAGCCGCACGAGAGTAAGGAAGCGATTCGTTCCGCGAAGATCGATCAGATTCTGACCGGCAAGTATACGGCGATTCCTGCGTTCGTCGCCAGCATGGGCATTGTGTTCTATCTGACCTTTAACGTCATCGGTGCGTTCCTGCAGAGTGCGCTCGCATCCCTCGTGGACCTCCTGACACGGCTCGTCGACCAGATGCTGACAGCGGCCAATGTCAGCCATGCGTTACATTCACTGGTCATCGACGGTATCTTCACCGGTGTAGGGTCGGTACTCAGCTTCCTCCCAATCGTTGTGACGCTGTTCTTCTTCCTGTCACTCCTTGAGGATACAGGCTATATGGCGCGTATCGCCTTCGTGATGGATAAGCTGCTCCGCCGCATCGGCCTTTCCGGACGTTCCATCGTGCCGATGCTGGTGGGCTTCGGCTGTACTGTGCCGGCCGTCATGTCGTCGCGTACCATGCCATCGGAGCGTGATCGTAAGATGACCATCATGCTGACGCCGTTTATGAGCTGCTCCGCGAAGCTGCCGATTTATGGATTCTTCACAGCGGCTTTCTTCCCTGGAAAGGGAGGCCCGATTATGATCGCGCTCTACCTCACCGGCATCCTGGTGGGCATCATCGTGGCGAAAATCAGTCAGATGTACAACTTCAAGGGTTCGGCGGTACCATTCGTCATGGAGCTTCCGAACTATCGTCTGCCGAGTGCGAAGAACGTCCTGCAGCTCCTTTGGGAGAAGGCGAAGGACTTCCTGACGAAGGCATTTACGATCATTACACTGGGCACCATCATCGTGTGGTTCCTGCAGAACTTCGATTTCGGTCTCCATATGGTGAGCGATTCCTCGAACAGCATGCTTGCTGCGATCGCCAGCGCGATTGCACCGATTTTCATGCCGCTAGGATTCGGTGACTGGCGTGTGACCGTATCTCTGATTTCCGGGTTCCTTGCGAAGGAGAGTGTGGTATCGACCCTGAACATTCTTTTCGGTGGGATGGAAGGACTGCGTGCAGTACTGACACCGGTTGCGGCTGCGGCACTCCTGGTGTTCTGCCTTCTGTATACCCCATGTATCGCGGCCATCAGTGCAGTGAAGCGAGAACTTGGTACCCGCTGGGCGATTCGCATGGTGCTCATGCAGTGCGCCATCGCGTATGTCTGTGCGGTGATCGTCGTACTGGTCGGTGTGATCATCTGCTGAGAACAGGAGAGCATCATGCGACGATGGCAGAAGGACCTCGGCGCGCTCGCGCTGATTGTACTATTTTATATCGCGCTTGAAATGCTGTTCGGAATCGGCTGCCCCTTCAAGTTCCTGACCGGCATTTCGGATGCAGGCTGTGGCATGAGCCGGGCCTGGGTGGCTGTGTTGCATGGCGATTTTCGTCACGCCTTTTCTTTCCATCCGCTGTGGCCACTGCCGCCGCTGGCATTGGCCGCATGGAGCCTGCGGGGGCATATGCCGAAGGGCATGTATCAGGCACTCATGGGAACGATGATGGTAGCCTTTCTCGTGGTCTGGATCGCTCGCTTTTTTGTGCCGGATCAGGATATCGTGGTCTTCGCACCATGGAACGGAGTCGTCGGACGATGCGGACGATGGATATATGAGCTTTGTAAATTAATGTTAAAGGAGGGAACGTGATGTATTGCACGAATTGTGGACATAAACTCGAAGAAAATGAAAAGTTCTGCCCGAATTGTGGGCAGAAGGTCGTTCGAACGGAAGCTATGCCGATGGAAACGCCGCGGACAGAAGAAGATCCGGCGTCGATGGATGCGCCTGCGATCGCATCGGCGAATGAAAACCGCGCGGATGATACGATGGTAGACGAAAGCGCTTCGGAAACAGCGGCTGCGTCATCACAGGCGCCAGCAACCCACACAGAAGAGCCGGCAGGTTCTGCACAGGAAACGACGGCGTCAGTATCTGCCGGTAACACGACCGAACAGTATAAACACCGCCTCGAAGAAGGACGTGCCGCGTCCGGGACCGATGCCAATGCTTCCGGCGGGGCAGCCTTCGCGCCGCGTTCTGATACCGGCGCCGGACGTCAGCAGACACCGCCACCGGTGAATCATGGCCCATCGATGAATGGTATCCCGTCCGAACCGGACCCGAACAGAACGATGAAAACCGTCGGCCTTATCCTGATGATGATCGCTGTGTTCTTTACAGTTCCGCAGATTTTCACGACGATTGGGTCCTTCTTCGGCATCTTCCGGGATATGTTCAGCTTCGGCTATCATGGCTTCCTGAATTTCACCTACAGCTTCCTGAATTTCGTGCTGAATGTACTGAAACTGGCCGGTCTCTTATTTATCGGCGGCGGTATGTTCCTCGTCTGGAAGAAGTGGTCGGACCAGGATGCCGAGCCGCTTCTTATGACCGTGATGGCTGGTGGCGTTCTCCTCGTCCTGGAGTCACTCCTTCGGGGCATCCTGACCGCTATGTTCCATCGCTATTTCTCGGTGGGAAGTGCCGGATGGGGCATCGGTTTCGCAGTGATTGCAATCGTGCTTCTCGTGGTACTGATTACGCAGAAGAACATCGATCCATTCGCCGGACTGAAGGGAGACGTCGGTGGAGGTTTTCGCCGTGATCTCGATCGTGTGACCGACATCGCGAGAGGAAAAGCGGGTGCTACGACCGCCGGCGCGAGTTCCGCGGCGTATGGCCATGGCTATGATACCCGTACCTTCGGCGAGCAGGGCGGCCGTCCATCCGCCGACGCAGGCTCCTATACGAGTGACGGTGCCGGGGATGAGGGGGCGTACGCTGACGGCAATGCCTCAGAGACCGCGGATGCAAGCGGAAATTTCAATGCCTACTACCATGCACAGGAACAGCAGACGAATCAGCCGAACGGTCCGACCTATACAGGACCGCTGAAAACAGATCGAAGCCTGGCACTGTACATTCTGTTTGGATTCCTGACCTGCGGCATCTACCAGCTGTATATCTTCTATACCATCATGCGGGATATCAATGTTGCCTGCGACGGTGATGGGAAGCATACCCCGGGACTGCTGGAATTTATTGTGTTCGGTATTCTGACCTGTGGTATTTATGATTTCTACTGGTTCTATAGTACTGGAAATCGACTCGCGGATAACGCACCGCGTTATGGACTTCAGTTCCAGGAGAACGGTACCGCCATTCTTCTCTGGATGCTGATCGGCTCACTGCTCTGCTTCATCGGAAGCTACGTCGGTGTCTACTTCCTTCTGAACAACACGAACGCCATCTGCGATGCATATAACCGGCAGCGATGAGACTGCCTTCTTCGCCCTCCGCTATCTGCGGAGGGCTTTTTGTGCGAATGGTGGTGTTGATTCAGCGAGTGCCTCGGAAGAGGCTGGCCTCGAAGGATTGTGATTTCGGCACCAGTCCCTTTCGGGGCCCTCGCTGAATCATGATGAGCTGCCGTACGGTATCCGTGTGAGTCGCTCTTACGATTTCCTTAATTGCGTCCGTTCACAGAGTTTTCATGTATGGCATGGTATAATATGAAAACATCGGCGCAGGACATGCGGCGGGAGTGAATATGCCCATGCCTGCAACAAGAAGGGAGTTTTTCATTTGTTTAGAATAAAGAAGATGGTGCTGCAACTTGCACTTCTCGTCATCGGCGCAGGGATGCTGTGCTTCGGTGCACTGCGTGGGGAGGCCGACACGGTACTGGCGAAGGCGATTCGATTATGTCTGGAGTGTGTCGGCATTGGATAAGAAAGAATATATGAATGAACATCCGCATGCCGGCGGTGCGGGCCGGCACATCGAAGATCAGCCAGCAGAGTGGCATGCGACGAAATCCGTTCAGCCGGTGAGAAAGCCGGAACAGTCAACTGGGAAGAAAAGTTTTTCAAGGCTCATCAGCCGTTTTCGTGGCTGGATCCAGGCGGCAGCGACCCTGCTCACGAACATCCACCTGCCGAATTTTCTGAAGGGTCGAATCTATCAGGGAAAGGGAAAAATGGCCTGTGTACCGGGGCTCAACTGCTATTCCTGTCCGGCAGCGTCGGGCGCCTGCCCGATTGGTGCGTTTCAGGCAGTGGTCGGCTCCTCGAGCTTTCGATTTTCCTACTATATTACGGGGTTCCTGATTCTTCTCGGTGTTCTGCTGGGGCGCTTTATCTGTGGATTTCTCTGCCCATTTGGCTGGTTCCAGGAGCTGCTCCATAAAATTCCGGGGAAGAAGCTGTCCACGAAAAAGTGGAAGCCGCTTACCTATGTGAAGTACTTCGTGCTTCTTTTTATGGTGGTCCTGCTTCCAGCCTTCATGGTGAACGACCTCGGTATGGGCGACCCGTTCTTCTGCAAGTACCTCTGCCCACAGGGTGTACTCGAGGGCGCGATTCCGCTCTCCATCGCGAGTACAGGGATTCGTTCTGCACTCGGTGCACTGTTCCGGTGGAAGCTGCTTATTCTGATCGTAGTGGTCATCCTGAGCATCCTTATATATCGCCCGTTCTGCAAGTGGATCTGTCCGCTCGGTGCTTTCTACGCGCTGATGAATCGCGTATCTCTACTGACGATCGAGGCCGATGCACACACTTGTATTTCCTGTGGGAAGTGCGCGAAGGTCTGTGAGATGGATGTCGAAATTCTGAACGCACCGAATCATGCAGAGTGTATCCGCTGTGGCAAGTGCATCAGTGCCTGCCCGACCGATGCGCTTCACTTCCGCTACGGCTTCGGCAAGCCAAAGGAGAAGCAGAAGGTGAAGGTCAGGCAATGCAGGAATTCAGTAACCGGCAGAATTGCGGTAGAAAGAAATGGAATAAAAAATGAAGAAATTAAGAATGAAAAAAATCGAAATCCTCGCCCTCACGTTTGTGATGACGCTGGGGCTTGCGGCGTGCAGTGGTGCTGTAAATACGAACAGCGCAGCGAGTAGTACGGCGGCTGCGACGAGCGCTGTGGCGGGGACAGAAAATGGTGGTGCCGGCGCGGACACGGAAAAGGCGGCGGACCTCGCGACGCTGATGGAGGAGGAACCGGCGGATGCGACCGCCGCAGCGCAGCTCTATCAGGCGCTGATAGCACAGGAAAATGCTATTCTCTCCACAGATGCGGCTCTTTGGGAAAAGGTATTTATGTCCGCGGACAAGGACAGTTCGATGGTAGAGGATGGCGCAGATTACGGCGATTATCTTCTGAAGGCGATTGACGATGCGAAGGCGCAGTTCTCCGAGGAGGAACTGGAGACACTGAAGTCCGCCGCAGAGAAAATCAAGGAAATCGAGGGAAAGCTGACCACGCTGGAGCAGACGTATCCGGATTGTGGAACGCAGCCAGCGGAGGGGGATAGCGTCAGTGCGGCGGAGGCCGGTATGACCGGTGATGCCGATGCGATGAAATTTCCGAGTTTCGAAGGTCAGGACCTCGATGGTAACGCTGTCGACAGCAGTACGCTGTTCTCCGGTAACACCGTGACGGTTGTTAACTTCTGGTTCACCACCTGTAAGCCGTGCGTCGGCGAGCTTCCGGATCTGGAGGCTCTTCATCAGGAACTCTCGAAGAAGGGGGGTGCCGTCGTCGGCATCAATGCCTTCACCCTCGATGGCAATACGAAGGAAATCGACGAAGCGAAGTCGGTACTGGAACAGCAGGGCGTCAGTTACCAGAACATCTGGTTCGCTTCCAACAGTGATGCCGGTATCTTCACCGCCGGACTCTACGCCTTCCCGACTACCTATGTGGTCGATCGGAACGGCAACATCGTCGGTGACCCGATCGTCGGGGCGATCTCTTCGGATGCACAGATGAAGAAACTGAATGCCCTCATCGACCAGGCGATGGCCTGAGATAGAAAGCTTTCGCTTATAAAAGGAACACAACATGATTCACATTTTCACAGCACTCTATCCGGAAGCGAAGCCGCTGATTCAGGCACTCGGTCTGAAGAAACGCGCCGCACAGACACATTACCAGCAGTTTCTCTCCGAAGCGCAGGATCTGACGCTGACCATCACCGGAGTGGGGCCAATGCAGGCGGCCATCGTGACGTCCTCTGTCCTCACCGACTATGATGCCGGAGCCTCGGATCAGCTTCTCTCTCTCGGCACGGCTGCATGTCTGATGCCACAGAAAAAGGATGAAAACACGGTCGTAGCACCGATGTATCATCTGAACCGGATCGTCGAAGCCGGTACAAATCGGGCCTTCTATCCGGATATGCTGCTCCATACCGGACTTCCGGAAGCCTCGGTTATCACCGGCGTGAGGCTGTTGACAGAAGCGAAGCGTGCATCGAGTGCGAACGGAACAGAGAGGGAAAGCACGGGAGCGGAAGTGCCGGATTCGGTGGATTTGATAGAGTGGATGGGAGAGATGCAGAACCCGGTGAGGGGGATACTGGAGAATCGTATCGCCACTCCGATCCTTTATGATATGGAAGCGGCCGCCGTCTATCAGTCGGCATCGATGTTCCTCGGTCCGCATCAGATGAACTTTCTTCGCATCGTGACCGATCAGGGAATCTCAGAGAGCGAAGCCGCGGCACCACAGGCACTTGCTGCGCATGTGACGGATTGTGTGACCCGGCAGGTGGATACTCTCTGTGCGATGGTGGATAAGCTTCGTGTGCTGGCGGATGATCAGGCGGTGCAGAAACAAATCTGGACCGAAGACGAGCAGATCATGGTGGATAAACTCATCTCTGACGCGCATTTTTCGAAGGTGATGGCGGATGAATGTACACAGCTCATCCGTTATGCGGCGCTTAGCCATCTCGACTGGCAGTGTGTCGTGAAGCAGCTCTATGATGAGAGACTTGTGCCGACCCGAGATAAGCGTGCCGGAAAGATCATTTTAGAACGGTATCTGAAATCCGGCATTCTCATAGGAAACATATAAAGATCATTTTTTTGCAGAGGTCGCCACGTACCATAGTGAATAGAAGCAGAAGATAGAAACAGAAGATAGAAACAGAAGATAAAACCAGAAGATAAAAACAGAGGATAAAACCAGAGGATAAAAGCAGAAGATAGAAACAAAAAGAAATAGAAAATAGTAACAGAAAAAAGAAATAGAAAATAGCGAAAGAAAATAGCAAAAGAAATGGAAAAGGAAGTGAAACAGGATGCAGGGAAATGTTTGGAACCCATCATTTTCACATATCTATATAGAAAAAGAAATTTCGGAGAATCCTCTATGGAAGAAACGGGCGGAACAGATACTGCAGCATTTTCCGCAGGCGACCTGCGTCCCGATCGAACACTATAAGGATGTATTCAATCGACGCCATCAGAGCTATCCGGCACAGCACCGTACGCAGGCACTGATCCTCGCTGTAAAGCATGGAAATCTGGTCTATCCGGGGGCAGCGGTGTGCCAGAGCATGGGAAATACGCATTTCTACTATGCGAGTTCCATGATGAACTGTCTCTTCGACTGCGAATACTGTTACCTGAAGGGCATGTATCCGTCCGGAAACCTCGTGATTTTTCTGAACCTTGAGGATATCTTCGCAGAGATAGAACGGCTGCTTGAGAAGCATCCGGTCTATCTCTGCATTTCCTATGATACGGATCTTCTCGCCATCGAACATCTGAGTGGATACGTGAAGGCATGGACGGAATTTACGGCTGCACACCCGGATCTCAGCATTGAAATACGCACGAAGTCCGGCAGTGCACGTTTCTGGGAGGCGCTGAATCCGTGCCCGCGGAACATTTTCGCCTTCACGCTGTCGCCGGATTACGTCGTGACGCAGTTCGAGCATCGGACGGGAACACTGACGCAGCGTCTCGCCAGCATCCGTCGCGGTATGGAGCTCGGCTTTATGATCCGGCTCTGTTTCGACCCGATGATTGCCTGTCCGGACTGGCGACAGGCGTATGGGGAGATGCTTGATGAGGTAGTGCAGACGATTTCGATGGACAGAGTACGGGATGTCAGCCTCGGCAGTTTCCGTCTGAGTGACAGCTATCTGAAGCCGATGCGCCGGAATATGCCGGAGAGTGCAGTCGTTCAGTACCCGTATGTCAATGATCATGGCGTCTATCATTATGATGCGGAGATGATGGACGCCATGGAAGGATTCATACTCGAGCGATTGACCGCTGTGATTCCGCCGGAGCGGATATTTCGATGGGAGGAATGATGGAAAATCAATCAAAAGCAGCGCTTGTGACCGGAGCCTCCTCCGGTATCGGCCGTGCAATCAGTGAGCGCCTTCTCGAGCTTGGTTATGAAGTATACGGTATCGGGCGTCAGTTTCCGGAGGACATTTCGTTTCATCCGATCGTTTTCGATCTGCAGGAGACGAAGAAACTGCCGGAACTGGTGACATCACTTCGGAAGGAGTGGAAGGAAAAGAATCAGTGCCTCGCGCTTCTCGTGAACAACGCAGGTGCTGCGTACTATGGGCTTCATGAAGAGCTTCCGGCTGTGGGCATTTCTGAGATGGTGCGTGTGAACCTCGAGGTGCCGATGATCCTTACACAGCAGTTTCTTCGGACACTGAAGCAGAATCATGGTGCCATCATCAACATTTCGTCGGTGACGGCGATAGGTTCAAACCCGCATGGGGTGGCGTACGGAGCGACGAAGGCCGGGCTCCTCAGCTTCAGCCGGAGTCTCTTCGATGAAGCGCGGAAGTACGGTGTCCGTGTGACGGCGATTCTTCCGGATATGACCGACACACAGCTCTACCGTCATGCAGATTTTCGGGCGGATCCGGCGATGGACGCACATCTCGAGGCAGAAGATGTAGCGGATGCCGTTGAGTACGCACTGACGGTGCGTGAAGGAACCGTGGTTCCGGAGATCATCCTGCGCCCACAGCTCCACCGGATCATGAAAACTTAAAAAAGCGTGAACTATCGGTGGATAATTGACAGTGCATGTGGCGGGTGGTATTCTTTTATGAGATTGGCACTCGTATAATCAGACTGCTAACAAAATCAGGAGTAAAGAAGAAAATGAAAGTATTACCACTTTTTAATGTGCTGGTTTTACCGCATTCAAATATATTTTTCCAGACCCAGGTATTTCGTGCGATGGCTGGGAACAATGTCTATCAGGGCGATGAGGTGACCATCCTCATCCTGAAGGATCAGGAGACGCGTGAGGAGATGACAGCGGAGAGCTTCTATCCGATCGGTGTCGAGGGCGTCATCGAGGAAATCAGCACCGAGGGCTATGTCGTCGTTCGTACGGCAGCCCGTGTTGATGTACATCAGGTGTCCGTGAATGAGAATCATGAGATTTTCGTTGAGACGACGAAGCGTCCGGAAATCATGGATATGGATTCGGATGAGGCACATATGAAGCTTGCGAAGATCAAGGAAGGTCTTCGAGAGTCGGTTTCCCGTTTCCGCTTCGGCGATATGATGCGCACCTATATCGATCAGTTCAGTTCAATCGAAGAAGCCGCATCTGTTCTCGGTATGTGGCTCACGCTTACAAACGAAGAGCGCTATGCGATGCTGGCGGAGGACTCGGCGAAGAAACGTTTCGCACGTCTGGAGCAGATCATTTATGAGTATTCGGAAGTCGCGAAGGTGACGTCCGAAGCGCAGTCAGCGCAGCAGGAGGACTACCAGAAAGCATATAAGGAGCAGGCGATCCGGAAGCAGATCGACTATCTCCAGCATGAACTCGATGAGATGCACCCGGAGCAGGTGTCGGATATCCAGAAGTTTGAGGAGAAAATTCAGGAATCCGGCATGCCGGAGGAGGCGAAGCGTGAGGCCACGAAGGTGCTCAACCGTCTGAAGAACGATGGCGCGAATTCGGCAGAGTCCGGAATGCTTTATGACTACATGGATTTCATTACCGGGCTTTCCTGGAAGAAGGAACCGGCGGAGAATATCAACCTCGGCGAGGCTGCGAAAATCCTCGACGAGGAGCATTTCGGTATGAAGAAGGTGAAGGAGCGTATCATCCAGCAGATTGCGGTGATGAATCTACGGAAGTCACAGGCCGGCTCCATCCTTGTGTTTGTCGGCGCCCCGGGTACCGGTAAAACCTCCATCGGAAAGTCCATCGCGAAAGCACTGCACCGGAAGTATGTGCGCGTGTCCCTCGGCGGCGTGCGTGATGAAGCAGATATCCGTGGCCATCGTCGTACCTACATCGGTGCGATGCCGGGCCGTATCATGGACGGTATTTCGAAGGCGGGTGTATCGAATCCGGTCATGGTTCTCGATGAGATCGATAAGCTTTCCAGCTCCTTCAATGGTGATCCGGCGAGTGCGCTTCTGGAGGTGCTCGACCCGGAGCAGAACAACAGCTTTACGGATCATTATATGAACGTACCGTATGATCTCAGCGACGTGTTCTTCGTGTGCACAGCGAACACCCTCGATACGATTCCGGCACCGCTGCTGAACCGTATGGAGGTCATCGAGTTCCAGGGCTATACCCCGACCGAGAAGCTCGAAATTGCGAAGCGTCACCTCTTCCCGAAGGCGCTGAAAAACGTCGGCCTCAGCGAGGGTGATGTAGAGCTCGCCGATGATGTGCTCGATACGATCATCTCGGATTATACACGTGAAGGTGGTGTCCGTGGCTTGAAGAAGCGCCTCGACACACTCTGTCGTATCGCTGCCGTAAAGTACATCAAGGAAACGGAAGCGGCGGAGAGCTGCGATGCAAACGCAGCAGCACCGCAGATAGAAACGAGCGGGGCGACTGCTTCTGCCGAGGCTTCGGATGAAGGCGGTACGGAGACTGCGACGACCTCAGAAACAAAGGAAAACGAGACCGCTGCAGTGAACGAAGAGAAGCATCCGGTCATCAAGGTGACATCTGCGGAGCTTCGTGAATTTCTCGATATGCACGCCCTCCCGCATAACAAGGTGAAGGCATCTGCACAGCCGGGCGTAGTCACTGGTCTTGCCTGGACACAGGTCGGTGGAGAGATCCTCTATATCGAAAGTCTCTTCACAAAGGGAAGCGGAAAGACGATCATCACCGGTCAGCTCGGCGATGTTATGAAGGAGTCCAGCGCACTCGCACAGGCACTCGTGCAGTCCCGTTTCCCGGAGAAGGCGGAAATTTTCGAGAAGAATGATCTGCACATTCATGTGCCGGATGGATCGACGCCGAAGGATGGACCGTCGGCCGGCATCACCATGACGACCGCGATTGCCTCTCTCGTAACCGGCATCCCGGTACCGCCAAATGTTGCCATGACCGGTGAGGTCTCTCTCGCAGGAACCGTAAGCGCCATCGGCGGACTTCCGGAGAAGCTCATGGCCGCAGAACGTGCCGGTGTGGAGAAGGTCTTTATCCCGAAGGAAAATGTGGATGATCTCTGTGATGTCGCTGCAGAAGTACGCGACCGACTCGAAATCATCCCGGTCGAGAGTATCGAAGAAGTTCTTCGTACACTCGGTATTCTGGGATGAAAAGGATAAGTTTAACGAAGTCGTATCTGAATTCGTGTGCAAGCACTAAAAGAACGGCCGGAAAGTATCGGAGGATACCTTCCGGCCGTTTCTGATTTCTTTTTTCTGTTAGAGAATCGTAAGCGACAGGGGGTGCTCTGCTCTTGTTTTTGCTTACAAAGATGCGTAGTATATACATAGCGAAATACAGGTTCTCGGAGAGGAAGGATATTGTGAAATCCCAAACCACGTATATGAATATAAAACGCATTGTAGCCCTGACGGTTCTTCTCAGCGCAGCGCTTGCCCTAACCGCCTGGGCAGGTACAAACACAAGCAAGAGCATGAATGCAGACACGAAGCCATCACAGAAGACGAAGGTGGCCTGCATCGGAGATTCGCTGACGCGCGGATTCCTTCTCGCGGATACGGAAGCCTATCCGGCGAAGCTCCAGACACTGCTCGGTGATCTGTACGAGGTGCGAAACTTCGGCTATAGCGGAAGCTATGTCATCGATGACGGGCCGGTCGAATATAAGAACACCGATGCGTACACGGCGGCCATCCGGTACGACGCCGATATCCTGATCTTTATGTTCGGGTCCAATGATGTCGGGGCGTACAACTTCACGCCGCTCTACTTCCAGAATCAGTACAGGGAACTGATCGACAGCTTCCGTCAGACGAAGAAGAATCCGAAGATCTATATCATCATCGCACCGGATTCCCGGGATCTTCATTTCGGTATGATTCAGCAGACGATTCAGCCGGTGATGAACCTCGGACAGCAGCTGCCGGCGACGGTCATCAATCCGTACTATCTTTTCTTCGGCCATCCGGAGGATTATGTAAGTGATGGACTGCATCTGACAGAGGGCGCATACGGAAAGCTGGCACAGCTTGTGTATGGCGCACTGCAGGGGACGGCCAGCTATGTGGCGGCACCGATGGAGACGCTCTCCTCGGAAGTACAGGCGGAGAACAATCGTCTTTTTCAACAGGCGATGCAGTATCAGGCGGCTGAACGTGCATCGAAGGCAGCAGCGCTTCAGGAACTTCGCGAGAAATATCCGAATTACGAAACGACCGGCCTGTGGATTTCACATGGCGTTCATATCTGAGATGCGATCATCCAGCTTCCGGGCGCCCATATCTCAGCCCCCAAAGGCCCGGATGCAAAGCGCTCACATCTGAAATCACAGATGTGGACAGAGAAACATAGCAACAAACGACAGGATTCTATAGTGCAGTATGGCATTCACATTTGAAATCAAAGCCGAACGAAATCGAACGTTTGCGTCCGTGACGGGCTATGAAGGCCCGATGCGGACGCTTTTTGTGCCGGCAGAAACACCGGAGCATATTCCGGTCGAAGAAATCGCCGGCCGCGCTTTTGCTTCCCACGCAGATCTTGAAGAGGTCATCCTTCCGGAGAGCATTCGCTGTATCCGCGCTTTTGCTTTCCACAACTGCGCGCATCTTCACTACGTGAAGTTCAGTGACAGCGTCATCGACTACTATGATGGTGCGCTTCGTCAGTGTCCGGAGCTGCAGGAAATCGAGCTTACTTTTCACACGCCGGGAAGTTTTCGACTGATGAAGGAGCTGGTCGGTGACAGCGATGCGATGCTTCCGGTGATCATTCACTTTCCGGTTGATCCGGAGCATCCCCGCGCAGACGAGCATTTTCTCCTGCCGGGGACCACGTTTGCTGCAACGCCTGCAGGGGATTCTTTCCGCAGTGGGGGAACGGAAAACCACGCTGATGATGCAGAGCGGACACCGCTTCTTCAGTCGCATACCGATGGTCGCTATTACGCGACGGCCGCGCTGACCTTCCCATCCTATGCAGATAATTATCAGGAGGACACGATGGCCCGTGCGATTCATGAGCACATCGAAGGCTCCGGCTATGCGACACGTCAGCTTATCACCCGGACCAGTATCGATTTTCAGGGCTATGACCGTCAGTTCCCACGTTTTACCTACGATGAGCCGGCGAGCGCGGTCAATGCAGCCTTCGGAAGGCTGATGCATCCCTATCGCTTAGAGGCTTCGTATCGTATACAATATGAGGACTATCTCCGTGCACAGAGTGTGCTCATCCTGCCTCGCATGCTTTATGGAGAGCGTGAAGAGCGTTTCGGACATGAAGGCGAACTGCGCTGGATTCCGCAGGATAGGACACGAACCGCAGAGAGACTCCGCTTCATGGTTATGCATGAGCTTATTTCGGAAGACGCCATCCAGCCGGCGCTCGATATGTGTACAGAAGTGCAGGACATCACCAGTGCTGCGCTCCTTATGGACTATCATCGGAAACATTTCGCAAGCGGTGAAAGCAGTGGCCCGGAGATGTTCGAACTGTGACGAACAGAAAGCGGAGAGTTTACGAAGCGTATTCGGAGGGGCAGCAACAGACGCTATGTGGAGCGTCTTCCAAGCTCGGAGTATGACGCTTTTTGTGTTGGTTTTGTGAGTCCTCTGACGAAATGTAAGTAGAAAGGAGCCGTCGTGGCGAAACGAGAACGTATGCGGGCCCATCAGGACCTGATTGATTTCGGAAATCGCATATTGAATGAGTCGCGGACGGAGCTCTATCTCAGTATGCGCTTCATGGGTCGCGCACTGGACAGCCTCGGCTATACCATGGACCTCGCAACGCAGTCCATGGGCACCGATGCCCGGACGATTCACTATAATCCGAACTTCGTCTTCGCACTCTTCCTGGAGAGTCCGCAGAAGCTGAATCGGCTGTATCTGCATATCTTACTGCATTGTGTTTTCCGGCACATGTTTTCATCGGATCAGTATGAGGATAAAGAGCTCTGGGATCTCGCGGCGGATATTCAAGTGGAGTCCGTACTGGATTCGATGGACTATGATATCATCAACCGCCCGGCGTATCCGTTCCGAGAAGAGTGGTACGCGCGTCTGAAGGCGGAGTGTAAGGTCCTGAGTGCGGAACGAATCTATCACTATTTTCACCTGAACAAACCAGACCTGGATACGCAGCAGATGCTGAAAATGGAGTTCCACAAATGTGACCATCAGTTCTGGAAGCGGATGGAGGATGGGAAGAAGAACGATGGTGAGGTGCCGGAAATGCCGGAGGATCTTCTGAAGGATGCACCGTCCGGGATGACTCCGCCGGGCACACCGAATCCGGAGGACGCAGATGATGCCTCCTCTGACGAACAGGATGCACAGAGCCCGAAGAATTCATCTGAGAATCCGGAAAAGCCAGCCAACGGTTCGAACGGCCAGACCCCACCGGCTGCCGATGCAGCTTCGGCAGAACCACCGAAGAGCGGGGCAGGTGCATTGACAAGGATAGATGAAGAAGCGCTCGATCAGCAGTGGAAGGACACGGCAGAGCGCCTGCAGACGGAGCTCACCACCTTCGGCGCAGAGGCGTCGGAGGAGACCGGCAGTCTCGCCTGGGTGCTGGCCGCACAGTATCGAAAGGAAACGGACTTCCGTGAATTTCTCGAGAAGCTGACGGTGGTTCGCGAAGTAACGCGGGTTGATCCGGACAGCTTCGATTATGGCTACTACAATTACGGCATGGAGGTTTACGGGAACATGCCGCTGCTCGAGGAAAATGAGTTTCGTGAAGAACGGCGCATCTCGAATCTCGTCATCGCCATCGATACCTCGGCCTCGACGGAGCAGGGACAGGTGCAGCGCTTCCTGAACGAGACAGCAGCGATTCTTCGCCGGCGGGAGAGCTTCTTCCAGCGAATCTGTGTGCACCTCGTACTTTGTGATGACCAGGTGCAGAAGGACGTCGTACTGACGAAGCCGGAGGAAATCGAAGACTACGCCGCGCATTTTGAGATGAAGGGCGGCTACGGCACGGACTTCCGGCCGGTTTTCCGTTATGTGGAGGAGCTGCGGGCACAAGGAAAACTGCCGGAGCTTCGGGGACTTATGTACTTCACGGATGGCTATGGCCCATACCCGACGAAGCCGACCGACTACCAGACCGCCTTCGTTTTCGATCCCTGGGCAGACATCGACGACCAGGCTGTCCCGGACTGGGCACTGAAGCTCTACTTGAAAGATTCAGCTCCCATGTAGACACATAAGCAGGAGCCCGAAGGACCGGCAACAGAAGCCATACGGAGAGTTCGTGTAAAATCAAGCCAGGTTCCCTTAGCGGCACTTGGTGTTATCTTTCCTTGGAACCCTCTAGCAACGCTGAGTTTTCATCAGGAAAACTCAGCGATTGCAGAGGGCCTAGTGCCGCTTAGGGGTCCTGGCTTAGATTTTACCGAACGCGGAGTACTGTGCTTCTGTTGCCGGTCCTCCGGGCACCTCTAACGACACGAAGACACATGAAAGGCATAGCAATGAACATCATCGAAGCAAAACAGGAAATTATAAATACCGTGAAGGCGTACCTTCTGAAAGACGAGACCGGCGCCTATAAGATTCCGGTCGAGAAGCAGCGTCCGATGCTTCTGATGGGCCCGCCGGGCATCGGTAAAACCGCGATCATGGAACAGGTCGCTTCAGAGCTCGGCATTAACCTGATCTCCTACACCATCACACATCACACGCGACAGTCGGCGATCGGCCTTCCGTATATCAGCAAGCGTGAATTCGGTGGTGAGGAGTATTCCGTCACCGAGTACACGATGTCCGAAATCATCGCCGCAGTATATGAGCAGATCGAACGCTCCGGAATCCACGAGGGTATCCTCTTCCTCGATGAGATCAACTGTGTTTCCGAGACCCTCGCTCCGATGATGCTGCAGTTCCTGCAGTACAAGACCTTCGGTACGCATAAGGTGCCGGATGGCTTCGTGATTGTAACCGCGGGTAATCCACCGGAGTACAACAAATCCGTGCGCGATTTCGATATCGTTACGCTCGATCGAGTGAAGCGCCTGGACATCACCGCAGATTATGCAGCCTGGAAGCGCTACGCCTACCAGATGGGCGTGCACGGTGCGATTCTCGCCTACCTCGATATCAAGAAAGAGAATTTCTATATCGTAAAGGCGGATCTCAACGGGCAGCAGTTTGTCACCGCCCGTGGCTGGGAGGACCTGAGCCGTATCATGAAGGTGTACGAGGAGATGAATCTCCCGATCACGCGCGAGCTGGTGCTGCAGTACCTGGAGGATCCGGAGGTCGCACGCGATTTCGCGACCTATTATGACCTCTATCAGAAGTACCGCACGACCTATCATGTACCGGAAATCCTTGCCGGCCAGCGCCCGACAGACATCACGGCACTCATCGGTGCACCGTTCGACGAGAAGCTGTCACTGATTGGCCTCCTCACCGATGCCCTCGGCCAGGGCTTCCGCGCCTATGGCGAACAGGTAGATATTCAGCGTATGGTCTTCACCGAGATGAAAAAGCTGCGGGATGCACGATCTTCGGCCAATGCCGTCGACCAGAACGCACATACCGCGCCGACAGCATCCGATGCGCCTGCAGCATGGCGCGGTCTGGCGACACAGCTCGCTGCTGACCATGATGCGATGGTGGCAGAGCTCCAGCGCCAGCAGAAGGCGCATATGCTCAGTCATCGTGCTGAGCGTATCCAGCGAAAGGTCATCCTCGCACTGGAGGAGCTTATGCACGAACTCGGCATGGCCCACGGCGACCGCACAGCGACGACGGACGAGGAACTGTATGCCCTTGCGAAGCAGTGGTTCATGAAGCGAGAGAGTGCGCGAAAAGAGGCCATCGAGAAGACCGATTCAGAGCTTACGAATGCATTCCGCTTTCTGCACGACAGCTTTTCGGATGGACAGGAGATGGTCATCTTCCTCTCGAACCTGAACGCCAGCAGCGCCTGCCTCCGCTTCATTAAAGAGTGCGGAAACGACACCTACTACCAGTATAATCAGTTCCTGCTCCTCCGTGACCAGCGCAGTGCGCTTCGCGAAGAAGCCGCCCGTATGCTGGAGCTGTAAATTACAGTTTACGTCATAGCTTACGCAGACGTTGCCCTTCGGGCCACGTCTGTATGGAGACATGTGCGAACTATAACTAATGCAGCGCTGCCGATGCCGAAATGAAGTACGAAACTTGACATAAATTTCGGAAACGCCTACAATCTAAAAGATTCTGCAGAGTAAAATCTGCGTAAACGCATGGTCAGTGGCCTGTATGCAGGCACTGTCGATGCACTTGTGGCGACGGGGAGCTCACCAATGTAGACATTCGCCTGCGGAGGTAAACGGAAGGAGCAGGGCCTGAAAGGGTTTTGTCCGGCACGGGTGGGAGTTCCAGAAGGAAAATTATGTCAAGTTCATATGAGCAGCAGCAGAGGGATCGCGAGCGTTTCATGCCCGTGGTTCTCGCAATAGAGGAGCTGATACGTACCGAGGATGATACGTTACTGATTGCAATCGATGGTCGTACCGGCGCAGGAAAGACCACCATCTCGAAATATCTTCATCAGAAGTTCGGAGGGAATCTTTTCCATCTCGACGATTACTATCTCCAGGCGCATCAGCGCACACCGGAGCGTCTTCGTGAGGTCGGGGGCAATGTCGATTACGAGCGCTTTAAGGAGGAGGTTCTGGAGCCTGTACTCCGAAAGGAAATCGTGCATTATCGTCCGTTTAACTATCATACGATGGATTTTGATGCGGAGTTCGCCCGGGATGTCCCGGTGAAACGCCTGAACATCATCGAAGGTACCTACTGCATGAATCCGTACTTCGGAGATCCATATGATCTTCGTATCTTCATGGATATCAAGTATCCGCAGCAGATCGAGAATGTCATCGATCGTGAGGGAACCGCAGAGCTCGACGATTACATCGATAAGTGGATTCCGAAGACCGATATCTACATCGAGCGTATGGGTATCCAGGAAAAGTGTGATATCACGATCATGTTTTCATGATGGAAAGTCGGTTCACGCATTTTGACAAGTGGATATAAATATCGAAACAGAATAAATTTCGGGCATAAGAAAGCCGCCGGCGAATCTGCTGGCGGCTTTCTTTTCTCGATTTTAAATGGGTTCTTTTACATTACATCGCTTCCAGTTCTTCCAGAAGTTCGTAGAGTGGCGGTGCGGCGAGCGCAGCTTTTTCAAGGACCGCTTTGTTCCGGAAGACTTCATTCGGTGTGCCATCGGTGAGAATCTCGCCGTGTGCCATGGTGATGACACGTGCGAAAGAGTTCGCGACGAAGTCCATATCATGGAGAATCGCGATGACGAGCTTACCCTGTGCGGCCTGTGCACGAATGATGTCGCGGATTTTTTCTCGACCGTTCCAGCTCTGCGCGATGGTCGGCTCGTCGAGGATGATGACATCCGTGTTCATCGCGAGTACAGAAGCGATGGCGACCATTTTTCGGTCAGAAAGCTCGAGGTCATATGGGTTTTCTCCGGCCTTTTCACCGAGACCGACCGTGCGGAGTGCCGCATGCGCACTTGCCTCGGCTTCCTTCTGAGACATGCCGATGTTCAGCGGACCGAACATAACCTCTTCGAGAACGTTGTACTTAAAGATCTGGTCGTCCGGATTCTGGAAGACGTAACCGACGCGGGAAGCGAGCTCTGCAACCGTTTTCGTTTCGAGATTCTCACCCTGGTAGCGGATTTCGCCGCTATCCGGTTTGAGCAGTCCCTTCAGGACACGAACGAGCGTCGTTTTGCCTGCACCGTTCTGTCCGATGATGGCGGTCGGCCGGTTATCGAGCGTGAGATTGAGCCCATGCAGCACTTCTCTGTCTTTTACATAGGAGAAGCGTAAATCCTGCACCTGAAAGGTTGCCGCATCTGCTGTTCCATCCTTCCGTTGCAGTCCCTCCGTCATCGCACGGAGCGAAGCGATGAGCTTCGTGCGGTCTGCACTGGCAGCTTTTATAAGACGCAGCGTTTCCGCATGTGTTACCGGGAGGGTGCCATCCTCGAAGAAGAGTGCATTGGCACGCGCAAAGCTGGTATAGGCCGGTGGATTAACGCCGAGTTCGTAGAGGTCGCTGCGAGAGAAAATCTTTCGCGGTGTGTCGTAATCGACGACTTTTCCATGGCGCATGAGGAGCACTCGGTCGCAGTAGCCGGCGAGTTTCTCGATTTTCTGCTCGATCATGATGATGGTGATCCCCATCTTCGTGAGTTCGTCGACCGTATGGAATACTTCCTCCGAGCCCGCCGGATCGAGCTGGGAAGTCGGCTCATCGAGGATCAGCACATCCGGATTCATCGCGAGAACAGAGCAGATCGCCACGCGTTGGAGCTGACCACCGGACAGGTCAAACGGATTTCGATCGCGATACTCCCAGATGCCGAAGTTGCGGAGTACAGATTCTACGCGGGTGCGGATCTCTTCCGGTGGGAAACCGAGGTTCTGAAGGCCGTAGCCGACCTCGTCGTAGACGTTGTCCTTCGCACCACTCAGCTGATTAAATGGATTCTGGAAAACGAGACCGACATGACGGCAGAGCTCGGAAACGGGTGTCGAGCGCGCGTCCATGCTACCGACGGTGACGGAACCACCATACGCGCCTTTATAGAACTGTGGGATGAGACCGAGCAGTGCCTGGCTGAGTGAACTCTTGCCGGCGCCGTTTTCACCGGCGATGCCGATGAACTCCCCCTTCTCGACGGTGAAGCTGACGCCATCGAGCGCAAGCTCCGTCGTTCCCGGGTAACGATATTTTAAATCTTTCACTTCGATGAGAGACATGATTTCCTCCATTACAGTACGTGGATGATGCGCAGGACGATGGTTACCGCGACCGCGATGATGCTGAGCCACTTGAGAACTTTATCTGCCTTCGTATACGGGTGGCTGTAGAGATAGGTCTTCTTTGCGGTGCCACCGAAGCCACGCACTTCGAGGGCGATGGCACGCTCACGTGTCGAGGTCAGGGCGGACATAACGACCGGCGAGATGAGCGGCAGGAAGGCACGCACGCGCGTGCTGAGTTTCCCCTCGGTTTCCATGCCACGGCTTCGTTGGGCGTCGGAAATGGTATTCATCGTGCCGATCATCTGTGGGATGATCTGGAATACGGAATTGATGATGTACCCGAATTTCGGACTGAAGCCCTTCTTCTCGAGTTCCTCGACCAGCTCGGATGGGCTGGTGGTCAGCACGAGAATCGCGAAGCTGAGGAGCATGTTGAGGATATTGAGACCGATATGGGCAGCATACAGAAGTCCTTCCTTATAGAAATGAATCGGTCCCAGGGAGAAGAGAATACGCATGTTCTTCTGGTTGAAGACGCCCTGCACGATGATGACTGTCAGGATGATCGTAAAGGAGAAGGCCAGCAGCGGAAATGCCCTGTGTACGAGTCCGGCACTCTTCAGGAGAACGATACTGAGCAGAATCGCACCGAGGAAGAACGCGAGATGTCCGGACATCAGTGGCACCGCGATGGCGGCGACGAGATAGAAGAGCTTCGAGAACGGATGGAGCTTCGTAAGCCAGGAGCCGTTGTTCGTATAAAGAGAGATGGATTTCATGATATTCACCTGCGGACTTCGCGGCTACGGCGTTTCGCTTCCGAACAGGCAGTCACGGACGATGTACTGCGTGCTCGAAAACCGGATGAGATGCATCCTGATGGAGGCATTGCCGAAGCGAACGAAATTTTAAAAGAAAGGCGGTCACCTCAAATACGATGACCGCCCGTGTTTCAATGTTCGATTTTATTGTACCAAATGTGTCGGTGATTAATCAAGCAAGTTGCCGCGTATGTGCTTCTTGTTGATGATCAGATATCAGCCCGTTACCGTAATCAGTCGAGAGACTGGATATCGCTGCTTGCGTCATAGAGTGCCGTAAGCTTCTTCGGCAGACCCTTGATGATGAAGTAAACGATAACGAAGGTGACCAGCTTATCCGGTACATCTACGACGATTTCGTCAAGTAAAGAGCCGAGGAATACAGGCATCTTGGCAGCCTGTGTTGCGGCGAACAGAGCATCGCCCCATACGTTACCGGTGGTGCCGCCCCAGAAAATGATGTTCAGCGGGGTAGAAACAACAACCGCTGCGAGACCGCCTGCACATGCTGTAAGCATCGCCTTCGGGAAGGTCTTCATGAAGCCAAGACGTGCCATGATGCCGACCACGATACCGATGAAGAAGGAGGTCAGAGCATACACAAGTGTGATGTTGTCTCCAGTCGTGAAGCCATAGATCAGGTTGTTTGCTGCGCCGCAGATACCGCCGATGATCGGGCCGCCCAGGATCGCGCCGATGCAGGTGCCGATACAGTCAAGCCAGAGTGGCAGTTTCAGTACAGCTGCGAAGAGCTTACCGAGGTAGTTGATACCGATACAAGCCGGAATCAGAACGATGACAGGTGTGGTGAAGTTTGTTTTAAAAAGCTTTCCCATAATTCTCCCCTTTTCATGTTGGTCTATAGCTCAACGATAGAATATGCTATAGTTAGAAAGATTATACCACTGAGTGGCATGATTTACATGATTTTTACGGAAAAGGCGTGTGGTTTCGAAAACTTTGTTAAGAATCACACAAGCATCATGGAAATTTGCACAGGAATTCGGCGCTATTACGACATAAATTTTTACATATATATGCTACGCTTCGATGCGTCGCTGTCGAGGACGCCGAAAAGGAAGGATGGAAGCGATGAAAAAACAGGATACGATTCTGGTAATCGATATGCAGAAGGTGTACCAGCCGGGGAATCCATGGGCATGTGAACACATGAATGAAGCGGCGGACAATATCGAGAAGCTGCTTGATCATGTGCTGGAGCGGGAGGATGCGCCGAGCGTCTGGCTGACCCGCTATATCGCACCTTCCGATGAGGATGCACAGGGTGTCTGGGTGGACTACAATCGTGAAAATCGTGCGATCAACGAGAATCCGGTGATGAATGAATTCATCCCGAAGATCGCCCGCTATGTAGAAGAATTTCCGTATGTCGATAAATGTACCTACAGCTGCTTCTCGAACGAGTATGTCCGTGTGGCAGCAGACCGCAGCATGGTGCATGATGGACGGATCGTCCTTACCGGAGTGGTGGCAGAGTGCTGCGTTCTTTCGACCTTCTTTGAGGGAACCGATGCAGGCTATCGTTTCGTCTATCTGACGGATGCCTGCGCAGGGGTCAACGCGGACAGCGAGCGTGCGGTGGAAACGATCTTGCAGGGACTGTGCCCGCTGCATGTCGAGTTGATGACGACCGCAGAGTATATCAAAGAGAGATGAGTGAGGTTTCTATGAATCAGAAGAACGCACGGACGACGAGCGTCGCGGCGCTTTTTACAGAATATGTAGCGACAAATATCATCGGTCAGATCGGTATGTCGGCGTACATTCTGGTGGATACGTTTTTTATCTCCATTGCGGGTGGAGCGACCGGCATGGCGGCGCTGAATCTGGTGCTGCCACTGTATAATTTGATTTTTGCCTTCGGTGATATGTTTTCGGTCGGCGCGGCGACGCGTTTCACGATCTGCCGAGCACGGGGAGAGGAGGATGCGGATCGGTACTTTACGAATGCCATCGCATGGTCGATTCTCTGCAGCATTCCGTTTATGTTCCTCGGCGTGTTTTGTGCACCACAGATTCTTCGCCTGCTTGGCGCAGATGCGGCGGTCAGTGCGATGGGCGTTCCATATACGCGGATCTTTATGATCTTCTCTCCACTGTTTATGATCAATCGCTGCTTCAGTGCCTTCACGCGAAATGACGGTGCTCCACGGACAGCGATGGTGGCGGTGTTTCTGAGCGGTATTTTCAACATCGTTTTCGACTATATTTTCATGTTCCCGATGGGACTCGGTATCGCAGGTGCTGCGCTTGCAACGGGTATTTCACCGATTGTGAGCTGCACCGTGTGTGGAACGCATCTTTTCACGAAGAAGTGCTCGATTCGGATGAAGAACTGGAAGCCATCATGGAGCAGAATCGTGCAGAGTTCGCAGCTTGGAACGTCGGCCTTTATCGGAGACATCGCATCCGGTATGTCGATGCTCGTCTTCAATTTCCTGATTCTTTCGCTGGCGGGCAATGTCGGCGTCGCAGCGTTTGGTGTCATCAGTAACATTGCCCTCGTGGAAACGGCCGTGTTCGGTGGTATCGCGCAGGGGGCACAGCCACTCTTCAGTGATTTCTACGGAAAACGTCTGAAGAAGCAGGTCAGTGAAACGCTGTGGCTTTCGATGGGGACGTCGCTGGTATTTGCACTTTTGTTCCTTCTTGTGTTTAACCTTTTCCCAGGCCGAATCGTGGAAATTTTCAACACGGAACAGAACATGGAGATGGCGCGGCTGGGCATCGTCGGCATGCGGCTTTACTTCATCGGCTATCTTTTCGCCGGCTTCAACATCGTCGGCACCGGCTATCTCTCCGCGACCGAGTCTGCGATGTGGTCCTTCATCGTGTCCATCGTCCGCGGCGTCGTAGCGATCATCCTCTGTGCGTTCATCATGGCCTGGCTTTTCGGCATGACCGGCATCTGGCTCGCCTTCACGGTCGCTGAAGCAATCACCACCGCACTGTTTATCGTTGCGATGCGGAAACAGAAATAATGCGGAAACAGAAATAAGCAGATAAAAAATCACCGATGCATCCTCTGATGTGATGAATCGGTGATTTTTGTTTATCCGCTATCTGTTATTGTACACTTTCGATGTCAATCGCTCAGGTAGTGGCTGAGCGATGTCCAGACCTTCCATCAGTCACAAACCACGATGGTGGTGCCTGGCGTAATGAGGTCGTAGAGCGTTTTTGCATTCTTCGGTGGCAGGTTGATACAGCCGTGGCTTCCACTCTTCAGGTAGATATTTCCACCGAAGCTGGAGCGCCAGTTTGCGTCGTGGAGACCGATGTTGCCGTTAAATGGCATCCAGTAGGATACCGGCGATTCATAGCTCGGCTTTCCGGTCTGCGGATTGATGCGTCCACGAAGGACACGATCTCGCTGCTTGTACTTCAGTGCGAACACACCGGTCGGTGTTGCACGATCCGGATTCGTTGCGGTACCGGTGACGCACTTGCTGTCCCATACGCAGGCCCCATCCTGATAGTAGTACACATGCTGAGACGAAATGTCGATTTCTACAAAGGTCTTTCCCCACTGTGGCATCTCTTCCTGTACGGCACGAGAGGAGTATACCGGCTCTCTGGTTACGGACTGAAGGCTCTGGATATTCGCTGTAAGCGCCTCCACTTCCTTATTCTGATCGATGTGCCAGCCATAGTCGGTCGTGATCGATTTCGTGGTGCCGTCTGCACTCTGCCAGGTCTGTATACCCTTCGAAGTATCATACTTCTCACGAAGTCCTTGTACATAGCTGGCGACCTTTGCGGCATCAACGGAGACGGTAGTCCCCTTACTGCCATTCACCCAAGATGCAATCGTCAGTCCATCGAGGACTTCGGTCTGATGATTCGGCATCTGATAGGTGACGCTCATGCCGTTCACCGTGGCAAGTTTCTGACCGATGGCCATCGCTTCTGCCGGAGATACGCTGTCCTTGTTGATGGCATTCATGTCGATTCCCTTAGCACTCTCCGTTTTTGAAGTCTGGGTTTTCTGTGTAGCCGCCGGCTTTGCCGCTTTCTGAGCCGCCTGTTTGGCTGCTTCCTGCGCTGCTTTTTGTGCGGCTGCCTGTTGTGCCGCTGCTTCCTGTGCCGCTTTTTGCGCTGCCGCTTCCTGCGCTGCCTTCTGAGCTGCTGCTTGAGCGGCCGTATCCTGTGAAGGCACGGTCGGTCCAGGTATCACCACATCCACCGCCGGACCGCCATGTGCCGCTGCGTATTTTGCATTGGCCGCCGCTGCCGCATCCTGAGAGTAGCTCGATGAAAAGCCAGGTCCCGCATATGCTGTTAGTTGCAGCATCGCGCTCATCGCCACGATCACTGCAAGGTATTTCTTCATGTTTTTTCTCATACATCCACCCTCCACGCTGGATTTTCGGGGATACGATGATCCCGCGAAGTCTACTATATCTATGGTAGCGAATCGCAGCGGAAAAAGCTATAGAGATAAACCGTCCTATTCTTACAATATTATTAGATGGAAGCAGGAATAGAAGGAGAGGGCTGCGCGTGCATAGCCTCTTTTCTGTAAGCGCTTTCCATGTTGTGCTGTCGGTGATATAATAATGCCGAATGAACATAAGCGTGCTGGCCGACAGCATTGCATACAAAAAGGAGGATTTTGATATGGCAGATATGGCGAAGGAACATCCGGATTGTGCGTACTGCGCAAAGGGCGAGCTTGTTGCGAAGTTCGGGTACGAGATTTGTGAGCTTCCGGCTTCTACCGTTTATCTTTTTAAGGAGCAGAGCCATCCGGGCAGATGCATCGTAGCATCGAAGCACCATGTATCCGAGATGCTGGAGCTCAGCGAGGAAGATCGCGCAGCATTTATCGCGGATGTGGTAACGGTTGCGAATGCGATTCATGCGGTTTGCCACCCGAATAAGGTAAACTACGGTATGTATGGCGATACAGGCTGCCATCTTCATATGCACCTCGTTCCGAAGTATCAGGATCAGTTTGAGTGGGGCGGAACCTTTGCGATGGATCCGAACCTGAATAAGATCACCGATGAAGCAGAGCTTGAGAAGATCGCAGCACCGCTTCGTGATGCCATTCTCGGAAAGTAATAGAACATAAGGAGGAGCTGTCTTCGGACGGCTTCTTTTTGTTTGCATAAAAGTGCCGTTTCAAAGGATGACTCCGTCGTCAGTGACGCTTATTCTTATGGCTGTTTTCTTATTTTATCTATAGTAAATCAGTTGGTTTTACCGCCCTACAGTGTTAAAATGCTTCCTAGTATGTCTTTCGAAGACGCAAACATAGAAAGATCGGAACTTGAAAGATCAGGAATGAAGAAATCCGGGAGGGAATGAAGATGCTGAATTTTGCAAGTGATTATACAGAGGGTTGTCATCCGAAGGTGCTGGAGGCACTGACGAAGACGAATATGGAGCAGCTGACAGGCTACGGTACGGATGTCTACACTGAGCGTGCGAAGGAGAAGATTCGTGCGTTTATCGGCTGTCCGGAGGCGGAGATCTTTTTCCTGACCGGCGGCACACAGACGAACCAGACAGTGATCGACACGACACTTCGTATGTATGAGGGGGTGGTATCGGTACAGTCCGGTCATGTAAACTGCCACGAAGCCGGCGCCATCGAATTTACCGGTCATAAGGTAATGGCTCTTCCGAGCCACGATGGCAAGATGGACGCAGCAGAGCTTGACCATATGGTCGAGGCTTTCTATGCAGATGGTGACCATGATCATATGGTCTTCCCAGGTATGGTATACATCAGCCATCCGACCGAGTATGGCACACTCTACCGGAAGGCAGAGCTGGAGGCACTGGCGGAGGTCTGCCACAAGTGGGCACTTCCGCTTTTCCTCGATGGCGCCCGTCTCGGCTACGGACTGATGAGCCGTGACACGGATGTGACGATGGAAGATATCGCCCGTCTCACGGATGTGTTCTACATCGGCGGCACGAAGGTCGGCGCACTCTGCGGCGAGGCGGTCGTTTATCCGCATGGTGGTGCACCGAAGCAGATGGTGACCATGGTCAAGGAACATGGTGCCCTGCTTGCGAAGGGTCGCCTGAACGGTGTGCAGTTCGACGCGCTGTTTACGGATGATCTTTATACAGCGATTTCGGCCAATGCCATCGACCGCGCCGAAGAGCTTAAGACGGTATTCCGTGAGCGCGGATATTCGTTCTTCCTGAATTCTCCGACGAACCAGCAGTTCATCATTATGCCGAAGAAGACGCTGGAAGCGCTGAAGACAAAGGAGGTCATCTGTACGCCATGGGAGCCGTATGGTGAGGATCAGATGGTCGTTCGCTTCTGTAGCTCCTGGGCGACGACGAGCGCACAGATCGCAGCCCTCGCAGAAATTCTGGATGAAGTGAAATAATGTACGAAGATGCCGGGCAGTACATACTGATCCGATGTGAGACAGGGCGCAGCTGCGGTCTGTAGGAGGAATCGAAGCCTTTCGTCGTGTAAGGTTCACAAGACCTGGATAAATTGATACAATAAAATGTAGTTTGACATCGGAGTAAGACGGAAACAGCGGCCTGTCTGTATACGGGCGAGGCGGTCGTTTCGTATGAAACTTCCTTCTGTTTCTGGTCATCTGCCTGTTCGTGTATGGGCAAGAGAGGGAGTAAAGAAAATGAAGAAAACGGCACTGGTAATTATGGCGGCAGGTCTTGGATCCCGCTTCGGCGGTGGTATCAAGCAGCTCGCAAAGCTGGGACCAGGTGGAGAAATCATCATGGATTATTCTATTCATGATGCGCTGGAGGCCGGATTTGATGAGATCGTGTTTATCATCCGTAAGGACATCGAGGAGGATTTCCGTGAGGTCATCGGAAATCGTGTCGAGAAGATCGCGAAATGCAAGTATGCTTTCCAGGAGATCGATAAGCTTCCGGAGGGCTATCATGTACCGGAAGGCAGAAAGAAGCCATGGGGTACTGCACATGCACTGATTCAGGTGCGTGACCTCATCGACTGTCCGTTTGCGGTCATCAATGCAGATGACTTCTATGGTCGTGAGGGTTTTAAGCTGATTCATGACTATCTCGTAAATACGATGGACGAGGACGCGTCGGTTTTTGATATGTGCATGGCGGGTTATATCGTCGGCAACACGTTGTCTGATAACGGAACCGTAAACCGTGGCGTCTGTGAGATGGGTGAGGGTGGCTATCTTCATGCCATCAATGAGACTTATGACATCGGAAAGCAGGCGGATGGTCGTCTGATCGGTAAGGATGGCGATGGGAATCCGGTGGAGGTCGATGGTGATGCCATCGTTTCCATGAATATGTTTGGTCTTCCGGAGAAGTACCTGGATGTTCTCATCGAGAACTTCCCGGCATGGCTGGATGCCCATGGTGAGGAGATGAAGAGTGAATACCTTCTCCCTGCAGAGATTTCGAAGCTGATGCTGGCAGGCCATGCGACGGTGAAGGTACTGAAGGACCATGATAAGTGGTTCGGCGTAACCTATGCCGAGGATAAGGATGCCGTTCAGAAGTCTTTACAGGAGCTTGTAGATCAGGGTGTTTATCCTGCGCATCTCTACGAGTAAAGGCATAGATTTGGGTGGGTATGTGCCGCATGGCGTTTGCATTGACCGCCGGAAAATGAGTTCTTTTATGAATTCGAGTTGAGGAGTTGTGCCCTTTATGGCAGATACAGAGAGAGAAAATCGAAAACAGGAACTGCGCCGTCGTGTCGTGGATACGAAGGAACTGATGCGACAGGAAGTGGTGCAGGCACAGGAAGAGGAGAAGCGGGGACGAAAGCGTCGCCGCCTCCTTGTTTTTCTTGTCGTCGTTCTGATTCTGGGGGCGATGCTGGCAGGCGCGGTGTATATGATGAAACGTTCCTACACGAGCTACACGCAGAACTGGCGGACGAGCTTTACGGGAGAGGAAGGAGCCGTGGAAACGGATTATGAAGATTATGAAATCTTCGGCGATGGTTTCCTGAAGGTGACCCGTGATGGCGCAACGTATATCGATTCCACTGGAAAGACGATCTGGAATCAGGCCTATGAGATGAATAATCCATATGTTTCCATCAATGGTGACTACTGTGCCATCGCAGATCAGGGGAAGGCGTCGATTTACATCATGAATAAAACCGGAACCACCGGACAGGCAGAGACCAATCTACCGATTACGAAGATTTCGGTTGCGGGAAGTGGTGTGACCTATGCACTGCTTGAGGATTCGAAGGCAAGTTACATTACTGTTTTTTCGAAGGAAGGTGCAGCGCTCGATATTTCGATTAAGTCTGTACTGGATGGCGATGGATATCCGGTGGATATTTCGGTTTCTCCGGATGGCACGGAGCTGATGGCTTCCTTCGCATGCATCGAAAACGGTACGATTCAGAATAAGGTGATTTTCTATAATCTGAGTGAAGTCGGCCAGAATGCAGGAAGCAACCGTGTTGTGGGTGGATTTACAGAGGATTTCAGTGGACATCTCGCCGGAAGAGTGCACTTCTCGGATGATACGCATGCGCAGGCGTTCTATGATGGCGGTATCGCATTCTTTAGTACGAAGGTGCTGACGAGTCCGGAGCTGACACAGAAAATCGACATCGAACAGACGATGCAGGCCATCTGTTATGCGGACGACTACATCGGTGTCATCACGGACAACAGCGATTCGGAGGCGTCTTCGGAACCATATCTGCTGAGTGTATATCGACTGAACGGACAGATTGTTTTCTCGACACCGTTCCAGCTGAACTATACGAATTTTGATATCGATCAGGACAAGGTTCTGATTTACAATAATACAACACTTCAGGTTTACGATATGCGTGGCAGTCTGAAGTACAGTGGCGCGATCGATACCTCGATTTCCAGAGCTCGGGTGTCCTGTGAAATGAAGAATCCACTGGGACTTAATCTTCTCATTGGAAGTGCCGGTGCGGTGGAATCGATTAAACTGAAGTAATCAAATACGTTGATTTTTTAATAAGGGGGATTCTATGAATCAGTATTGCGTAGGTGTTGATGTCGGCGGTACAAGCGTCAAGTGCGGTATTTTCACGATCAATGGTGTCCTTATGGACAAGTGGGAGGTGCCGACGCGGAAGGAAGAGGGCGGAAAGTATGTTCTTCCGGACGTGGCGGAAGCGCTGAAGAAGCGTCTCGAGGAGAAGGGCATCGAGCTCACGGATATCGAGGGTATCGGTATCGGTGTGCCTGGTCCGGTCGAGCCGAATGGCTATGTACATATCTGCGTAAATCTCGGCTGGCATGATCGTTGGCCGGCGAAGGAGATGCAGGAGCTCATGGGCGGAAAGATCCGTTGTGCTGTAGGAAACGATGCCAATGTTGCCGCGCTCGGCGAGATGTGGCAGGGGGGTGGTAAAGGCCACGAGAATCTGATGATGGTGACGCTCGGCACCGGTGTCGGTGGTGGCCTCATCATCGCCGGTCATATCATCGCCGGTGTACATGGTGCCGGTGCAGAAATCGGTCATATCCAGGTACGTGAAGGTGAGAAGGAGGCATGCAACTGTGGTGGTCATGGCTGTCTCGAACAGGTGGCGAGTGCAACCGGTATCGTTCGGGAAGCGAAGCGTATTCTCGCTGCAAGTGACGAGGCATCCACGATGCGTGACTTCGGTGATGCACTCAGTGCACGTGATGTATGTGACTGCGCAAAGGCAGGTGATCCACTAGCTGTGAAGACCATCGAGACCAGCATGGGCTACCTCGGCCGCGTACTGGCGACCGTTTCCATGGTGGCAGATCCGGAAGTTTATGTCATCGGAGGCGGAGTTTCGAGAGCCGGTCAGTATCTGATCGATCTCACAAAGAAGCACTACGAAGCGCATACGCCGATTCTTACGAAGAAGGCAGACATCGTACTGGCAACGCTCGGCAATGATGCCGGTATCTATGGCAGTGCGAAACTGGTACTGAATAACTAAGGTTTATGGGGCCTGATCCTCTTTTACAGTGTTCTTGAGAACTGCGTAATGGGGGCAGACCCCATTTATTTAAAGTATGAAACGATCCTTATTTGCAAAATTTATCGTAGCGTATATCGTTTTCGGTGTGCTGGGCTTCGCGGTGGTAGCGATTCTGTCCTCCGGACTCACCTACCGCTACCTCATCAAGGAAAAAGCGAACAGCCTCTATAGCGAAGCGACACTGATTGCATCCACGTATTCCGAAACCGAGAACCTGAGTCTCAGTACGGATGTGGTCAGTCAGCAGATGAAGGCGGTTTCCACCTTCCTCGATGTCGACGTCTGGATCGTCGACCGGAACGGCAAGGTGCTGAGTGATTCGGATGCAGATCGACATAAGGATACCGATATTCCGGATTTCGACAGTACGATGACCGGAATGCGCTATAAAGTCGGCTGTTATCATGATCTGTTTTCTGACGAAGTGCTGTCGGTCATGGCACCCGTGATGCGCGGCTATACGACCGGCGGCTATGTCATCATCCATGAGCCGGTTACGAATATCGTCGCTGCGCAGAATGAATTTCTGAACATCGTCTACATCACGGCACTGATCATCTTTATCCTGTCACTGCTGATCATGGCAGTCTTTTATGTGATCGTGTATCGTCCGCTGAAGCAGATCACGGAAGGGGCGACGAAGTATGCCGCCGGCGATTATCACTATAAGATTAAAACAAATACAGAGGATGAGATGGGATATCTTGCCGAGACCCTGAACTTCATGTCGGATGAGATTTCGAAATCGGATGATTATCAGAAGCAGTTTATCGCAAACGTGAGTCATGATTTCCGTTCTCCACTAACCTCCATCAAGGGCTACCTCGAAGCCATCCTCGATGGTACAATTCCAGAGGAGCTGGAAGCGAAGTACTTGACGCGTCTGATTTCGGAGACCGACCGTCTCACGAAGCTGACCCAGTCCATGCTGAGTCTCGGTACCCTCGATAAGAAGGGTTTTCTCAGTCGGACGAACTTCGATGTGAACCGTGTGATTCGTGATGTCTGTGCGAGCTTCGAGATGACCTGCCAGAAGAAGGACATCGTCTTCGAGCTGACCTTTGCGGAAAAGAAGGAAATGGTGTATGCGGACTATAGTAAGATTCAGCAGGTTCTTTATAACCTGATCGACAACGCGCTTAAGTTCAGTAATCCGAATTCTTCAATTCTGATTCGCACCGGTATCCGCGGAACGAAAATCTTTATTTCAGTGAAGGATACCGGCATCGGTATCCCGAAGCGTGACCTCGCGAAAATCTGGGATCGTTTCTATAAGGCGGATCAGTCCCGTGGTAAGGACAAGCATGGTACCGGCCTCGGTCTTAGCATCGTGAAGTCCATCATCACCGCCCATGGTGAGAACATCGACTGCGTTTCCACGGAGGGCGTCGGTACCGAATTCACCTTTACGCTGCCACAGGCAAGCTACGAGATACCAGAGGCATAAGGAATGCCGTCGGGTGGGAACCTTTCGTACATTGATACCGAGGTGGCAACGATATGAAACGCCGCCGGGGGGAGCCTTCCGGAACACAGTACACCTGCGGCGGAAAAATTTAAAATCGGAGTCCTAAGAATCACTAGGCCCCCTGCAATCGCTGAGGTTTTCTTTATGAAAACTCAGCGTTGCAGGGGGTGCTAAGGAAAATTATCCAAGTGATTCTAAGGACTCCGATTTTGATTTTTCACGTCCTCGGTGTATGGTTCCGGAAGGCTGCTCTCCCCACTCTGACGGCGCTTCATAGCGTTGACAGCCTAGTGTTGACGATGATGAAAAAGCTTAGCCCGACGGCGTTTAGATAACTCTGAATTTGTAGCCGATGCCCCAAACAGTGGAAATCTCCCAGTCTGGATTGCCCGGCAGCTTCTCGCGCAGTCGCTTGATATGGACATCGACCGTGCGGGAATCGCCTGCGAACTCATAGCCCCAGATATGATCGAGGAGCTGTTCGCGTG
>CAKQWR010000002.1 GCA_934279105.1 uncultured Oribacterium sp. | reverse complement strand
GCTTTCCACCTGTAAGGATTACTGCATACATTACGAGGGTCCTCCTTTTTATCATTACTCGCTGGCTTCGGTGGTGTTTTCACACACTTTTACCTCGTCACGCGGCATACTCGAATAAATTACTCTTAATCTATGAAAATGTCAATAGGTTTTGCAAAACTTATTTGATTTTGTTTGCAAAAGGCTCTGTAAGCTCTCTTTAATTTATGAGTTTACGATAGTATGGGTAGTTCGCCGTAACTTCATTCACACTGACATTGTTCGCACCGGAATTTTCATGGATGACGATCATATTTCCATTACCGGCCCACTGAAGGAACATGACGACATGCGAATCCGAGCCTACACGGACGATGATATCACCTGGCTGCAGCTCAGAGCGCTTGATTTTCGTTCCTTCACCTATCAGAGCCGCCGTACTGCCTGCACCATTCAGTTTATTACCGATCGCTGACCAGTAGACCCATTGTACCCATCCGGAACAATCCAGACCACGGAGTACACGTCCTTTATAATCGGCTTCAACGACACGACCGAAACCATTCGCTTCATAATTCTTGCCGCTTGCCTTACCGCCGTAGTAATAAGGAACTTTTCCTACCGAGGACAGTGCGAACTTGATAACCGCCTTTCTCTCATCTGAAATATTTTCAGGCAGCGATGACAGGTACTTTGAAATTTCTTCACCCGTCAGTGGCTGTTTCGGATTGATGGTTGAAATTGAGAGACCATAGGTCGTGAACCAGTCCTGCTCGATCAGAGTTTTCACATAGCCTATCTGTTCTTCTGTCCAGCCATTCCAGCCATTTCGCGCCAGCGCAACGTCCAGACTCTTCGTTGCTTCATTTTCATCCTGGTCATCCGCTTTCAGGTCAATCGTACGAAGTCCCTTTTCATCATCGAATCCGTAGATGGTAACCTTTACATAGAGATCCACATGTCCCGGACAGTAATTCTTACTATGGATATCCGTGACATTATTCGAACTCTTATCTTCCTCTGCAGCAAGACTCTCCTGAACCAGCTGCCGAAGCGTATTATCATCCATGTTCTTCAGTTGTTCTCCGGTAAACGTACCAAGTACGATCTGTCCATCCACAGAGGCCTTGCTCTCACTTGAAGCCGCAGATGTTTCCGTTGACGATGCATTTGTTGGACGATTCACCTCATTGATTCCCTTACCCGCTTCATAACCTGCATAGCGTTTTTTCTTTGAACCATCCGCTTTTGTCTCTTCTATGGCATTTCCTGACTGGCCTGCATCTGCTGTTTCTGCAACAAAAGCATCGGTTTGAGCTACATTCGTCTGGCTCACTTCTGTGGACGCAGCCGCCGTTTCCGGAACAGATGTTACGCCTGAACCTGCCGCATCGGCAGCACCAAATACCAGCATCTCGCTGGTCAGACTGGCCTTTGCATGAACATTTGCAGTCGAATTTACAGACTCCGCGTATTCTTTTGCCGAACCATAATTTCCAGGTTTTCCATAATAAACACCATCCAGGGATGCCAGCGTTTCTTCGGCGGCCCGCTCCATCGTACTGACTTTACGTTCGGACTGCGTAAGTGAAGAAAGCTTCTGAACTCGCTGCATCGCGCCCAGTACGAGAACACCATTACCAGAAGCAGACTGTGTCTGCGCCGCGGTCTGTGCCTGCGTTGTCTCCGCGGTCTGTGTCGGTGCAGTTGTTACGCTGCTTTGTGCCTCCGTAGAAGCAGCTGCGGTTTCCGGAATAGTCTGTCCATCAGCGTTCGCTGAATCGTTTGTCGATGACTGTGTGTTATCATTCCCACTCGTGTGGAAGATGATTCCCTTACCGCCGGCATTGCCATCGGCATCCGTCTGCGTTTCATAGTTCTTCATCTCCACCGTCGACGAAGAGGTCTCCCCCGTGAGATTCAGTACGGCCTGGTTCTGTGGCGAAATCGTATAGCTTCCGGAGTTGAGCGCATCCTGTGTTACACCATTCGTCGCCTGCTGAAGGCGGAGTTTCAGTGCAGCCAGCGCTTCTTCCAGCTTCTTTGCATCATCGCCCTCTTCCTTCGCACTTCGGTTGATGCAACCATTGTCATAGTAGACATTACCGATGCTGATGGTATAGCGTCTCGACTTTTCATATAACTCTTCGCAGTACGTTTCAAACAAATCGGCATCGAGATAATCGTGCGCATAACAGTAAACCGATGCCATGGACATGATGTCCTTGACATTGGAATACTCATTGACCTGCTTTCCATCTGCGTTATAGAAAGAAACATTGACGTTCTTGAAGTTTGGGATGTACCAGCTCGCGGAATTATTCGGATCCTGTCCGCCGGCATTCGGATTGTACTTACCCATTACGCGGCTGGAGCTTACACCGAAGCGCTTCGCCAGATTCAGCGGAGAAACGCCTGCTTCATCATAGATTTTTGCGAGATATTCATTATCGGCGGTCATCAGCTTCTGATAGACTTCGCCCGCATAGCTGTGAATCGTATCACTCTTATCAGCACCATCCCGATAAAAATAAGCGAGATTCAGCTTGTCCGGGGCTGCTTTAAACTGCGATTCACTCTCACTGTCGAGAAGATTCACAAGGGAAGATCGAAGGCCTCCGAAGTGAAGCCCCTGCGCTGGTGGAAGTTCACTCAAGGTGGCGGTCGTCGTAATCGCCGGAACAGTTTCAGCGACGGTCGTTTCTTCCGGAGTCCCTTCGTAATGACGGGCCGAAACAGATACAACAAGGCCGGCAGCCAGCATAACTGCGATGGCTGCCGTTTGTTTTTTACTCATATGCGGAAGTCTGCGTCCTGTGTTCGCTATACTATCTGCATTTTCCGTCCTGGTATTTGAAGGATCTGTATCGTTATCTTTAAAATGCTTAAAATCTGTTTTTTTCATAGGCTTCATCATAGCACATGAGCAGGTTCTGAAATTTTAATTTTTACTGAATTTCATTCTAAGCTTTTTTATCAGCTCATCAAAATACGCAGGGTATTCGGCCTGAAATTCAACATATTCTCCCGTACGTGGATGAACGAACCCGAGTACCTGGGCATGAAGGCACTGCCCTTCCAGATCAAACGGGCACTTCTTCGGTCCGTAAACATCATCTCCGAGCAGAGGATGTCCGATGGATGCCATATGCACACGAATCTGATGCGTCCGTCCTGTCTCGAGTGTGCACTGAACCAGCGTATACGCACTGCCGAAACGCTCAAGTACATGGTAATGTGTAATTGCAGGCCGTCCATTTAACTCATCGATGGCCTGTTTCTTACGGTCTTTTTTCGAACGGCCAAGTGGTGCGTCGATGGTCCCATCGTCTTCTTTTACATTACCAATCACGATGGCAACATAACGTCGTGTGATCGAATGCACCTTTAGCTGTTCTGCAAGCGACTTATGCGCCTGATCATTTTTACATACTACCAGAAGCCCTGTCGTATTCATATCGATACGATGTACGATCCCGGGACGCATCACGCCGTTGATGGAGCTAAGCTCTGAACCACAATGATGCATTACAGCATTTACCAGCGTTCCCTGTGCATGACCGGCTGCAGGGTGGACGACCATACCTTTGGGCTTATTAATGATCAGAACATCCTCATCTTCATATCGAATGTCAAGCGGGATATCTTCCGGCTCCACATCAAGTGGTACCGGTTCCGGAATATCCAGCGAAAGTATATCTCCAACTTTCAGTTTCGTACTTGCCTTCGCCGGTCTCTCATTAAGAAGAATACGCTCTTCCTTCAGGAGCTTCGCCGCGTAACTTCTGGAAATTTCCGGTTCTTCCAGCGTCGCCAGAAACTGATCGATACGAACCGGACAAACTTCCGCCGGTACCTGGATTTCTCTCATATCCCTCCTATCCCTTTTTATGAAGAAAAACGAGTTCCTCATCTTTATAATAGAAAAGGAACAGCACGACCATCAGAAAACAGCCCACGGTTACGTAAATGTCGGCAACATTGAACACCGGAAAATCAATCGGGCTGAAATAAATAAAGTCAACAACATACTGATGAAGAAGCCGATCGACGAAATTACCGATGGCCCCTGAAAAGATCATCTCACAAACGACAAGCAGAGGAAAGAAATGCCGGTCGTTCTGTGGAATTCGATGCACCACATATAGAATACCGCATAACACGATGACCGTAATGGCATAAAAAAATCCCTGTGCTCCCTGAAGGCTGCCGAACGCTGCACCACGGTTTTCGATGTACAGGAGATACAGCACATGTTTGATAATCGGGATTCTGTCCGCACCCATCAGATGCTGAACTGCAAGTTGTTTCGTAAACTGGTCGAAATAAACCAACACGAAGGCAACTGCCAGAAATATACTCCAACGTTTCGTATTCAGCTTCATCTTCACTCTCCATCCTGATTCATAATCGCACGAAGCCCCTCAAGCATCTGGGCATCTGAAACGGCATGATCGATGTACGCTTCCCCCAGATGATGAAGCAGTATAAAACGCACATGGCCATGATCCATTTTCTTATCCTTCCTGGTTGCCATCAGAATTTCTTCTTTATTCATCGGCTTGCAGTCTGTCTCGATCCCTACTGCATGCATGAGCTGGGCAATGCGATCGACCTCAGCTTCATTCAGGGTTCCGGAAATCTTCATCGCCGCGAGACAACCGAAGGCTACACACTGACCGTGACTATATGAGAAATTCGAGCATTTCTCAATGGCATGGCCCAGCGTATGACCGAAATTCAGAAGCTGCCGTTCACCCTTCTCGGTCGGATCGATTTCTACCACTGCACGCTTGATGAGATTACTCTGGTACACGGTTTCCGTCAGCACTGCTATATCGCGCATCTGAAGCTCAGCCTTATGAGCATCAAGATATTCAAAGTAATCTCGGCTCTTAATGAGGGCATGCTTGATTACTTCGCCCATACCCGATGCGTACTGAATCGCATCCAGTGATTTCAGCGTCGCAACATTGCTGTATACAAGCGACGGCATATGAAAAGCCCCGACCATATTTTTATAGGCACGGAAATCAACACCGGTCTTTCCGCCGATGGAACTATCCACCTGTGCCAGAAGCGTCGTCGGTATCTGAATAAAACGGATCCCACGCATATATGTTGCCGCCGCAAATCCCGTCATATCACCGATGACACCACCACCCAGCGCAACAAACACATCATTCCGATCAAAATTTGCTTCCACTGCTGCCTCATAGATTTCTGCGATGGAATCCGTGTTTTTATGCTCCTCGCCGGATGCCAGCACCAGCTCATGAACCTCGGAGAAGCATGGCTTCAGTATCTCTGATACGGTCTCCAGATACAGCGGTGCCACATGCTCATCCGTCACAATCAGGGCGCGTCGCTCCGAAAGCCGCAGCTCATCTACTGCATCCTTCAGCCCGGCAAAGCTCTCTTCTATATAAATATGATAAGAAAAATCACCATGAAATGTCACATCCAGCTGTTTCGCCATCTCATCACCTCCCAAAAACTTTTTACATTTTACCATATCAAAAGCCTAAAATACAGCTCATGAAAATCATGACAGTTATGACATAGAGAAAGCCGCAGAGCGTACCGGACAAACCCCGTACACCCTGCGGCGGAAGAAATTCATATTAAACGCGAAGATTTAAACCATTAATATTTACATCCGTATTGGCTGCCAGAATATTCTGGAAATCACCGGAAAGCTCTACATTTGGTGGCGTTGCGATGAAAATGTAATTTGAAATCTTCTGAAGATTGCCTTCCAGCGAATATGCTGCACCCGACGTGAAATCGATGATACGCTGTGCGATTTCCATATGAAGGCCTTCCATATTCAGAACAACTGCCTTCCCCTGAAGAAGATAATCACAGATTTCTCTGGAGTCATCCATCGACGTCGGCTTGATCATCGTTACTTCCATTCCTCTATGAAGCTGCTGTGGCTGTGCCTGAGACTTTCTGGAGAATAAGGTCGGCTTTAATGGACGATCATCCGCAGACTCATCATCCGCATCCTGTGACTTTGCTCTGCTGAAGATACCGTTACCACGCTGTGGCTCCTCATCATAGTCATCATCATAATTGTAATCATCGTCAAGATTGTAATCATCATCCTGATCGATGTGCATGGATTTCATAATATTACTGATAAAGCTCATTTTATATCCCCCGTGTATACACAGTTTCCCTACTATTCATAGTATAGCGTCTATTTTATACAATTTCCTATGCTTGTCAACCGAATCTGCGTCGTGTTCGAAGAACGGAACACAGAATAGTGTAATTTTTGCAAAACTTTACTATGACGGACTGTATTCGATTTCACAAACGCAGAACATATGATTCACTCTTTACTGATACACCAGCTGCCCATCCTTGACAAGTGCGGCATTTAATACGATATGGTCATAAACAGAAATACCATAGTCTGTATTCTCTTCTACGATAATGTACTCATTATTCTGCTCGATCGGTACGATTTGCCGGAAGATGCAGTAACCACGATTTATGTTATATACACCCTTCAGTGATTTCACCGGTCCCACAGGATAGGTCGTCGTAGAATCCAGCTGACCACTTGCTACACCCTCCGGGCGTACAAGTATGTCATTGGTACGGATGGATGTTGAATCGTTTTCGTCCGGAATACTCAGATAGCAATACTGATCATCGATTCGATAAATATCCGTCGGCACAAATTCAGTCGAAGCACCGGAGCCATCCTGCGCCACCGTTTCCCGATAAAAGCCCGTGTTGCCTTCCGGTCCGGTCGTTTTATATGCCTTCGGAACGATGTAAAAGTCTTTTTCTGTGACAGCTGTCACCGGAATTTTCAAGCCCTTCTGATCATTTGTTACGATATTAAACTGAATAAAACGTTCATCGCAAAACTGTTCCATCAGCTCTGTGAAATCCAGCTGTCCATAGCTGTTGCCATCTTTTCCGGTTAATATATGAAGCTTTGCATTCACCGTAAGATCTGATTCTGTGAAATGTACTTTGACTTTTTTTATATCCTGATACTTCGCCTTATTCTCTTCATCCACCGGAAAAACCAGACTCCACTCTTCGCTGCTGATCAGCTTATAGATTGGCTGTCCGCTTTCCATAAGCGCACCCGGCTTTGTAATGTTTCGCTTATAACCGTTCATCGTGAAAAGATCCGAGGTTACTTGATCTGATGTCAAAGATTCATAGCCATCGATGGCATACGACACCACGCCGGCCTGATCTGCGCTCACCCGAACATAATTGATGCCAAGTTTCTGAAGCACTTCATCCAGATCCTGGGCATTTGCCACACTGGAATATTCAAGTGCCGACGCGTCAAGAGAATACTTTGTATTATAAAGCGATGAAAAATTACTGTTTTTTAAGGACTGCGAAAACTGAGATAAACGATAACGGATATCTGAAATCTGTTCACTCGACATTTCGGTCGTCAGTTCCGGATGTTCTTTCAGATACGACTGAAGCGCACCCGTCTCATCAATGGTATACACATCACTTCCGACGGCCACTCTACGCCCATCCTGAATATAGTAATGTACGTAACCGGAGCTGGTCGCATTCACCGCCTGCTCCTGACGTATCGCGATACCTGTATACTGCTGTTCTCGGACGATTCCGCCCTTCTGAACCTCATAGTATCGAATCTGATCTCTGGAGACATATGAGTACACACTAAAAACAATGTAGAGAAAGATAATCGCGAAGATTATCATCCCTACATTGAATTGAAATGGTCTCCTGTATTTAGCTGTAGATATTTGTTGCTTTTTACCGGCCATTGTTAACTGTGGATTAAAGCGCGATTGCTACATCCTTCTTAACGCTGTCAGGAAGCTCCTCGGCATCCATCGATACGCTCAGTACGAAGGTAACCTTGTACTTATCGCCGAGATCTTCTAAACGCTTGATGCAGTTTGTGATGTCTGCGCCCTCAAGAGAAGAAAGCTTAAGGAAGCTATCAAGGAACATGTACTCAAGATCATGATCCTGAGAAATAATACCGCTCACGAAGCCGATGAACGCATCTTCGGAATCGATTGGGAACTCGTTCACGTTAATAAGACGGATCTTATTACTGAGCTCATACATATGCTGTGCCGACTTATCAAGGAAATCAACGCTGCCGTTTGCTTCCTTCACTACTGAGTTTGCCTTATCAAGAAGCTGCTTAGTCTTACCTTTGCCTCTCTTGCCTACAATCAACTGTACCATAGTCAAGTACCTCCTAACTTTTGTGGCTTAAGTATATCTCATTCGAGGGTCTAATTCAAGGAGCAATCACAGATCATGAGGTATGAAAAGAGTATAAAAAAATGCTCTTCACGAGATAATAAAAGCCCCTGAAAATCAGAACATATCGTAGAAAAACAGCCCTGAAAGCCGACACTATTTTAATGGATTTTTCCGAGAAGTTCGGTCATGTTCCAGTAGAGATCATCTTTTGTCTTCGCCTTCATAACCGTACTTATAAACTCTTCCCCGGTCGTTTCCTTTTCACATGCGATGGTAAGACAGTACCCTGCCGCCTTCGTCGTTCCGGTCTTTCCGCCGAGAACCTTTAAACCATCCGGAGCAGCAACTTCTCCGAGCAGAAATTTGTTGGATGTGGTCCACTCCTGCTTCTTCGGCATGCCATTCGCATCCTTATACTCCGGTGTATAGTGGATGCTTCCAACGATTTCGCGGAAGGTATCATACTGCAGCGCTGCATGCAAGGTCAGATAAATATCATACGGTGTCATGTAATGATTTTCGTCCGGCAGTCCATTTACATTTACAAAATGCGTACCTGTCGCGCCGATTTTCATAGCAGTTTCATTCATCATCCGAACGAAGGCATCCACAGATCCGGCGGTCGCTTCAGCAACTGCAACGGCTGCATCATTACCGGATGGCAGCAGCATACCATAAAGAAGTTCTTCGATGGTCAACGTTTCACCTGGATGGATGAAGGCCATGGAGGATCCGGAAACACTGATGTTCGAATTCTGAGACACGGTATATTCCTGCTGCAGATCCTCTACATTCTGAAGACAGACAAGTGCGGTCATGATTTTCGTGATACTTGCAGGATAGGTCCGTACATAAGGATTTTTCGATACCAGAACCTGTGGATTATCTCCCTCATTTGAGACAAGAAGTGCAGCCTCTGCCGTGATTCCGTCCGCATTGACCGCCTGCTTCGCATCCGGCAGTGCCAGCCCCTTCGAGAAACCATCCGCATGCTTACCGGAAACATCTGTAACACTGACCGCATTCATACGCGTCAATCCCATGCGAATATCATACGCATGTTCGAGTTTTCTTCGACCGCATCCGGCAAGTGTCATCATAAAGAGCAGACATAAAAGAACCGGAAGGAGTCTTCTCAGGAAGCTCCCTCCGGATGTATTCATGCTGCAGTATGTTGCTTTTTTCTGCATATTTTTTGTAAATCCCCTCTCATCACTTCTCTCGGAACGACAAAGCACTCTGTCGCTTCCGATACTTCGGATCAGATATTTCGCCACTCGAGATCGCCACGCTCCAGCGCCTTGATCAGCAGCTCTGCCGTCGCAAGATTCGTTGCGATCGGAATATTATAAGTATCGCAAAGACGGACAACTGAATTGACTTCCGGTTCCTGTGCCTTTACATGTAATGGATCACGCAGGAAAATAACCATATCCAGATTTCCCTGTTCAATCTGAGATGCCAGCTGTCGAGCGCCACCCGTTTCACCTGGCAGGAATTTATGAATCCGAAGATTCGTAACCTCCTCGATGAGAAGACCTGTGGTTCCGGTCGCATACAGCTCATGCTTACTAAGGATGCCACGGTATGCGATGCAGAAATTCTGCATCAGTTTCTTCTTTGAATCATGTGCAATTAATCCGACATTCATTATTAAGACCTCTCTGATCGATACTTTCTTGTTTTACAGCAGTGAAGTGCGTCGTCATCTGTTTACGGGTGCTACTACACTCGCTCACTTCGTTGCAATGCTACATTTAGTACGATGCCCATACCGGCATAGACAGAAACCAGTGAACTTACGCCTCTCGAGAAAAAAGGAAGTGTTATACCGGTATTCGGGAAAATTCCCGTTGTTACCGCAATGTGCGTATACGTCTGAAAACCGATCCATGCCATCATACCGACGCAGATCAAACGTCCACTTATATTTCTAGCCCTCTTTGCTATTATAAGACATTCTATGATAATCAACAAGAATAATATAACAATTATCATCGCTCCACGAAAGCCGAGTTCTTCTCCGATGACAGCGAAGATGAAATCATTATCCTCCTCTGCGAGGAAATTTCCGTTTTTTACCGAAAAAATCGAGCTGTTGTAGAGTCCTTTTCCTTTCAGCTTACCGGAACCGATGGCCATCATCGAATACAACTGCTGGTAAAAGGTCTGGGTATTCTCAGAAGGGTTCAGGAAGGTCAGTATGCGCTGTGCCTGATACCCTCGAAGAAGTGGAATACGGTCATACAGACCCGATTTAAACAAATATACAAAAATCAGTGCAAACGGAACAATCGCAAGCAGCACACCGAGAATCCACTTAAAACTGATATTCGACGCAAACACCATCGCCGCAATAATAATGGTGATAATGATACTGGTACTCAGGTTCGGCTGTAAAAGAATCAGAAGAACCGGCAGCATAAACCATACAAACGCCATCAATACGACGTGTGGCAGGTTGATTTGGTCTTTCGCTCGCTGAAAATACGCTGCGAAGAATATGATAAGACCGATTTTTACGAATTCGGCCGGCTGTACCTGCCCCAGCACCGGAAGCTGAATCCATCGCACGGCATCGTGACCCGCGGCTGTTCCGTAAACCAGAACACCCGCAAGCAGAAGCACGCAGAACAGATAAATAAGGTTCGCCTGCTGCACGATCCATCGGTAGTCTACAAGGGATAGTGCAATGCAGATGGCCAGTCCTGCAAATGAACCCATAATCTGACGAACGACCTGAACATCCCTGAAATCAGCCGCATTGACCGCAGAACGAATGACCAGAATGCCAAAAATATTCAGAATCACCATGTAGATGACGAGTCGAAAATCATAATGCTTAAAATTATAATCAAATTTCATCAGTCTGTTACTCTTCCGTCTCCTTAGTCTGAAACATTAAGTGAAGAAATGTAGGATGCGTCTCTCGAAAGAATTGCATCGAGGCTGTCCTTACCATAACAATAATTGTAAACATAATTCGCAAGGTTTGCGGCATTACCGGAAGAATATCCATACGGGATATTGACCGTAACCGCAATTTCCGGATTATCGCAAGGTGCATAGGAAACGAAAACCGCATGGTTACCACGATCTTCACGCTCCTGTGCCGTACCAGTCTTACCGGCAATCGGAATATTCTGTCGACTGAAGACATTCTTCGCAACACCTTCCGTAATCATCTCACGTAATCCCGTCTGCACTGCATTCCATGTCACGGTGCTGAACGCCAGCTGCTCCTTCACCTTCGGCTCAATCGTCCGAAGAACGTTGCCATCCGAATCGGTCACCTTATCAAGAATCGAAAGATCGAATACCGTTCCCCGGTTCGCTACTGCCGTGATATAGCGGGCAAGCTGCACATTATTGTATGCATGATTACCCTGACCCATGGCTGAACGTTCCGGATCATAGTCCGATATGTGCGGTTTCGTTTCGTCTATTTCCACGCCCGAAAGAGAATCCAGTCCGAAGTCCGCCGCGTATTTCTGTATGCGCTCCAGTCCGAGGGTCTGATTATAAATACCATTCGGATCCGTCGCAAGCCGATGTCCGACTTCCGCAAAGAAAAAGTTACAGGAATTCTTGAGACCTGCGATGATATTCTCTTCGCCATGCTTTTCCGGATAGATCCAGCACTTGATATTCGGCGTTACCTCTTTATAAATTCCGGTACAGTCGATGATGGTGCTGAGATCGATCACCCCTTCTTCCATCGCTGCAATCGACGTAATCGGCTTAAACGTAGATCCGGGCGCCAGCTGTGTCTGGGTCGCATTATTAAGGAGCGGCAGTGAAAGGTCCTTATTTACCTTTGCAAGATAATCACTCTCCGTGATGCGATTATTGTCAAAACCAGGGTAGGTTACGAGCGCACGAATTTTACCTGTTTTCACATCGGTAACGACAACCGAACCATTGCATGGATCCAGTGCCAGCTGTGCCGGTGTCAGTGCAATCTCCCGTACCTTCTGTATCAGGAAGGTATATGCATAGTGGGCATCACCGGTTGATAACTGTAAATATGCCTGCGCATCCTCCGGCAGAACCCCCTGTTCAAACAACGCCATCAGCAATAGATAGCCCTGAAGCGTATTGTCTGCGATTGCATATTTATAGAGTACCTTATCGAAATCGGTGTCTTCCTTCAGACGTTCCATCAGCTGCTGTACCAGCTGTGTATAGATGTTCTCTGTATCATAATAATCATCCGATAATGAAAGCTTCGATGTATCGAGCCATGCTTCTTCGATACCTGCGATGATAAAATCATGAAGGCTGATGGTGTCATTTCTCCAGGACTGGTACGCCTCTGAATCTTTAAACTTCTGATTCGAAGCTTTGATCATCCCGGAGGCATCACTGCACAGATAATCGTAAATATAGACGATAAACGCCTGCATATCCTTTGACAGCTCATTCAGATTACTTGTACTTGGAGAAAGAAGCTCTGCTTCAATTCTTTGAAGCTTCCGTTCCTTATTACTTGCAAAAATATCGGCAATCTGACGCTCCGCACTTCCTGGTGTCGCATTCGCAAACTGACTTGAATCCAAAACATTATTATTGATGAGCTGGAAATATGCATCCTTTACCGGGATGGTGATCTGCGACTGCTTCACATGGGCATTCTGTGGCGCGTCGGACTCGACGATTTTTGATGCCAGGATACCGGCAAGTTCCTGCTCGAGAAGATGATAGATTGCAATCTGATCATTGGCTGAAATCGTGGTATAAATATCATTGCCCGCCTTCGCTTCCGTTTCGGAAACAACTTCCAGAACTGAGCCGACAGAATTCAGATACATCTCCCGATAGCCCTTCTGTCCTTTCAGTTCCGTTTCCATACTCTTCTCGAGACCCCAGACGCCGACGGTATCATTCAGCTCATAGCTTTCATCAGTCTTTCGAAGTTCCGCCAGCTGGTCTTCTCTGACCTGACCGGTATAACCCACGATATGACTAAGATAGGGGGCATAATTATACTTTCGGACAGACACATTTTCGATGTCAACACCCTGAAGTTCGCCCTTGGATTCCAGAATCTCAGCCATACACTCCTTCGATACATTCTTTACGATGGTTGTGGTCTGATAACGCTGATAAGCAGTGAGACGCATGGTATAGAAGATATTGATCATATCAAGTGCAGTCTCATCCTCCAGGACGATCGCATTGCCCTTTTCATCTTTGATATTATCAAAACGATAACGGCGCTTAGAGGTCGCAAATGCCTCTTTCGCACTGATTTTAAAGGCCTTCTCATCAAGATCCGACACATTCCGTCCACGGATATTTGCAATCAGACGCTTTCGGTCGTTATCAGAACTGGTCGTAAACTGAAGTTCATGATTCTCATCCAGTTTGATCTTATACTGTCCGTCTACCGTATAGCCATACTTCTCGATGATCTGCGCAAGGTGATACAGCATGAGGTTACGACGATTGATGCCGCTGTTGGTAGTGTCATAGGCACCGTTATCTGCAATGGTGATGTTGTACTGAAGTTCATTATAAGCCAGCAGTCGTCCATCACGATCATAAATATTACCACGCGTGCCGACGGTGGTGACCTTCGTCAGTGTACGGCTCTGGTAGTCTTCCATATACTGGTCACCATTTATAATCTGAAGTTCAAACAGACGACCTGCCAGAACCGCAAACAGAATCGTAAAAATCAGCCCCAGCGCAAAAAGACGGGAGCTGACGAAGCGTATGATAAATTCTTTAACTGTACTCAGTAATTCTTTGAACAATGGATAACCTTCTACCTTTCGATTCTCTCATGTGCAGAGAAGAAGAAACGATACAGTACCAGTGTGACGAGTAGTGAAAAAACGATGGATGGCAGCACAATATGCAATCCATAATAGATCAGATTCAGCTTTAATCGTATGAGAAAACGGAACACATAGATATAGATATGATACATCAGCAAATTGAATACACACATGAACATCGGAAGTGTAATGTATTCCTCATAGTAAAAGCGGCTGAAAAAACCATTGATATATCCGATGATGACAAATACCAGACTATAAAAGCCAAACGGGCCGGAATAGAAAAGATCCATCAGAAGCCCTGCGCCCAGTCCGTATATCATTCCCGGCAGACTTCCATGAAGAAAGCCGAAGGAAAAAGTCAGAATCAATAAAAGATTCGGAGATGCCGCAAGAAACGGAATCAACGGAAATACACTGGTCTGAATCAGAAACGCAAGTCCCAGCGATGCGATATAAAACAAAATCCGGAGCTTCTGCTTCGTCTTCCGCTTTACAGGTTTAAATTTCGGTAGTTTCCGTTTAAAAAGTGATTTCATACCAAACCTCAACCCGCACTTTCCTCCGGTGTGTCCTCAGCACTCTCTGACTTCCCTGTGATTTCACTAAGTGGCGTCAGTCCTTCCATTCCGGACCACTGGGATTCTGCCTGTGTTGCAACGATACTCTGGGTTTCTGCAGCATCTGCAGAAGATGATGCTTCCGTGCCGTCTGCTGTCGCCGGAGTGCTCGCCACCGTATTTTTCATCAGAACATCCTGACCATCATTCTGGTCCAGGAAACTGTCTGCTTTCACATCCTTCAGTACCAGAACCTCGGTCAGATCATCGAAATCAGCCGCCGGAATCAGATAGCCGGTCTTCATCAGCTTCTTCTTATCATCCTTAATATCCACCGCATATCCAACCAGAATGCCCGGCATAAACTTCGAAGAAATATTCGACGTAACGATACGATCGCCATCCTGAATCGCAGCGTTCTTCTGCATATCCGTGATACGGAGACGTCCCTGCTGATAAAGCGTCAGATCGCCTGCAACGATGCAGGTCGTACTCGACTGCAGGCACATCGCAGATACTCTGGACTCATCATCGATAATGGATCGAACAGTCGCATAATTCAAACCAACATCCGTAACGATGCCGACGAGACCGCCGTTGGCCATCACATTCTGATCAACACGAATTCCATCCTGTGATCCTTTGTCTATACGGAATACTTGAAACCAATTCTCGGAATCCTTCGCGATAACACGGGCCGCAACCTTCTCATACTGAAGATAATCCTGATCCAGGGCATAAAGATCACGGAGGCGGGCAAGCTCACCCTCATTCTGGGCAAGCCGGTTGTTCTCCTCCGTGAGCAGATCGATTCGATCATTTAGTCGTTTGTTCTCTGCCTGTACTTCCTTCAGCGTTCGATGATCCTGAAGTTCCTCATAAAGGCCATAGCCGACGCGATTCACGCCGGACTGAAGCGGCACCAGCACATAGCCGATCGTATTTCGAATCGGATTCATGAGACCGTCCTTTACAGTTGAAAGAACGATCATCATGACGCAAAGTACCGAAAGAACAATAAAGATATACTTACTCTTCTTGTTTTCCACTGATTAATTCCTGTTCTCTGAAGCTTATATAACGATTGTCGCCGATGACGACATGGTCGATCAGACGGATGCCGACAAGCGTCGCTGCCCACTCCAGCTCTTGTGTGAACTGAATATCTTCATCGGACGGTGAAGGATCACCACTCGGGTGATTATGTACCATGATGAAACAGGCTGCACGTAAATTCAGTGCTTCGATAAAGATATCACGCGACGAAATCGCAGAACGGCAGCAGGTTCCGGTCGAAAGAAGCTTGTCTTTTATGAGCTGCATCTGATAATCGAGATACAGCACACGGACGACCTCATGGTCGAGGTAACGAAGATCTTCCATATAGTACTCAGCGACCTGTTCCGGGCGTGAAAACACGGTATGCTTCACACGCTTCGCACGCTGCCAGATTCGGTGTGCGATTTCACCGACAACGCTGAGCTGTATCGCCTTGACACGTCCGATCCCCTCCACCTGCTGATATTCAGCGGGGGTAAAATGCATCATGCCCACCAGTCCGTCAAATTCAGGATTGATCGACAGTACCTTTTCCGATACTTCGAGGACCGAGTGATGTCTGGTTCCTGTCCGGAGGAGAATCGCGAGAAGCTCAGCATCCGTAAGACTCCCGGGCCCGAGTGCCATACATTTCTCATACGGCATGTCTTCAGGTTTCAGCTCATTCCATTTATTACACATTTTTACTCCTTGTCCCAGGGAAGAACATGGAGCCCACGATGCCCTATTCTAACATAAAGCATGAAAACCGTAAACTGCCAAGAGTTTACGGTTTTGTGATGAATCTGTGTCTTGATGTTTTAAATCGCTCACGCTCAAAGGCTGATCAGTCCCTTTTCAAGCATCTTCTGAACCGACATCATAATGCCGAGTTTTCCATGGTACCAGGTGAGGCCACCCTGGAAATAGACATTGTATGGTGCACGGATCGGACCATCCGCCGAAAGCTCGATGGAGCTTCCCTGTACGAAGGCACCTGCCGCCATAATGACCTTACTGTCATAGCCCGGCATCGCATCCGGATACGGCGTAACGAAACTGTCGATCGGTGCTGCTGCCTGGATTCCCTGACAGAAGGCTACCATTGCATCCTCTGATCCGAGGGTGATGGCCTGAATGATATCATAGCGTGTGGCATCCGCACTCGGATGGCACTGATACCCCAGACGCTCGTATACCTTTGCAGCGAAGATGGCCGTTTTTTCAGCATTGGCTGTAATCACCGGTGACATGAAAAGACCCTGATAGAACAACTTATTATTATCAAGCGAAGCGCCGACTTCCTTGCCGAGGCCCGGAGTCGTAAGACGAACAGCCGCACGCTCAACACATTCCTTCGTACCGGCGATATAACCACCCAGTGGTGCCAGTCCGCCGCCCGGATTCTTAATCAGGGAACCGACGACCATATCTGCGCCATACATCGATGGCTCCTCGCGACGTGTGAACTCGCCATAGCAGTTATCAACCATGCAGATCACATCCGGCTTAATGGATTTTACAAAAGAAATCAGCTCGCCGATCTGTTCCGGTGAGAAGGTGTCACGGGTTGCATAGCCCTTCGAACGCTGAATCTCAACGAGATGTGTACGCTCGTTAATGTCGGCACGAATGCCATCGTAATCGAAGCCACCATCCGGCAGCAGATCCACCTGACGATAGCTGATGCCGTACTCTGCAAGACTGCCTGTAGAAGGACGAATACCGATGATTTCTTCAAGGGTATCGTACGGGCCGCCAGCCGGGCAGAGAATTTCATCTCCCGGGCGGGTATTTCCGGCGAGGGCGATGCCGAGTGCATGTGTGCCGGAGGTAATCTGTGAGCGGACAAGTGCATCCTCTGTGCCGAAAACATTGGCATAAACCTGCTCGAGGGTATCACGACCGATATCATCGTACCCATAGCCGGTCGTGCCATAAAGATGCGCTTCGGATACGTGCGCGTCCTGAAAAGCCTTCACAACCTTCAGCTGATTATACTCCGCGATGCTGTCGATCTCTGAAAAACGATCCTTAAGATCAGCGAGTGCCTCCTCACAGAGTGTATAGACCTCTTCCTTTATGCCCAATGCGCGAAACATGTCTCGATTATCCATTCTACTATCTTTTCCTTCTTATATTCATAATTCTGAAGCTCTACCCAGTGAACGTCTCGTTCACGACGAAACCAGGTAAGCTGACGCTTCGCATAATTCCGCGAGTTCTGCTGAATTTTCGCGACAGCCTGAGCCATTATAACACGATTTTCTGCGGTTTCAAGCGGTAGTGCCCGGAGTTCCTCTTCCGACACACTGCATTTCGCCGCTTCATCGATGGAAATCCCCTTCTGATACGCAAGAATCGTATCGATGGCCGTGAGCACTTCGCGGTAACCGATGCCCTTCATCGAAGTGCGCTCCGCTGGCAGATTCTGCGCCCGAAGCCAGATGCACTCCTCAAGAAGACCATCTGATAACATGCCCTCCACTCGCCGATTGATGCGCTCATAAAGCTTCTCCCGCTCGTCATTCAGGACGAAAAATGCACTGTCATAAATGGCTGCCTTCGCACGTTCCTCCTCATTATGAGCAGAAATCGCTGTACCATGAAGATCATAAAAGGTGAGCGCACGTATTACACGACGAACGTTATGGGCGTGGATTTTCTCCGTTGACTTCGGATCAACATCGAGCAGTCGCTGATAAAGCTGCTCCGGTCCGCTCGGTTGATCTGCAATCGCCTGGAGCCGTGCCTGCACCTCTCGCTGCTTCGCATCATCCTCTTCCGTAAAGTTGATACCATAGAGAAGCGCCTGAATATAGAAGCCGGTACCACCAACCAGAATCGGCACATGTCCACGCTGATAGATCCCCTCGATCGCCTCTGTTGCCATCTTCTGAAAAAGCTGCACATCATAATCCGTATCTACATCGATAACATCGATCAGATGATGCGGAACACCATCCATTTCCTCCTTCGTCACCTTCGCAGAACCGATGTCGAGACCACGATAGACCTGCACAGAATCAGCCGAAACGATTTCACCATTCAGCACCTTCGCCAGCGCCACCGAAGTACTTGTTTTTCCCACCGCCGTCGGCCCTGCAATAATGATGAGCGGTTTCTTTTCTATTTTTATTTTCATTTAGATTTCCTCCACTCTTTCGAAACCACAGATGGTCCCTCCGCATGAAACACTTCATGGTCGTACATTATCGGCTACAGTTTTCTAAGGCAGCCTTCAGCCGAAGCATTAGACGATACGCTTAAACTTCTTCTCGAGTTCGGTTTTCGACATCGAGATGATGGTCGGCCGCCCATGTGGGCAGGCGTACGGGTTGTCAAGCGTCAGGAGCTCACCGATCAGGGCATCTGCTTCCATAAGACTCAGCTTATTGTTCCCCTTCACGGCAGCCTTACAGGACATCGACGCAATTTTATCATATACCGTATCCGGCGTCGTCATACCGGTTTCATCCGTAAGTTCATCGAGCATTTCAAGAAGAAGCTCCTTCTTACCGAGCTCCGGAAGATCTGTCGGCACCGCAGAAACACTGTAATCACGTCCGCCAAGGCCAGAAATGACATACCCGAGCTGTTCGAAAGAGCTCATATGCTCCTCTAAGATACGGGCTTCCTCCGCTGTCAATGTAAGAAGAATCGGCGGATTCAGATACTGACTTGCCGGCTTCTTTTCGCGAAGCCGCTTCATCATGCGCTCGAAATTTACCTTTTCGTGCGCTGCATGCTGATCGATGATATAAAGCTTGTCACCGTACTCAACCAGCCAGTAGGTTTCGAAGACCTGTCCGATGATGCGATGAGTAATGCGGGCCTCTTCACTCAGAAAACGATCCGAAAACAGCGTTTCCTGCTCCGGCTTCTGAACCTGTGTCACCTCTTCTACGGTCACCGATTCGCTTTCCGCAGCCTCCGAAGTGGTCGAAGAAACTACATCCGAAGCCGTCACGGAATTCTGAATATGTACTGTATTTTCGTTCCGAGCTTCCCTCATGGAAGCATCAAAATCCTTCAGCGTAAATCCGGAATCATGTCCGCCCCGACGTTCATGGAGCGTATCGCCGCTGCTGCCCGTATGCTGTCTCTGAAGATAGATATCCTCTTTCGGTGCTGCTTCCGGATTCAACGTTGGCCGAAGTGCCTCCACGAACGTTTCACGGGTCTCTTCTACACGTTTCTTTTCAAACGGCTCGACATGCGGGATCGCTTTTTTCTGTCCATCTGATTTTCCGCTACTGCTCGCGGATGTGGAACGTGTCTCTCGGTCATCATGCTCCAAATCGGTATTTACGATCAGCTCTGTCTGGCGGAGTGCATTCTGCACGGCGTCGAGGACAGAGTTATAGATGAGCATACCGTCAGAGAAGCGTACTTCAAGCTTCTGCGGATGCACGTTCACATCTACGATTTCCGGATTGACATCAATCATGAGCACTACAAACGGGAACTTATGCTGCATGAGAAAGGCACGGTAACCATCCTCGATGGCCTTCATTATCATCGGATTCTTTACGAAGCGTTCATTCACGAAATAAAGCTCAAAATTTCGATTGGCGCGGGTGATCACTGGTTTTCCGACGAAACCACGGATCGTAACTGCCGGAAGGCCGGTAATCGTCGAACGCTGATACGCCCGATTCACGGTAATCAGCTGATTCGTGACATCACGACCGTAAATCGAGTAAATCACATCCATCAGAGAGCCATTACCAAGTGTCGCGAGTAGCTGACGACCATCCTGCAGATATCGAAATGCTACTTCCGGATGCGCCAGTGCTTCTTTCTCCAGAATGTCCTGAATTCGCGCAGCTTCCGCCTGCGGACTCTTCAGAAACTTACGGCGGGCAGGTACATTTTTAAAGAGATCACGAACGATAAAGGTCGTACCATCCGGTGCACCGATCTCGGAGAAATCCTTCTCCACGCCTCCTTCGATCTGGTAATGCACCGCCATGAGCGCCCCCGGCGTCTTCGTAATCAGCTCGACGCGTGAAACACTTGCGATGGAGGCGAGGGCCTCACCACGAAAGCCGAGCGTCTGAATACTGAGCAGGTCACGGGCATCCCGGATTTTCGAGGTTGCATGACGAACGAAGGCGTTTCGTACATCCTCTTCTGCGATGCCACCACCGTTGTCCGTCACACGGATCATCGAAATACCGCCGTCACGAATTTCGACAGAAACCGCGGTACTTCCTGCATCGATGGCATTCTCCAGAAGTTCTTTCACGACACTGAGTGGTCGCTCGATTACTTCGCCGGCCGCAATCTGATTGATGGTCTCATCACTTAGAACATTGATTTTCATCTTTTCTGTCCTTCTGGGGCTACGACGCCCACTACGCATTTTTTCATCCGTACATAAGGGTGTCTGATTCCCTTACAAATATCGATAGGCCGCCACCCATCGAGGCGTCGGCCGCTTATCCGCTTCTCGAGTCTTACGATACGTGAAAACGGTCCTTTAATTCATATAGTGTATTCATGGCATCCAGCGGGGTCATATGGTTTATATCGATTCCGCGTAGATAGTCGATCGCATCCTGAAGTGCAGACGGAATCGCCTGCTCCTTTACAGAAACAGCCACAGATTCGTCCGCTGCCATCCCATCGCTATCCGTTGACTGTTCACCATCCTCGAGATGAAAGCTTTCCTGAAGGAATCCCGGATCTGCATCGAGTTTCCGTGCCTTTGCAAGGATATCCGCATCGCTCAGTTCCGCTGATATTTCCTTTGCTCGATCGATCACCGGCTTCGGTACACCGGCAAGGCTTGCGACATCGATACCATAGGACTGATCCGCACCACCCGGGATGATTTTCCGGAGGAAAATGATGTCCTGATCATGGTTTGTGACCGCGATGCAGTAATTATTGACACCATCAAGTTTTCCTTCGAGCTCGGTAAGCTCATGGTAATGTGTTGCAAAAAGCGTTTTCGCCTTTACAACCTTCGAGATATATTCTACCACAGCCCAGGCGATGCTCAGACCATCGAAAGTCGATGTACCACGTCCGATTTCATCGAGGATGAGGAGTGATTTCTTCGTTGCATTGCGGAGAATATTCGCTACCTCATTCATCTCTACCATGAACGTTGACTGTCCTGATGCAAGATCATCGCTTGCGCCAACACGAGTGAAGATGCGATCACAAATCGAGATATCTGCACGTGTGGCCGGTACGAAGGAACCGATACTTGCCATCAGCACGATCAGTGCTACCTGGCGCATAAACGTAGATTTACCTGCCATGTTCGGTCCGGTAATGATGGCGATACGTTCATTCACATCGTCGAGGTAGGTATCATTCGTCACAAACATCCCATCCTGAATGAGTTTTTCGATGACCGGGTGACGGCCATCCTTGATATCGATGCGTCCCTCTTCGTTGATTTCCGGGCGACAATAGTTGTTACTTGTTGCCACCTTCGAAAGCGAAATCAAGCAGTCGAGTAAAGCCACATAATGAGAGGTTTTCTGCACACGCTGAACATTCTCTGCGATAGTATCCCGCACATCGCAGAAAAGCTCGTACTCAAGCTGGTGCAGTTTTTCCTCGGCGCCGAGAATCTCATTCTGAAGCTTCTCCAGTTCATCCGTCGTATAACGCTCCGCACCTGTGAGGGTCTGCTTCCGGATATAGTCTGCCGGTACCAGATCCTTAAAGCTGTTTGTAACTTCAATACAGTAACCGAAAATACGGTTAAACTTTACCTTCAGCGTCTTGATACCTGTCCGTTCACGCTCTCTCTGCTCGAGATCGGCAAGCCACTGCTTGCCGTTCAGCTTCGATTGCATGTAACGGTCAGCCTCCTTATGATAACCTTCCTTGATGATACCACCATCCCGGCTCGACACCGGTGGATCCTCCACGATGGCCTGATCGATCATCTGATACAGCTCCTGCATCTCATCGATCCCATCGTGAATCTCCGTAATGAGCGGTGCCTGAAACTGCCGAAGCTCCTGACGGATGTCCGGAAGCATACGAAGCGACTGTTTAAACGCGATAAGATCTCTCGGATTTGCCGTTTTATAGCAGATTTTTCCCAGAAGACGTTCGAAATCATAAACCGTATTCAGATATTCTGACATCTCCTCACGGTCGATGTAGTGTCCGCAAAGCTCTTCGATGGCATCCTGACGTGCGAGAATCTGCTGCCGGTCGATGAGTGGCTGCTCGATAAAGCGACGCAGCATACGCGCGCCCATCGCGGTCCTGGTTTTATCCAGTACCCAGAGAAGCGTACCTCGCTTTTTCTTTTCCCTCATCGTCTCGATCAGTTCGAGATTCCGCTGGGTCGCCGTATCGATAATCATGAACTGATTGCTTGCATAGTAGCGAATATTTGAAATATGCGATACCGTATTCTTCTGTGTTTCATACACATAGTGCAGTGCTGCCGCCGCACTCAGACGTGCGAGGTCACGATCCGCCAGACCTATTCCCTGAATACTCGCGTGAAAATGCTCTTCGAGAAGCGCTGTCGCTGCTTCATCCTTATAGACAGCATCTTCCAGTTCCGTAATGATGAGGTTGAAACGATCCTTTATAAAATCCGTATCGGCACCCGAAATCATAAACGCCTGATTGCAGACGATTTCTGCCGGTTGAAAACGACTCAGCTCATCGAGCACTTCCTTCACCGTACTACAGGTCGTCGTCAGAAATTCACCGGTCGACACATCAACGCTGCTGACGCCGAAGCCGGAGGCATCATAGAAAATGCTCATAAGGAAGTTGTTTTTCGTCTCATCGAGTCCCTGATCGGCCGTCAGCGTTCCCGGCGTAACCACACGGATAACGCCGCGCTTCACGAGGCCCTTCGCGAGCTTCGGGTCCTCGAGCTGTTCTGCAATCGCCACTTTGTAGCCTGCACCCACCAGACGCGTCACATAACTGTCTGCCGCATGAAAAGGAATACCGCACATCGGTGCTCTCTCCGCCTGTCCGCAGTCCTTACCAGTCAGCACCAGATCAAGTACCGACGATGCCGTCTTCGCATCGTCATAAAACATCTCATAGAAATCGCCGATGCGATAAAAGAGAATACAGTCCGGATACTGCTTTTTGGTTTCGAGATACTCCGCCATCATCGGCGACAATTTTTTCTCAGCCATCTGACATTCACTCCTTTAGTTTGCGAGTTTTCCGAAATAGTAGAACCCCTTCGACTCGGTGAGCTTCACCATCTGCATGGTACCGATCATCTCCTTCGGCCCTGGGAAGTGCACAAGTACGCTATTCGAAAGACGTCCAGTAAGGTAACCTTCCTGATTTTTGTTTTCATCCTCGACGAGAACCTCCATGGTCTTTCCGAGATCGCGTGTTTCATTCTCAGCCGAACTCTCCTGCACGATTTTTAAGAGTCGGTCGAAACGATCCTTTACCGCCTCCTCCGGAACCTGCTCAAAGCCAGCGGCTGGTGTTCCGGTACGCTTACTGTAAATAAATGTATAAGCCGCATCGAAGTGTGCCTTCTGAACGACATCCACCGTGTCCATGAAATCCTCTTCCGTTTCACCAGGGAATCCTACGATGATGTCCGTCGTCAGGGCCACATCCGGAAGTTCGCGACGGATCTTTTCGACAAGTGCGAGGTAGCTCTCCTTCGTATAGTGACGATTCATACGCTTCAGAATACCGGTGGAACCGGACTGCAGAGGGAGATGGATGTGACGCTCGATGTTCGGGTGCGTCTTCATCACCTCGATGAGCTCATCCGACAGATCCTTCGGGTTCGAAGTCATATAGCGCACACGCTTTAGCCCCGGGAGCTCTGCCACGGCAGAGAGCAGTTCCGGAAAGCTTGTGCTGCCAGGAATGTCATTGCCATAGGAATTAACATTCTGACCGAGCAGTGTGATTTCGAGACAGCCATCCGCAATCAGCTGTTCACACTCATGAAGAATCGCTGTTGCATTTCTCGACTTCTCACGTCCGCGTACGTACGGAACGATGCAATAAGTGCAGAAATTGTTACAGCCATAGCTGATGTTCACTGCACCCTTGAAGCGATAGCGACGATCACTCGGCAGCTCTTCGACGATAAGGCTCGTATCCTCCAGTACCTCGAAGGTACGTTTGCCAGTCACGAGGGTCTGGTACAGCAGCTCTGCGAGTTTATAGACATTGTGCGTACCGAACACGAGGTGTACATACGGATAACGTTTACGGATGCCCTCAACCTCGTCTTTCTCCTGCATCATGCAGCCAGTGATCCCGATAATCATACCTTCCCGGCGCTCATACTGATGCTTCAGACGACCAACACGACCATAGAGCTTCATATTCGCATTCTCACGTACCGTACAAGTCGTAAAAAGAACCACATCCGCATCCCGATCATCCTCGGTTACGGTATAACCGCAGCGCTCCAGGATACCGAGCAGCTTCTCGCCATCCTTTGCAGACATCTGGCATCCCATAACTTCGACCATACAGTGGGCCGCATAGCCTTCCTGCTTTTTCATCTCAACAAGCTCACGGACACGGTCCATAAAATAATACTGACGCGCCGGCTCCTCTACCGGTGCCTGCTCTACGATTTCCCTGTAATCAATAATGTAATCCATAAATCAAATCAACTTTCTGTATATATCGTCGTAACAGTCCAAACGGAGCCCGCATAACGCAGGGCTCCGTGAAGCTCAACGGATCTGTCCGTCTCCGTAGATCTTATATTTATATGTGGTAAGCTCTCGAAGCCCCATCGGGCCACGTGCATGAAGCTTACCGGTCGAAATACCGATTTCTGCGCCGAAACCGAAACAGCCGCCATCGGTGAAGCGCGTCGATGCATTCCAGTAGACGCAGGCACTGTCGATGCCGTTCATAAACTGCTCCGCGTGCGTTGCATCCTCGGTAATGATCGACTCACTATGGCCTGTACTGCAGCGGTTAATATGTGCGATTGCCGCCTGCACAGAGGAAACCGTCTTCACTGAAATCTTATAATCGAGATATTCCTTCGTGAAATCTTCATCTGTTGCCGGATGTACGAGCTCCATACGGATACCACTTCCCGCCTCCGCCGCATTTTTCAGTGCCGCAAAACTCATCACATCACAGTAAGTCTCGACATCCCTTTCCTGCAGTTTTCGAATCACAGGTACAAGCACCGTCGATAGCACATGCTCATCCACGACCAGTGACTCACAGGCATTGCATACACCGATGCGTTGCGTTTTTGCATTGAACACGATCGGCACCGCTTTCTCAGGATCTGCACTCGCATCGAGAAAGATGTGGCAGTTTCCGGCACCCGTCTCGATGACCGGAACAGATGCATTCTTTACGACTGCCTGAATCAGGCGATGAGAACCACGTGGAATCAGCACATCCACGTATTCGTTCATCTGCATGAATCGGTTCGTCGTTTCATGATCTGTTGCTTCGATAAGCTGCAGTACATTCGGGTCAATGCCGGCGGCTTCAATCGCATTTCGGAGGACCTTCGTAATGGCGAGGTTCGAGTGAATCGCATCTGACCCACCCTTCAAGATGACCGCATTCGCCGTCTTAAAGCAGAGAGACCAGGCATCACTCGTCACATTTGGACGAGCCTCATAGATGATGCCGATCACCCCGATGGGAACCGCCACCTTCTGAAGACGCAGTCCGTTCGGACGTGTCGTCTCGGACAGGATCTCACCGACAGGATCTTCAAGCGCTACGATGTCACGAATTGCATCGGCCATCGCATGAAGACGATCCTCCGTAAGGCGCAGACGATCACGAAGACCGGCTGCCATATGATTCTGATCTGCAACGTTAAGGTCCTCTTCATTACCGGCGAGGATCGCTGCCTGGTTTTCCTTCTCGTCCAGCGCATCTGCCGCAGCCAGCAGAACCTGATTTTTCTTCGCCGGATCCAGCACCGCAAGCTGCTGTGCAGCTGCACGTGCATCGGCTCCGATTCTCTCGAGATCGATCATCATTTTCTCCTTCTCCTCGTGTTCGCTTCCTTCAGTGCCCCTTACTGCTCCGTCTTCTCTTCCTTCAGCTCCTGATCGGTCTCGGTCATCGCCTTCTCCGCCTCGAGCTCGGCATCCGTTGCCGCCATCGCCTTCTGTGCCTTCGCCTTTGGATCGAAGACATCTTCTGCATCCTGCTCCGTCTGCTTCGTCGCATTTTTGATATCCTTCAGATAGACACCGAGGTTTGCTTTTACAGAATCGATGTATGCACGGCGGAGAAGTGCCTGCTCTGCTTTTTCTTCTTCTGTCAGACCGCTGCCTTCCTTTGATTTATGATAAAGTTCATTAATTCGCTTGATATCCTGTTCTGTTACCATTATGCATTCTCCTCACTCTCGATATATTCTACGAGATTAAAATCCTTATTCTGATGTGCCGCAAAAAGAGTTCCGACATTCTTTCCATCGAGAATTTCCGTAATCACATCCGCACTTGTAAAACGGGCGATCACCATGTCGGCACCGCTGTCTGTCGCGATTCTGGCCGCTGCGAGCTTCGCACTCATTCCACCCGTGCCGACATTGGATCCACTCTCCGATTTTCCCATCTCGAGGATGTCAGCATTGATTTCCGGAATAAATGGGATAAACTCTGCATCCGGATTTTTCTTCGGATCATCTGTGAAAAGACCGTCGATATCCGACAGCAGGATGACGAGATCTGCATGCACCACCGCGCCGACGATGGCAGCGAGCTGATCATTATCTCCGAAAGACTCGACCTGATTGATTTCAGACGTAGACACCGTATCATTTTCATTGACGACTGGCACGGTACCGAGATTCAGAAGCTCCAGGAAGGTGTTCGTTGCATTCTCACAAGAACGCGGATCAAGCATGATATTTTTTGTGAGCAGCACCTGTGATGCGATTACACTGTATTCTGAAAAAATCTTCTGATAGGTCATCATAAGTCGTGCCTGACCGATGGCGGCGAAAGCCTGCTTCTCGGCCATACTGCGTGGACGACGATGCATGCCGATCACGCTTCGACCGGTTGCAATCGCACCGGACGACACGAGAATCACATCCTTTCCTTCCGCATTCAGATCCGAAATAACACGAACGAGTTTTTCGATCTTCCGAAGGTCGAGACTCCCTGTCTCTTTATGGGTAATGCTGGCAGAACCAACCTTGATGACGATTCGTTTCTTCTCTTTCAGGCTTTCTCTCATCTCCTGATTCGTCTTTTCCATAATCCCCCCTGAAACTGATACTATACAGAATGGTTCAGTCAGATGTCTCGGGTGAGATGGCAGTATATGCCATGTAAAGAGACGTGAAGGATCAAAATCATGCCCCTTAGAAACACTGTCTGAACTGAAATTTAAACAAATAATGCAATATTTTATAATGAATTATAGGACTTGACAAGTGCTTCCGCGGCCTTCATGCCATCCATAGCCGCACTCATGATACCACCTGCATAACCGGCGCCTTCACCGCATGGATAAAGACCAGGGATGTTTGAACAGAAGGTCTCATCGCGCGGGATACGCACCGGACTCGAGGTCCGTGCTTCGATACCGGACAGAATTGCATCATCCTGTGCGAAGCCATGAAGTTTATGCTCGAAGCTCTCCATACCCTCGATGAAGGTTTCGTTGAACTCATTAAGTGACGCATATGGTGACTCCGGTGGGAACTCAAAAATCCCATTCAGGCGACTATAGCCGTACAGTCCCTTGATTTCCGGGGTGATGCTGCCGCATGTAGCCTCACTCGTCTCGCGATTCGCCTTGAAATCACCATAGGTCTGTACAGGTACCTTGCCATCGAGAAGCCGAAATGCACGTGCCTCCAGCTCCCGCTGAAGTGCGATCCCGCCGAGCGGGTTCTCCTCTCCGTGATAATCCGACTTCCGGATCGACACGATGATGGCTGCATTGGCATTCTTTCCATCGCGGGCATGATAGCTCATACCGTTTACGCAAAGATGTCCCGGCTCTGAAGAGCTGTTCTCGACATAACCGCCCGGGCACATGCAGAAGCTGTACACGCCACGTCCGTTTTTCTGACTCGTATGCGTGATTTTATAGGCTCCCGGTCCTAAGATCCGGCGGCTTTCTTCATCGATGGCGCCGTATAGATCCTCATCGATCATGGACTGCAGATGCTGCACGCGGAAGCCCATCGCGAAATCCTTGGCCTGCATATGGAGGCCGGCATCGTAGAGTTCCTGGTAGCTGTCCCGCGCAGAATGACCGATCGCGAGGATGATTTTCCGATTCTTATCACGTACCGGATCATATCTGAACTTCGTATGGAAGTGAATTTCACCACCGAGTGCCTCGATTTCATGACGGATACCGCGTACGACATCGATCAGACGATCGGTTCCGACATGCGGCTTCGCATCAATCAAAATCGAAGGATCCGCACCATAACCGACAAATAGATTCAGAATAAACCGATTTCGTCCATCCGGATCCTTCGTAAGTGTGTTCAGCTTGCCATCCGAAAAAGTGCCGGCTCCTCCCTCACCGAACTGTGGATTCGAGTTCGGATCAAGTTTTCCGGTCATCCAGAGATTTTCGACGTCCTGTACACGTTCTTCGACGCAGGCACCACGCTCATATACGATTGGATGCATGCCGGCACGCGCAAGCATCAGCGCAGCGAACATACCTGCCGGACCGAAGCCCACTACGATCGGACGATGCATCTCTTCTCGGAAATACTCCCGTCGCGGAATACCGCCGATGGTTTCATGAAGCTTCGGCTCAGAATATACGCTCCGCTCTCCCATACTGACATCACGGTTCCGAAGTTTCTTTACGAGCTTTTCTTCCGCCTTTTTTCCAGACGACAGCTCGATAAGGACCGTATAGCTGAAATAAATCTCCGGCTTTTTTCGTGCATCGATCGAACGACGCACGACCTCCAGCGTTGCTATCTCCATCGGCTTTATATTGAGAAGCTTCGCGCAGGCCGGCTTCAGCATTCGCACCGATGCATTTACCGGAAGCTTTAATTGATTAATTCTGATCATACTGACTCCTTTATCATCGTCCGGGCATGGATCCCGGCTGCCGCATGTCGTCCGGCGACATAACCGGATGCCCATGCCCACTGTAGATTGTAACCACCGCAAATGCCGTCGATGTCCAGCACTTCCCCGACGAAATAGAGTCCCGGCACGAGTCTCGATTCCATCGTTTCCGGATCGATTTCCGCTGTATCTACGCCACCGGCGACAACCTGCGCATGTGTAAAATCTTTCACCCCGATACACTCTGCCTTAAAGCGAAACGTGAGCGAGGCAAGACTGCAAAGCTGCTTGTCATCAAGCGCTGAAATCGGAAGCTCCGGTCGAACATTGGCCATCTGAAGAAGTACCTTCGCCAGCTTTTGATTGAGGAGACCAGTGAAGAAATGCTCCATCCTGCTACCCGCGAGGCGACGCTTTCGTTCTTTATACAGCTGGACAACGCATTCTTTTTGCAGCTCCAGCACACGCTTTTCATCTTCTGCTTCCGACACATTCTTTCCTGTCGTCTTTATTTTATTTCGACTTCTTTCACTCGTGAATCCCGGCAGGAAATTAATGTAAACGGCAGTCTTTTTTTCCTCACGAAGTGCATAGGCAGCATAACGTGAAAGCTGAAATACCGGAATACCCGAGATTCCATAGTCCACCAGTTGCAGCTCCCCTTCTTCAGCGTCCACGCATTTGCCATCTACAAAAAGCGTGAGGCTTGCTTCCGTGCGGATACCGGCCAGTGCAGGAAACGCCGGACCGGAACAGCAAATACCGCAAAGCGCCGGCACATACGGAACGACCGTATGCCCCAGCTTTCGTGCCAGAAAGTATCCATCCCCGCTGGAACCGGTCTTCGGTGCAGCCTTCGAACCCGCAGCAAGAATAACCCGGTCTGCCTTCACGACTGCATGTTCGCATGTGACCAGAAAAAATGGGGATGATTCTTCGATTTTCTGAATACTCTTTACGTTTTCATCAAATAGAATTTTTACAGAAAGGCGTCGAAGTTCTTCGTGAAGTGCATCCACGACCGCACTTGCCTGATCCGAATTTGGATAGACATAGCTTCCACGGAAACGCGGCTCGACACCGATTTCACGGAACCAGGAAATCGTCTTTTCTGAAGATAGTACGTCGAGTGCAGGCGTCGCAAACGCAGGATGCATCCCACGATATTTTCCGCCGATTTGATCCGACATATCAAGATTTGTATAGTTACACCGACCATTTCCGGTCGTTGACAACTTCTTTCCAAGCTGTGAATTCTTTTCGACCAGGGTTACGATGGCGCCGGCACGAGCGGCTTCGATCGCCGCCATCATGCCGGCTGCACCACCACCGATAACCAGGACCGTTCTCTTCCTATGCTCTATAGTTGTTTCTTTTCTCATGTTTCTTAATCAACAAAGCGCTTTAATCGTCCGCCCATCGGCATATGGTCGAGATCTTCACGTGTAAATGCATGCATACCAAGCAGCATACCGAAATACAGAAGGATAGCTACGAGGACCGCCGGCACCACCATCAGGACCGAACCGAGACGGGAATACTTCTCCGCCTCCGGAAGGATTATCCGTACAGCAATCGAGATGCCAAACGCAACGATGCCCATCACCACACTTGCGATGCATGGCATAATATAGGTCTTCGCTACACCCTGACGGAAGCGTACATGCTTCCGGATCGCCAGCTGGTTCAAGAAGCACATCATAAATGCAAATAGGATGTTTGAAATCACAACCGCGTAGACGCCCATGCCGGTCATCAGCAGAAGCAGCAGGCAGGCTACGTGGAACACAAGTGAAATCAGTGCATTCACCAGCGGAATATTCAGATGTCCCAGGCCCTGCAGAATCGCATTGCTGATCGTACTCAGGCTGTAAAACGCAACCGCGAGAGAACCGATCCGTGTCAACATGATCAGCATCGCGACATGCTTTCCAGGAAAAAGCATACGACAGATCGGGTCCGCAAGGGCACATAATCCGACCGTCGATGGAATCGCAATCAGCATCGTAAAACGAATACTGTAGCGCACGCGGGTAACTGTATCTTTTCGATTGTGCTCAGCGACCGCCCTCGTCAGACTCGGAATCAGTGATGATGACAGCGCATTGGCAAGCGCGACCGGAATATTAAACAGGATATGGTACTCGCCGAAAATGCCCCACTGCGTAACGATCTCATCACTACGTCCGAGGTGCGCCATCACATTGCCGAAGATGGCATCATCCATGACAGAGGAGATATTGTAGACCGTCGAAGAAATAAGAATCGGCAGCATCGTGCCAAGCAGCAGGAAACCGATCGTACCATAGCTGTCTACCTCACTCTGATCCTCACGAATCTCCTGTCGCATCGCAGGAACCTGACTGAGGAAAAGAATGACGAAGAACAGAAGGGCCGTCAGCGCACCGGCACCGGTACCGATGGCACCTCCGGCCGCACCGAAGGCATAACTGTATTCCTTGCTCTGGTAAAGAATATTTGCGGTTTCACCACGATGAAACAGGATGCTCGCCGCAAGAACAGAAATCGCTGCATTGACGATCTGCTCGAGAATCTGGGAGATCGCCGTCGGCACCATATTTCCACTACCCTGAAAATAACCACGCAGGATGCCGAGATAGGCCATCAGCCAGACCGTCGGCGCAAGTGCCCGTAAGGCAAAGGAGCAGAACGGCTTCTTCAGAAATACTTCTGCGATGGTATCTGCACCGAACCATAGCGCAAGGCACATCGCGCAACCGGCTACCGTGGCATAGAAAAAAGCCGCACGAAGTACACGCGCGGTGTTTTTATACTGTTTATTCACAAGATTTGCCGATACGATTTTTGATACCGCCGTCGGCATGGAAAAACTGCTGAGAATCAGAAGCAGGGTATAAATGCTGAACGCACTTGTGTAATAACCGTTTCCTTCATCGCCGATAATCGCCGTCAATGGCACTCGATATACCATGCCGATGATGCGCACGATGATGCTGGCGATGGCAAGCAACGATCCCTGTACGATGAAATTATTCCGACGATTCTGACGTTTCTGTTCGCTTGTGGTCTGCTGAATGCGGGATACCTGCGATTTTTGTGTCATCTGCCCACGGGATGCCGGGCGTCTGGACTGTCGATCACTCATCTAAAGTAGCCCCTTCCTTCGAGAATTTCCTTCTGACGACGCTCCATCTCGATGCGTTCCTCATCCTCCATGTGGTCATAGCCGAAGAGGTGCAGCATGCTGTGTGCCACGAGGAAGGCCAGCTCCCGGCGCTCCGGGTGACCGTACTCTGCCGCCTGCGATGCGATGCGGTCCTGGTTCAGCACGATATCGCCAAGCAACAGTTCCCCACTGTCCGGATTAAAAATATCGGCATTCTCCTCGTCGATCTCGTCGAAATCAGCCGGGCTTTCCCAGTCGATCATCGGATATGATAGCACATCCGTCGGACGGTCAATGCCGCGCGTCTCGCGGTTCAGCTCGTGAATTCCGTCGTCATCTGTAATCATCACACTGAGCTCACACTCATATGGACAATGTTCGTACTCGATGGATGCCGCGATGATATCCTGGATGATCGTCTCGAAATCGAGATTCAGCTTCTTCTCTGTATCAAAATCGATATTAATCGTCATAGCTTCCTTTCTCTCCCGCCTCTTCAAGTTCGAGAGCTCTTTTTCTATTCGGCCATACAGACCTTATGTAAACGCCCTTACTCGCTGCGATGGCGATTTTCGTTGCGATGCTCGCCGTAGCTTCGTGGACTCTGCATCGCCTGTGCACGACGAGCTCGCTTCGCCTCATCCTTCTCGTAGGCGTTGACGATACGCTGTACCAGTGGATGACGTACGACATCTGCACTGGTGAGCTCTACAAAAGCGATGCCTTCTACACCTTTCAGTACACGCATCGCATCCTCGAGACCAGATTTCTTCCCTTCCTCGAGGTCCTTCTGTGTGAGATCGCCGGTAATGATAACCTTTGAGCCAAAACCAATACGGGTCAGAAACATCTTCATCTGCGCAGGGGTCGTGTTCTGCGCTTCATCAAGGATGATGTAGGCATTGTCCAGTGTACGGCCACGCATATATGCGAGTGGTGCGACCTCGATCAGTCCTTTCTCAGAATTCGCCTGATACTGCTCGGCACCCATGATGCTGTAAAGCGCATCATAAACCGGGCGCATATATGGGTCCACCTTCGACTGGAGATCTCCCGGCAGGAAACCAAGCTTCTCTCCTGCTTCAATCGCCGGACGGGTCAGGATGATACGCTGAACCTCCTGCTGACGGAAAGCGGTGATGGCCATCGCCATACCAAGATAGGTTTTACCGGTGCCGGCCGGACCGATACCGAACGTGATCATGTTCTCACGAATCGCATCGACATAGTCCTTCTGTCCGAGTGTTTTCGGTTTCACCGGTTTACCAAGCGCCGTGCGAGCAAGTATATCCTTATCGATTTCTACCATATCGCTGCTCGAAACCTTCTCGGAAAAGCTAAGCGAAATCGCATAATCTACGTTCTGCTCCGTCAGGGTGTTTCCACGCTGACTAAGCTCGAGGAGATTCTTCAGTACATTTCTTGCTTTTTCAGTATCCCTTTCCTCACCGATGATTTTCAGAACACCGTTCCGGTCGATGATGGTAACATGAAAGCTACGTTCAATTTTCTTCAGATTACTGTCCAGAAGTCCGAGTACGTTCTGCTCGTGTTCCATCGGGATATCAAAAATTGTCTCTACGGTTGCCAAGTACATCCTCCTCGCCGTCCAGCGGACGGTCCTTCTATGGAATATATAAAATCCTGCCCGCATTACGCGGGATGTTCGGAACACCTGCCCCCGTTTACATCTGCGACTGCAGATCACATCATCTTCATATACGATGCTGGGGTACGGTCCTCCCATGGATAATAGAATAAAAATCAAAAAAAAGATAGCCCTAATTCATCGCTGAATCAGGGCTACATGAATCATCTATTCAGATATTAATTGAACTTACGCTTTCTAGCCGCCTCAGACTTCTTCTTGCGTCTTACAGATGGCTTCTCGTAATGCTCTCTCTTACGAATCTCCTGCTGGATGCCTGCCTTCGCGCAGTTTCTCTTGAATCTACGCAGTGCGCTGTCCAGAGACTCGTTCTCTTTTACGATAACATTTGACATGCTGAAACCCAAACCTCCCTTCGGGTGCAAACTTAGTGTTAAGTATAGCACACAAAATCATTTCGTCAAGGGATTTTTCCCTGATTTTTGACAACGATTCTTATATCACTGAATCTGCGCCTCGACAGCTGCAGAAGCTGCTGCAATCGCCTCATCAATCTTGCTTGCGTCCTTACCACCAGCCTGCGCCATGTTCGGACGTCCGCCACCGCCGCCACCGACGATCGGTGCAATCTGCTTAATAAGGTTGCCGGCATGTGCGCCACTCTTCACAGCGCCGTCCGTCGCCATCGCAACCATGGAAACCTTGCCATCCTTATCAGAGATCAGAAGAATCACGCCTTCACCAAGTTTCGCCTTCAGATCATCGCCGAGGTTACGAAGCTCATTCATATCCACACCGGATACGTGTGCGCCGAGGAACTTCACTCCCTTGATCTCGACTACAGAATCCATCACGTTACCGAGAGCATTCTGTGCTTCCTTGCTCTTCAGTGCTTCATTCTCACTGCGAAGCTCCTTCACTTCCTTCTGAAGTGACTGAATGTGCTCCTTCAGCGTCTGTGGCGTTGCCTTCACGAGTTCTGCAGCAGCAAGCATCTCATGCTCCAGATTCTCATAGTACTTACGTACATTATCGCCGGTCAGAGCCTCGATACGACGTACACCTGCCGCAACACCCGTCTCCGACAGAATCTTAAACTGACCGATCTGGAGCGTATTCTTCACATGTGTACCACCGCAAAGCTCTGTAGAGAAATCGCCCATACGAACGACACGAACCTCTGCACCATACTTCTCGCCAAATAGTGCCATCGCACCGGACTGCTTCGCCTCCTCGAGTGTCATAACATCCGTACGAACATCGAGACCCTCCTGGATCTTCTCGTTCACCATGTCCTCTACCTTCTGGAGCTCTTCTTTCGTCATCGCCTGGAAATGAGAGAAGTCAAAACGGGTTCTTCCTGCATCCTGGAAGGATCCAGCCTGCTCTACATGTGTGCCGAGCACCTCACGCAGTGCCTTCTGAAGAAGGTGGGTCGCACTGTGGTTACGGCATGTCGCCATATGATTCTTCTCATCGACCTTCAGTGTCACCGTATCGCCGAGCTTCAGCATGCCCTTACGAACTACGCCGATATGAGCGATCTTGTTGCCGCCAACATGCTCTGTGGACTGCACCTCAAACACAGCATCACTGCCGATTTCAATCACACCGGTATCACCGACCTGGCCGCCCATGGTGCCATAGAACGGTGTTTCAGCGGTGATGATTGCACCATGCTCACCATCAGAAAGTGCGTCTACAACCGCATCCTCTGCATCTGCATCACCTGCAGCGAGGGAAACCATGGAAACGATCTTCGAATCATCCTCCAGCTTATCATAGCCCACGAAGCTGCTGGAAATCGCCGGATCGAGTTCATCATAAACAGTTGCAGCGTGACCGCTGTAATCCGCCATCTTACCAGAAGCGAGACGATCGTTACGTGCCTGCTTCTTCTGGCTGTCCATCGCCTCCTGGAAGGCAGTCTCATCGACGGTGAAGCCCTTCTCCTCGAGGATCTCCTTCGTGTTATCGAGCGGGAAGCCATAGGTGTCATAGAGCTTGAAAGCATCCTCACCAGAAAGCTCATGTGCACCGGAAGCTGCAAGCTTCGCCTCCATCTCCTCGAGGATCTCCATGCCCTGCTCGTAGGTCTTCTCGAACTTCTCTTCCTCCGCCTTAATGACGCTCAGGATGAAGTCCTTCTTCTCTTCAAGCTCCGGATAACCGTCCTTCGAGGTCTCGATGACACGGTTTGCCAGTGTCGGCAGGAAGGAGCCGCCGATGCCGAGCTTGCGTCCGTGACGTACAGCACGACGGATGATACGACGGAGTACATAGCCACGACCGTTGTTGGACGGCATGATACCATCGGAGATCATGAAGGTCATCGCACGGGCGTGGTCGGTCACGATACGTACCGATACATCGCTTTCCTCGCAACCCGGTGCCTCATACTTGACGCCACCGGCAAGCTCGCAGATGAGATCACGAAGATCCTTCAGCGTATCGACGTCGAAGATGGATCCTACATCCTGAACTGCGACGGCGAGACGCTCGAGACCCATGCCGGTATCGATGTTCTTCTGCGCGAGGTCACTGTAGTTTCCCTTACCATCATTGTTAAACTGAGAAAATACGACGTTCCAGACTTCCATGTAACGGTCGCCCTCGCCGCCCATGACATCCTCCGGGCCGTTTCCGTACTTCTCGCCACGGTCATAGTAGATCTCGGTACATGGTCCGCAAGGTCCGGAGCCGTGCTCCCAGAAGTTGTCTTCCTTACCGAACTTGTAGATGTGGTCCTCCGGGATATGCATCTCGTTCTTCCAGATGTCATAGGCCTCCTGATCGTCCACATAGACAGACGGATACAGACGGTCCGGATCCAGGCCGACACGCTCGGTCAGGAACTCCCATGCCCACGGAATCGCTTCCTTCTTGAAGTAATCACCGAAAGAGAAGTTTCCGAGCATCTCGAAGTAGGTACCGTGGCGGGCTGTCTTACCAACATTCTCCAGGTCACCGGTACGGATGCACTTCTGGCAGGTGGTGACTCTGCGTCTCGGCGGAATCTCCTGTCCTGTAAACCATGGCTTCATCGGTGCCATTCCGGAATTGATAATGAGCAGTGAATTGTCATTATGCGGAACCAGTGAAAAACTGTTGATCCGTAAGCATCCCTTCTCCTCGAAGTAGCTCAGGAACAGCTCACGCAGCTCATTTACGCCTCTGTACTGCATTCTCGTTCTCTCCTTGCTTTGTTTCATATATAAGCCCTTTACGGGCATCTTAGACATTAACTCGTAAAATATAGCACAAGCCCTTGCAAGTTGCAAGGGCTGTCACTTTTCAAGATATTTTCTATAATCCTTCAGTAAATCAAGGCACCGTTCTCTTGTAAGTGCAATCTCACGTCGCAGATAATCGATGTTTTCCATCACACTAAGCTTGTCTCGTCCGAGCTCCTTCATGCACTCATGATTCCGCGAAATCAGGAAAGCGTTTGCAGCGACAGTATATGTCTCTTTCTCACTCTCTGTCATATTTTCGGTGATTGCACGTCCGAGCTCATCCAGCTGTTTATTCCAGAGCTTCGCAATGGTCGTGTAATCTTCCTTCAGTGCACTGCCCTGCTGCTCCCTTGCTGCGAGTTCTTCCAACGTTCGAATTTCGGCAAATACCTGTTCAAACTGTTGAATCTGATCAAGCGTACCTTCCGAAGCCTCATTCTCCATGCCTGGTGTTTCCGTAACGATCAGCTGCTCCTTCGATTCCGAAGGAGCAGACTCGGTTTTTATTATGGATTCATGCCGCATCAACGCCTGATGGAGATAAAACCGAACGCCGAGGGTAATCGCTGCCAGAACCAGCACAAGTACGACGATTCCCTTCCGTGTTCGATTTGTAATATGTTTTCTCATTATCGTATCCATTTATCATAAAGGCTGAGCAGCTGATTTGTAAAACGCGCAAGGTCTTTATTTGCACCACCATAGTTTGCCTTCACGGCTGCTGCCAGCTTTGTATATGCAGCAAGAAGACGATCATATGCCGCATCGCTTGTCTTCTTCCGTTTCGAACCATCCTCCACAAGTGCGTAGCTTGCCTTCTCGATTTTCTTCGGCTCAGCGATGATCTCCCACTCATTCTTCATGAGATCAAATACAGAACCGGAGTATGGACAGTTCACCGTGTAATGGAGTTCATCTTCGATCAGCTTCGAGAGCGTTTCCATGCCATCATCATTTCCATGTACGAGGAAGACGCGGTCCGGTGCCTTCTCATAGGCGCGAATCCAGTTCATGAGTCCGAACTGATCCGCGTGGCTCGACATATCCGCCATCTGTGCAATTTCAGCCTTTACAGCTACTTCTTCGCCAAATAATTTCACATGATCTGCACCATCCATGAGGGCCCGCCCCAGCGTGCCTTCCGCCTGATAGCCGGCAAAAACGATGGTCGATTCCGGACGCCAGAGATTGTACTTGATATGGTGGCGAATACGACCCGCATCACACATACCGGACGCCGAGATAATGACCTTCGGAGTTTCATCGAAGTTGATGGCTTTCGACTCTTCAAGGGTGATTGCAAGATTTAATCCACGGAAGGAAATCGGGTTAATGCCTCGATCCACGATAGCCCTTGTCTCTTCATCATAGCACTCATCGAGATTCTGTGAGAAAACGTGTGTCGCATCAACCGCCAGCGGACTATCGACATATACCGGGAAATTGTCATGTCCGATGATGAGATGCTCCTGCTTAATCTGACGGAATAGATAGAGAAGCTCCTGCGTACGACCGACCGCAAACGCCGGCATCACGACATTACCACCTCGATCCAGGGTACGCTGCGTAATGTCTACGAGATCCTGCAGATGATTGACTGTTGTGTCATGAAAACGGGAACCATAGGTTGATTCCATAAGCACATAGTCTGCATCCTTTATATACTCAGGATCCCGAATCAGTGGCTTTCCGAAGTTTCCGATATCACCAGAAAAGACGATTTTCTTGGTCACACCCTCTTCTGTCACCCACATTTCGATGGAAGCCGATCCTAAAAGATGTCCTACATCGATGAAGCGCACCTTCAGCCCATCCCCCAGATCAATCATCTGATTATAATTCACACCGCGAAAATGCTCCAGCACATTCGCCGCATCATTAAGATCATAAACCGGCTGCACCTCCGGCAGACCAGCACGGCGCCCCTTTCGATTCTTCCACTCGCACTCCTGCATCTGGATATGTGCAGAATCGCGAAGCATGATTTCGGACAGTGCCTGCGTCGCCTTCGTCGTCACCACAGTTCCATGAAAACCTTTTTTATACGCCATCGGAATCATACCCGCATGATCGATATGCGCATGTGTCAAAAGAATATAATCGACCTCTGAATACTTGATCGGCAGCGGAGCATTCTCATAGTAATTTCGTCCCTGCTCCATACCGCAGTCCACCAGAATCTTCAGTCCTGCCGCATCCACATAGTGGAGTGACCCCGTCACCTCATGATCCGCACCTATAAAATGAAGCTTCATACAGGCCTCCCTCTCTTGAAAAGTGAAAATAAATTTCGTTAAAAATATTATAGCAGAGTGAATATTTCTTTTCTATAAACATATTCACATGTCTGTATGGATTTCATATTATAGCAGACTCGTGACAGGATGACCGGAGGGCCGACATCAGAAGCCATACGTAGCATTCGTGAAGAATCAAAATTGTCCCCCTTAAACCAGTTGGAGTAATTTTTCCTTAGCACTCTCTGCAACGACTGCGTTTTCATAAAGAAAACTCAGTCGTTGCAGAGAGTCTACTGGTTCTTAGGGGGACAATTTTAGATTCTTACGAACGCGGAGTACTGTGCTTCTGTTGCCGGCCCTCCGGACACCCCTCCGCGATATTGATTACTCAGAAAGGTAAGCCGCCTTGACCTTCGGATCATTTGCGAGATCCTGTGCCTTACCTTCGATCGTAATCTTACCGGTCTCGAGAACATACGCGCGATCTGCGATGGCCAGTGCCTTGTTCGCATTCTGCTCGACGAGAAGAACCGTCACACCAGAGGCATGAATCTTCTCGATGATGTTGAAAATTTCATTTACATAAATTGGAGACAGACCCATGGACGGTTCATCCATGACGATCATCTCCGGATTGCTCATCAGTGCACGGCCCATCGCAAGCATCTGCTGCTCACCACCGGACAGTGTTCCTGCTACCTGATTCTTACGTTCTTCCAGTCTAGGGAAGTGCTCATAAACTGTCGCGAGTGTCTCTGCGATGCCGTCCTTATCCTTTCGTGTATAGGCACCGAGCATCAGATTCTGATATACCGAAAGCTGCGCAAATACACGTCGGCCTTCCGGTACATGTGCCAGTCCCTCGCCGACCATCTTATGTCCAGGTGTATGGGTGATTTCCTTTCCATTATAGAATACATGACCGGAACGCGCCGGAATCAGACCTGTAATGGTCTGCAGTGTCGTCGTTTTACCGGCTCCGTTGGCACCGATCAGAGTGACGATTTCACCTTTATCAACATGGAAGGAAATGCCCTTTAATGCATGAATCACACCGTAATATACGTTGAGATCCTGTACATCTAAAATTGTACTCATCTCTTCTCCTCCTTAGTCTCCGAGATATGCCTTGATAACTTCCGGATCATGCAGTACATCTGCAGTCTTTCCCTGCTTCAGTACCTGACCGAAATTCAGCACGGTCAAACGATCACAGATACCAGATACCAGCTTCATATCATGCTCGATCAGAAGGATCGTCATATCAAACTCATCACGCACGAGTCGGATGGTGCGCATCAACTCCTCGGTCTCACTCGGATTCATACCGGCGGCCGGCTCATCCAGCAGGAGAAGCTTCGGCTCCGTGGCAAGTGCACGTGCGATTTCCAGCTTACGCTGCTGTCCATACGGAAGGTTGGAAGCCTTATAATCCACGAAATCCTGAAGATCAAATACTTTCAGAATTTCGAGAGCCTTCGTATCCATCTCCTTCTCAAGTTTATGATACTTCGGTGTTCTCAGAATACCGTCCAGCGTAGAATAAACATAGTGGTTATGCAATCCGGCTTTCACATTGTCCAGAACAGACATGTTATGGAAAAGACGAATGTTCTGGAAGGTACGTGCGATTCCCTTCTTGTTAATTTCTTCGCAGCTCATGCCGGTGATATTATCCCCATCAAGGAGAATCTGACCGCTTGTCGGCTTATATACACCTGTAAGGAGATTAAATACGGTCGTCTTACCGGCACCGTTCGGGCCGATCAAACCGTAAAGCTCATTCTTTTCAATCTGCACATGAAAATTATCAACTGCCTTCAGACCACCGAAGGAGATGCCCAGTGCTTCAATGTCTAACATAGCCATGTTTACGTCGTCTCCTTTCCTTCATTTTCACTCTTCTTACTGAAACCAGCCATGATCTGCTGACGAAGAGAAATCAGGGATGGTGCCGAAGTGAACAGCATCATGAGAATCAGGACAATCGCATACATCAACATACGATAGTCGTTGAGTCCTCTCAGTACCTCCGGAAGGAGGGTCAGAATGATTGCCGCGATGACAGATCCACGAATGTTTCCGATACCGCCCATAACGACGAATACGAGAATCATGATGGACTGATTATAACCGAAGTTCTTCGGCAGTGCCTGGAGAGAACTCAGATTATGTGCATATAGAACGCCGGCTGCACCTGCAATGGCTGCAGAGATGGTAAACGCCATCAGCTTAAAGCGGGTAACATTGAGACCGATCGACTCTGCGGCGATACGATTATCACGAATCGCCATGATGGCACGTCCGCTTCTGGAATTGATGAGATTCAGTACAACAAACAACGCAATCAGAAGAAGAATTACGCCGATGGTAAAGGTTGCCTGCTTCGGTGTACCTGTAATACCCTGTGCCCCTTTGATGATGACAGTGCCACCATCCATACCGAGGGACAGCGAATCCTTTAACGAAAAATGCACACCACGATCATCGATACCAAAATACAGTGCGTTGATAATATTCTTAATGATTTCTCCGAACGCAAGTGTAACGATTGCGAGATAATCGCCCTTCAGTCGAAGAACCGGAATACCAATCAGGAAACCGAATACAGCCGCTGCCACAGCACCGATCAAAATCGCGATGACGAAGCGAAGAAGCGGTGGCATCGGACTGCTCTTCATCAGCATCGTCCAGGTAGCGGATGCGAATGCGCCGACACACATAAAGCCTGCATGACCGAGGGACAGTTCACCCGAGATACCAACCACGAGATTGAGGCTCACCGCCATAATACTGTATATGGTGAGCGGAACGAGGAGGCCTTTGATGAGAGAGCTGACCTGTCCGGCATTGAGAAAGATTTCAACGATAACCTAGACGAGAATCACCATACCATAGGTGATCAGATTGGATCGAAAATTCTTTGCTTTTGATGTAGATTTCATGTTCATGCCGACTCACACTTTCTCCATGATCTTCTTACCGAGGATACCCGTCGGCTTCACCAGAAGAACGATGATCAGTACGGAAAATACGATGGCGTCACTCAGTTTCGAGGAAATATAGGCCTTTGACAGGTTCTCAAGTACGCCAAGAATGATACCACCGATAAACGCACCCGGAATCGAACCGATGCCTCCAAGTACGGCTGCAACGAAGGCCTTGATACCTGGCATGGCACCCGTCGTCGGCGTCAGTGTCGGATATGCGGAGCACATCAGAATACCACCGATAGCGGCCAGTGCAGAACCGATGGCAAAGGTCATCGAAATAGTCTTATTCACATCTACGCCCATAAGCGTTGCCGCACCCTTATCCTCTGAAACCGCAAGCATCGCCTGACCAGCTTTCGTCTTATTAATAAAGGTAACCAGACCACCCACGATAATCAGGCAACATACAATCGTCATGATCGTTTCACCGGAAATCGTAAGAGCTCCCCCTGCGAGCTTTAAAGGCTTAATCGGAACAAACGAAGTAAAGCTCTTCGGATTTGCTCCGAAGAAGAGCAACGCCAGATTCTGAAGAAGGTAGGATACACCGATGGCAGTAATCAGTACATTCAAAGAATTTGCCTGACGGAGTGGCTTATAGGCAATTTTCTCGATGACGACGCCCAGCACAGTACATACTGCCATCGACAGCAGGGCCGATACCAGAACCGGCAGTCCCAACTGGTTCAATGCAATAAACGCTGCATAACCACCAACCATGAGAATATCACCATGGGCGAAGTTGAGCATCTTTGCAATTCCGTATACCATCGTGTAGCCCAGGGCGATGATCGCGTAGATCGAGCCTAAACTGACACCACTCAGCAAGTAGGAAATGAA
>CAKQWR010000001.1 GCA_934279105.1 uncultured Oribacterium sp. | reverse complement strand
GATATGCCGGAGCAATTATTGATTGAAAACTGCTCGCCGACACTGGCGGGAATGAAACCGTCGAATCTGATCAGTCTTCCGTATACGAATCTTGCGAAGGCACGAGAGGATATCCGGGAAATGAATCAAATCTTCGTGCGGAAGGGTCTACGAGCTGTGCCCATGAACTGTCGGAAGGGGCGGGTGCTTCTGTATCTATACCGACCGGAACAGCTCGCACGATTACTACAGCAAAAAGAGATACGCGCGTTTCTTAAGCGTTTCGGCTATGATTGCCGGGATACGGCACGCTGTATCGCCAAGTTGAGCCAGCGGATTCGTGTCCGGAAATCATCGGATGAGTTTCCACATGAAATCGGTATTTTTCTTGGCTATCCATTAGAAGATGTAGAGGGCTTCATGAACCATAAAGAAGAAGGATGCAAATGCGTCGGCACATGGAAGGTGTATGGTGATGTCGAACAGGCAGAAGCAGCCTTCCGTAGATTCAAGCGATGCACGATGATTTATCAGCGCGCCTTTGCACAGGGGTGGACGCTCGAGGAACTCACCGTCGCAAGCTGACTTATCACGACCAAATCAGTGGCTGACCATAAGCAGCGGCTGTTTGGATATATAGAAAGGAACGGATTTTGGATATGCTATGGTTTTCGGCCTGAGCGCCCGACTCGCCCTTGGGTATTGAGGTATGAAATGGAAGTTTATCCAGAATGATGTTCTGAAACGAGAGGAGGAAGCATGAGCAAAATTGTGGTTGTTTTTTGGTCCGGAACCGGAAATACCGAGCAGATGGCGAAAGCTGTCGCGGAAGGCGCACAGGAAGCTGGCGCAGAGGTAACGGTGCTGGGACCATCCGAATTCTCTGCGGGAGACGTAGCGTCCTATGATGCCATCGCCTTCGGCTGCCCTGCGATGGGTGCAGAGGTTCTGGAAGAGGAAGAGTTCGAGCCGATGTTTACTGCGGTAGAGAGCTCACTATCTGGAAAGAAAATCGGTCTTTTCGGCTCTTGGGGCTGGGGAGATGGCGCGTGGATGGAGGACTGGAAGAACCGTTGCGACACAGACGGCGTGAACGTAATCTCCACCGTGATCTGCCAGGATGCACCGGATGAGGCAGCACTGGCAGAATGCAAGGCACTGGGAACAGCACTTGCCTGATGATTCATGATGATTCGGCAGGATCGACGGTAATCGCCCAAGTACGGTCGATTTGTCCGAAAAGATGCATGTAGTCGCCATAAAATGATGAATTTGGTTCGGCAGACCAATGAATCGTACATAGACTATGAACCGTTCTGTTCACATTAAACTCCTGAAATAAAACAGACGGATTCGTAAACCTTTTGTTATACGTACAAGATTCAAACTCTGATTTACACATGTGTTGTACCGAAGGGACAAGCATGTCCTCCCGAAAGGGAAATTCTATTACCTAAGATAAAATTCATACTCCATGTAAAACCGTCGTATGTGATGATGCATACGGCGGTTTTCTAGTTACGCTGGTGTCGACCGAGCACTACCTGCTTGAGGGGATGTGAAAGCGGACAATTACGGTGATCAGGTAGCGGAGACGATATCTGATATCTATGGTTATAGTACATATCTGGAAATAGAATAAAAGACATGGTTGACATGTCTTTTACATGGTCGTAAGATATAGCCCATGAGAGAAAAAGACGCAGACCACAAAGTCTTTTAGTTACGGCCTCAAATATGAGACACGAGGATATGAGATTTTTTGACGATCTTCCATAAAACGAAGAAATAGTAAGAAAAATCAAATATTCAACGATGCAAAAGCTTGACTTTTACACATTGCAGTGTTAACATACAGACCAAGGCAAAGAGGCCCGCGTCCGAAAGGATTCAGACCTCTTTGTCTTTTTATTTTACTGCACCTGCAAGTCGGTAACTAAGACAAGGGGGCGGAGGCGAGAAGATATGAAGAAAATAATCGGGTTGATACCTCTTTATGATGATGAAAAGGAAAGCTACTGGATGCTTCCGGGTTATATGAAAGCTCTTGAGGCCTGCGGTGCACTTCCGATCATGCTTCCACTGACGATCGATCGAGCGGAGATGGATGCCTGCTTTTCTCTCTGTGATGGCATTTTGATGACGGGTGGTCACGATGTGGATCCCAGTGTGTATCATGAGGAAGCAAAAGCGACTTGTGGCATCAGCTGCAGTCGTCGCGATCAGATGGAGACGTACCTCTTCGATCGATGTTATCAGGAGGACAAACCTGTGCTCGGTATCTGTCGAGGCATCCAGTTAATGAATGCACTTCTCGGCGGGACACTCTATCAGGATCTTCCGACAGAACATCCGTCCAGCGTAGAGCATCACATGACACCACCGTATGATCGGGCTGCTCATACAGTTGATGTGAAGAAGGGAACCCTTCTTGCAGACATCATCGGACCCGGCCCATATGCCGTGAACAGCTACCACCATCAGGCGGTAAAACAGCTCGCTCCGAAGGCAGTTGCGATGGCGTACTCGGAGGACGGACTGGTGGAAGCCCTGAACGTGCCGAATCGAAGATTCATCGTCGGCGTGCAGTGGCATCCGGAATTCGCCTACATGACGGATTCGAAATCGCGAAAGCTCGTACAGGCTTTCGTCGATGCATGTAAAAAGCCTTCCTTAACATAAGGCAGCAGCATCCAGAGGACAATGCAGACGGTCCGCAGCATAGATGCTGGAGCCCTTCGATGAAGAGAATCCGTAGAGATGATGTGGAGAAGGTTGGCATTGAACAAATATGTTTCTACCGGCGGAAGCCGTTAGGATAGATCTCGTGGAGCGAAGCCCCACAGCAGAAAGATGAGAGGAGAAAATTATGAAAAAGAGCGCACTTGTAATGGCAGTAACGATGGCAGTACTTGGTCTGACCGCGTGCGGAGGTTCCGACACTGCAGCGACGACCGCCGCAGCAACCACTGCAGCCGCAGACACCACCGCAGCAGCGGCTGATACGACCGCAGCCGCAGAGGAGACCACCGCAGCCGCCGCTGATAGTGACAAGGTATGGCAGATCGTAACCGATACCGCATTTATGCCGTTTGAGTACACCGATGACAGCGGAAAGCTCGTCGGTATCGATGTGGATATCGTCGCAGCCATCGCTGAGGATCAGGGCTTCAAGTATGAGATCAAGCCACTCGGCTGGGATGCTTCCATCGCCGCATGTCAGGCTGGTCAGGCAGATGGTATGATTGCCGGTGCTTCCATCACTGATGAGCGTAAGTCTTCCGGATGGATTTTCTCTGATGGATATTTCGATGCAAACCAGAGTATGGCCGTCGCAGAGAACTCCGACATCACTGGATTTGATGGTTTAAAGGGGAAGAGCGTCGCTGTTAAGACCGCATCCATGAGTGCCGATTATGCAGAGAGCCTCAAGGATCAGTATGGCTTCGATATCACCTACTTCGAGGATTCACCGACCATGTACCAGGCCGTTGTCGGCGGTCAGGTCGCTGCATGCTTCGATGATACGCCGATCATGGCAGCCAACATCAAGGTGAACGGTCTCGGCATGAAGGTCATCGACGGTACTGGCAACGATCCTGCAGAGTATGGCTTTGCGATCTTCGATTCCAGCAAGCAGGAGCTCATCGATATGTTTAATGCCGGTCTTAAGGATATCAAGGCAAACGGCAAGTACGATGAGATCATCGCTACTTACCTCGGATAATTCAAACGCATTATCTGATTGATGATTCGATGAAAACCGAATATCATCTCGCTTGATGATTCGATAACATGAATTAAAAAAGCAGATTATCGTCGCAGAACATCAGCCTGATTTTTACAGACGGATGTTCTGCGGCGTATTTCCATGAAAATGGAAGTGAAATAAGGAACTGTTTGGTGGCGTCCGAAGCCTCTGATCGTACAGAGAAGTGAGCATGACAGGGCGCAGATTGATAGAAGGGTGAGACACTATGGCAAAAATCATCTCCGCCTATGGAAGACTGCTGGTGCTGGCGATGGGACGGACGCTCCTGCTGGCATTCCTGGGATTACTGTTCGCATGTATCCTGGGCATGATCTTCGGTCTTATGAGCGTCGTTAAGAATAAGGTATGTAACATCATCGCACAGATTTTCGTATTTATCATTCGAGGCGTACCGATGATCGTACTGGCGTTTTTCGTTTATTTCGGTGTACCATACTTACTGAATAATATACTGAAGATCGGCCAGGGCTTCACGATGACGGCGCTCCAGGCAGGTACCATCTGTCTCGCATTGAACTGTGGTGCGTACATGGCGGAAATCATCCGTGCCGGTATCCAGTCGGTCGACATCGGCCAGATGGAGGCAGGTCGTTCCCTCGGCCTTCCGTACTGGACCACGATGCGGAAGATCATCATGCCGCAGGCGATTCGTACGATGATCCCGAGTATCATCAACCAGTTCATCATCACGGTAAAGGATACCTCCATCCTGTCCGTCATTGGTTTCCCTGAGCTCGTCAATACCGCGAAGAACGTACAGGCGAAGACCTTCCTGTCTTTCCAGACCTGGGCTATCGTCGGTATCATGTACCTCGTCGTCATCACGATCCTTTCCTATATCGCGAAGATCGTGGAGCGGAGAATGAACCGCGGCGTGAAGCGCTGATGCAGTGGAAAGGAGGAAAAAAACCGTGATTTCAAACGATAAAAATGTTAAAATAAAGGTAGAAAACCTTCGGAAGTGCTTCGGCGATCTCGAAGTTTTACGAGACATCTCGACCGAAATCCATGAGGGCGAGGTTGTCGTGATCCTCGGCCCTTCCGGTTCCGGAAAGTCGACATTTCTGCGTTGCTTAAATAAGCTTGAGGATGTGACGGCCGGGAAGATCCATGTGGATGGTGTCGACATCACCGATAAAAAGGTGGATATGAATAAGGTCCGCGAGAACATCGGCATGGTGTTCCAGCACTTTAACCTCTTCAATAACATGGATGTCCTGCATAATCTGATGCTGGCACCGGTGGAACTTAAAAAGTGCAGTAAGGCGGAGGCGAAGGAGCGTGCGATGGAGATGCTTCAGCGTGTCGACCTCGCCGAGAAGGCCGCAGCTTATCCGTCTCAGCTTTCCGGTGGGCAGAAGCAGCGTGTTGCGATCGCACGTGCACTCTGCATGAAGCCGGACATCATGCTCTTCGATGAGCCGACCTCGGCACTTGACCCGGAAATGGTCGGCGAGGTACTCGCCGTCATGAAGCAGCTGGCTGCGGACGGCATGACGATGGTCATCGTTACCCATGAGATCGGCTTCGCCCGCGAAGTCGCGGACCGTGTCATCTTCATGGATGGCGGCTACATCGTTGAGGAGGGCACACCGCAGGAGGTCATCGTGCATCCGAAGGAGCCACGTACGATCAGCTTCATCCAGAAGGTACTGTAAAAATTTAACAGCGGAGGGACAGCATGGAAAAATATGTGATCACGATTTCGAGACAGTTTGGTTCATTCGGCAGTCTGGTGGCGCGTGCGCTTTCGAAGCAGCTCGGTATCGAGTTCATGGACCGTGACATCGTGGAGGAAACCGCGAAGCGTATGAACACCTCCGTGAAAGAGATCAGCCGGAAGGAAGAGGACATCCGTTCGAAATTCTCCTATCATCTGTATCCGTTTGGTGTCGGGACGACCGACATGCAGGATGAAATCTTCCTCGTACAGGAAAACATCATTCAGGACTTTGCAAAGAAGGATTCGTGTATCATCGTGGGGCGCTGCGGTGCGTACTGCCTGCGCAATGAGCCACGTCTGTTGCGTGTATACGTATATGCACCATATGATGTCCGCGTGAAGAACTGCATCGACTATTTCGGCATGAACGAGAAGGAGGCGGTAAAGGCGGTGCATGATGCGGATAAGGCACGTGAGAGCTACCATCGGAAGTACATCCCGAATTTTCCTGGGAACACGGAGTACAGTGATCTCTGCATCAACAGTGCCTGCTACAGCATCGAGGAGGCAGCGGAGTTGATTCAGCATGCCGCGAAGCTGAAGTTCGGAGATATCTGAAAGATTTTGACACAGCTTGATCAAAACAGGCTAGACCGAAGCTTCACACTGCGATGAGACTTTCTATGGTCAACAACAGCCGCTATTTACCAAAACAGCCGGGTGATTTCTTCACCCGGCTGTTTTGCTATTCGTATGTAGTTTATTTACGGCTGGTCAGCTTGTTGAGAAGCATAACAACCAGTACGATGACACCCATGACGAGGATGATGCCGGCCATACCGGAAACCATCATCGGAAGGGTCTGTGTCCATGAAGTAAGATGTAACATATAGGGACCTCCTTTTTAAGCCATCAGGGTCAGAATCAGTCCACCTGCGAGGACGGATGCGATCTGGCCGGAAACATTGACACTGATTGAGTATATCAGAAGGAAGTTCTGATTATCCTCCTCGAGACCGAGCTTGTTGACGACACGGCCGCTCATCGGGAAGGCACTGATGCCGGCGGCGCCGATCATCGGGTTCAGCTTCTTGCCTTCCGGAAGGAAGAGATTCAGGAACTTCGCGAAGAGTACGCCGCCTGCGGTATCGAAGACGAAGGCCACGAGGCCGAGGGCGAGGATCAGAAGGGTGTCCGGACGAACGAACTGATCGGCGGTCATCTGGCCGGCGACGGTGAGACCGAGCACGATGGTGATCAGGTTTGCAAGCACGCTCTGTGCCGTTTCACTGAGAGAATTCAGGACACCGCACTCACGAAGCAGGTTACCGAACATGAGGAAGCCGACGAGGGCGACACTGGTCGGTGCGACGATGCCGGCGATGATGGTCACGACAATCGGGAAGAGGATCTTCGTCAGCTGGCTGACGCTGCCCTGCTGATATGGCATACGGATCTGACGTTCCTTCTTCGTGGTAAGTGCCTTGATGACCGGCGGTTGCACGATCGGGACGAGGGCCATGTAGCTGTAGGCAGCGACCATGATGGCACCGAGATACTTCGATTTCAGAACGTTTGCGACATAGATCGCGGTCGGGCCATCCGCCGCACCGATGATGGCGATGGATGCTGCATCCTTGAGATCGAAGAAGAAGCCGGCAGCGAACAGGGTAAAGAAAATTCCGAACTGAGCCGCGGCACCGAAGAGCATGAGCCACGGCTTCTCAAGCAGCGGTCCGAAGTCGATCATCGCACCGATACCGATGAAGAGAAGCAGCGGGAAGAGCTCGTTCGACATACCTGCTTCGAACAGCGCCGTAATCGGGCCGACGGTATCGCCCTGTGTGATCGCGCCGGACATCGGCAGGTTTACGAGGATCGCACCGAAGCCCATCGGGAGTAGCAGGCTCGGCTCCATCTTCTTTACGATGGCGAGATAAATCAGCAGGCCGCCGATGGCCCACATGACCACCATCTGCCAGTGCAGGTTGCCTGCATTGGCGAACAGCGTAGCGAATGTGTTCAAAAAGTTCATGTTCTACCTCCTAAATACGCCGTGGCAGAAAAAAAGAGACCCTGCCACAGACCGAAACTGTGACAAAAGTCTCAAGCGAACACATGACATCGGGCGTTTCCGCCGTGATGACGCTGTCATGCAGCAGCCGCACCCAAACCGATCCGGGAACGACTACCCTTTACTCCCCTTTGTTGGAATCAAATATATCAGCAGCTAGAAATTCTGTAAAGCAGAAATTGAAAATAATCAGTTGCAGAAATAACTTCAAAAAGATACAGCATAGAAATGCCGGGGTAGCTGAACCGTGAAGCCGTTATAGCTCCGATAACGGGATGGCATCAAGCGAGGATGGAATTATCAGAATCGGCGTGCTATAATTCAAAAATACTTGATCATAGATTAAGTATCAAATGAATATAATCTTTATATTTTAAAGCAAGGGCGCTTCAGGTTTTTCCTGGAGTGCCCTTTTGTGAACATGCGTATATCCTCGATTTGTGGTGATACTTCAGCTTAAACACGGGGGACTTGGTTGAACACGTGGTACTCGGGCGAAGGCGCAGGCTTCCGGGAAAAGCACCGCAGTGAATGGGATATAAGCGGAAATGGAGGAATCATATTATGCGTACAGCGGCGAAATTGATGGTGGAGTGTCTGGTGACGGAAGGTGTGAAGTACATCTTCGGTATTCCGGGGGAGGAGAATCTCGAACTGATTCAGGCAATTGCGGATGAACCGCGACTGAAATTTGTCGTGGTCCGCCATGAGCAGGGTGCCGCATTTATGGCAGATGTGTATGGACGTCTGACGGGAAAGGCCGGTGTCTGTCTCGCAACACTGGGACCGGGTGCGACAAACCTCGTAACGGGTGTAGCAGATGCGAATCTTGATGGTGCGCCACTCGTTGCGATCACAGGACAGGTGAGTTCGGACCAGATGCATCTGACGAGTCATCAGAATCTGGACCTTGCGAAGATTTTCGAGCCGATCACGAAGCGTACGAAGCTCGTCATGCGTCCGGATACGGTCAATGAAATCGTCCGTCTCGCTTTCAAGTACGCGGAGGGGGGTGCCGGCCGGATGGGGGCTGCCCACATTGACCTCCCGGTGGATATCGCAAAGATGCAGGTGAGCGGGCTCGAGATGCCGCTGATGAAGGATGTGGTCTGCCAGCAGGAGGCTGAGGAGTCGCAGATTCAGATGGCGGCGGAGTCCATCCGCACAGCGCGGAAACCTCTCATTTTCGTCGGGAACAACGCAGTGCACTATGCATCTTCTCAGGTGATTACGGAGTTTGCAGAAAAACTGCATATTCCGGTGGTAAATACGATGATGGCGAAGGGCATCGTGTCAGCGGATAATCCATATTCGATGATGACCATCGGCATCCCACAGCGGGATTATGTGAATCGTCTGTTTGAGGAGTCGGATCTCGTCATCTGCATCGGCTATGATCTGATGGAGCTGAAGCCGTCGAAGTGGAATGCGGAGCGGAATCACCGCATCGTGCATATTTCGAACTGGCAGGCAGATATCAGCAAGTACTATCAGTGTGAGGTGCAGGTGAATGGCGATATCGATTCTTCACTCGCACGTCTTGGAGAACTGCTGGAGGCGAAGGAAAAGCCGACGTGGGCCTTCGCTATCAAGGAACGTTTCGAGGAGTCCATCGAAGAAGCAGTACATTCAGATGCATTTCCGATGAAGCCGCAACGCATCGTAGCGGATATTCGAAAGGCACTTTCAGATCCGGAGGATATCCTGATTTCCGATGTCGGCGCGCATAAGATGTGGATCGGCCGTCTGTATGGATGCTATAAGCCGGAAACCTGCATCATCTCGAACGGTTTCGCAAGTATGGGCATCGGTGTACCGGGCGCCGTAGCGGCGAAGCTGGTGTATCCGGATCGTCGTGTGCTGGTGGCGACGGGCGATGGCGGCTTCATGATGAATTCGCAGGAGCTGGAGACCGCGGTGCGTCTCGGCGTAAATTTCGTCGTCGTAATCTTCCATGACAGCGAGTACGGGCTCATCAAGTGGAAGGAAGAGGAGCAGTACGGCAGAGCAGCCTTCGTCGATTTCACGAACCCGGATTTTGTGGCCCTCGCAGAAGCGATGCACTGCAAGGGTGTGCGCGTGAACTCTGCAGCGGAGCTCGGAGAAGCGATTCGGAAGGGCTTCGAGGAGAAGGTACCGGTCATCATCGATACACCGGTGGATTACTCCGCGAATGAAGACCTGAGTGCGGAGCTGAAGAGCCTGTAAGCAAGCGTTTATCTATGGCCTCATCAAATAAAAAATGAAGAAAAATGGTACAGGGGGCATACTGGAAAACGTATGGACATGGTTGGTAACTGGGTAACTGGTTTTATGCTCGTATGGGCGACAATGAAATCGCATGGACAGAGGGGGGTGGACTGCGCTAAACTATTCTCAACGAGAGAAAGAAGGCATCAGAAAATGAAAAATCACAGGGGTAGTAATCGATGGAAGCGGATGGGTGCGATGATCCTGTCTGTTTTTTGTATGCTGGCGGCAGTGCTGATATTTCAGACGTTCGGCAAACAGGAGAGCGGGGAGCATGTCGCGCAGGCCGCGACGACGCAGGCGGGATCTAATACGACGCAGACATCGCTGACGGTGACCTGGCTCGATGTCGGGCAGGGGGATGCGGCGGTGATCCAGTGTGGAGGTCATGCGATGCTGATCGATGGCGGGAAACCGGAGGAATCTTCCTATATATATGCATGGTTGAAGCAACACGGGCTTAGTTCGCTCGATGTGATGGTGGCGACACATGTAGATGCGGATCATATCGGCGGCCTCTCCGGTGCGCTGAACTACGCGACGGTCGGCACGGCATACTGTCCGGTGACGACGGGGACGACGAAGACTTTCGAGAGCTTCGTGAAGTATCTGGCAGCGCAAGGAAAAACCATCACGGTGCCGACAGCGGGAACGAACTTTTCGCTTGGTGCGGCGCAGGTTCAGATCCTCGGACCGCTTCGCAGCGCAGAGGACAGTAATAATTCTTCCATCGTTCTGAAGGTGACATACGGTGCGACCTCCTTCCTGTTTACGGGGGATGCAGAGCGAGAGGAGGAGCAGGACCTTCTGAATGCCGGTGTGAATCTTCAGAGCACCGTGCTAAAGGTCGGTCATCATGGCTCAGATACCTCGACCTCGTATCCGTTTCTCAGGGCAGTGGCACCACAGTATGCCGTTATTTCCGTGGGTGCCGGAAACAGTTACGGTCATCCGACAGAAGCCGTGCTGTCGCGTCTGCGGGATGCCGGTGTGACGACTTTCCGCACCGATATGCAGGGCGAAATCACCGCGGTCAGTGACGGAAATACGGTGCACGTCAGTGTTGCGAAGAACGCGGCGGCGGAGACACTGGCCACTGCCGGTGCCGGACAGAATGCAAATAGAAGCACCTCGGGTATGACCGATGCAGGCAGTGAAAATGTGAGTGCGGCAGGCGGTGTGGATTCGACCGGCGGAAGTTCAGTGATGGCGACCACGGAAAGTTATGTTCTGAATACAAATACTCATAAATTCCATACGCCGAGCTGTTCCAGCGTAAAGAAGATGAAGGATAAAAATAAGAAGGTAGTAAGTGAATCGCGCGATCAGATCATCAGCGAAGGCTATGCGCCGTGTAAGGTCTGTCATCCATAAAATATCTTTGCAATTTGAAAATACGTTTTTGAAGCTTGCGCCGACGGATGCAGACACGAGATGCCTGTGTTCGCCGGCTTTCTTTATGGCAGAAGCAAAGTAAAATGATGCCTATATGCACACCTCGCATCAATAATAGAGATATAAATCATTTTACGCATGAATGGGCATGCAGTATAATCGCTTTATCATTTTTAAGGAGAAGAACAAATGAAGAAGGATCTGAAGATCGTTGTCGTATATGGTGGTATTTCGACGGAGCGGGAAATTTCACTTCGTAGTGGGCAGGCGGTGTTTGAGGCGCTGAAGGAGTATGGCTTTACGGATATAACGCTGTTCGATCTTCATCATGACAATATCGGTGAGTTGCTTGCGATGAAACCGGAAATTGCATACCTCGCACTGCATGGCAAGGGTGGAGAGGACGGATGCATTCAGGGCGTGCTCGAACTCGCAGGTATCCCGTATACCGGTCCGGGCGTCGGCGCAAGTGCGGTCTGCATGGATAAAATCTACACAAAGAATATGCTGAAGGCAGCCGGTCTCCCGACGGCGGACTATATCGCAGTTCATAAGAGTGAGATGAGCGTGGACGAGATTGCGTCACTCATCGTCGAGAAGATCGGACTTCCGGCGGTTCTGAAGGCACCATGTCAGGGCTCCAGCATCGGTGTGGAGATCGTAAAGGAGGCAGCTGCACTCCCGAAGGCCATCGAGGATATCTTCTCATATGAGGACCAGCTGCTGGCAGAGACGTTTGTATCCGGTACGGAGATCACCGTCCCGATCATCGGAAACGAAGAGTTGCAGGTGCTGCCGGAAATCGAAATCACCTCAGAGCGTGAGTTCTATGATTATAAGGCGAAGTATACACAGGGACTGTGTCACCACATTATTCCGGCACGCATAAGTGAAGAGGACCGCGCAGCTGCCATCGAGGTTGCGAAGAAGGTATACCGCAAGCTGAACCTCTGCGGTGTGTCCCGCATCGACTTCATCGTGGACGCCACCGGGCCAATCGTGCTTGAGGTTAACACCCTTCCAGGCATGACGGCGATGAGTCTCGTTCCGGACGCCGCCCGCGTCGCCGGCATCAGCTTCCCGGAGCTTGTAGCAAAAATCATTGACTTCGGTCTTCACGCAAAGCGAGGCTGAGTCATCGACTTAAGAATATCCGAAAGATATTCGGTCTATGTTCAGGCATGTTTCAGTTTCGTCAGAGGCCGGAGGAGACTGCTTCCCGCAGCACAATACTTCAAGGCCGGAAAAAGTCAAAAATCGGACCATAAGAACCAGTAGGTCCTCCGCAAACGACTGCGTTTCCCTGATGGAAACGCAGTGTTGCGGAGGAGTCTAAGGAAAAATACTCCAACTGGTTCTAAATGGTCCGATTTTGATTTTTCAACGGCCTTTCCATATGGCTGCGGGTAGCGGTCCCCTCCGGTCTCTCGCGAAACTGCAGACAGACTTCAAGGATACACTGCCCGGTGCATTATGCGAGGACGTTCATGCTATACTTATGGTCTGCCGGAATCTCACGTGCGGTGTACACTTCGTCGGTCTGTCCGAGGATGATGGAGCCGGTTGGTACGAAGCCCTCCGGGATGTTAAGCTTTGCGACGAGTTCATCGTTCTTCACGAGGGCGCGGATGGCACCATAGATGTCGCAGTGGCCGACGCCTTCTTCAACGGCTGCAAGGGACATGTTCTGGATGATGATGCCGACGTTCGCACTTGCCACGTTGCTCGTCAGACTCGAAGAAACAAGAATCATCATCGGAGCGCCATACAGCGGATGGCGAGATGGGTCACCACTCATGGTGGCTGCATTGGCATCGATCTCATGAAGAATCTCCGGATTTGTAATCACGGTGAGATGGATGCTGTCGTAGCGCTTCATGCCGATCGGTGCTTCATATGCTGCGGTGAGAATACGCTCGAGTTGCGCGTCTGTAATGCTTTCGCCTGTATAAGAGCGGATCGATTTACGAATATTCAATGCTTTCTGTAATTCCATAATGATAGCCTCCTGTAAATGTTTGTTGTTTCTATCATAGCAGGATGTGGATCGTTTTTACATCCCGATATGATTGACGAATAAATTTATGCGAAGTACGATGGATGAAATAGAAACAGGTATCGGAACATATCTTCAGCGATGTCAGTCATATAGAGAACGAAAGAAAGGAGGGGTGAGATACCTCTTCAGATTATTCGAAATGATATAACGAAATTAAAGGTGGATGCGATTGTCAACGAGGCACTGTCCGCCTTTGACCAGAGCCTGATTGGGGCATGAGGAAGTTCATCGTCAGGATTTTTGCTATTCCTATCTGGCTGAAAAAGTAGTATCATCATCGAAGTTTTATGGATTTCGAGGATGTATTTATGGAAACAAACCCAAACAAGATCGATATGCTGCATGGCGGGCTTTTCTGGAAGCTCGTGCTGTTCGCACTGCCACTGGCGGCGAGCAGTATCCTGCAGCATTTTTTTAATTCGGCGGATGTAGCGGTCGTGGGCCGTTTCGCGGGTGGTGATGCGCTCGCGGCGGTGGGCGCCAATGTTGCGAATGTTGGTGTGTTCGTGAACTTCCTGGTCGGTGCGTCGATCGGTCCGAATGTCGTTGTAGCGACGATGATCGGTGGTGGACGCATGGATGAGGTATCCGATGCGATTCATACGATCATCGCGATGGCCATCGCAGGTGGTCTTATTCTGATGGGGGTCGGGCTCGTGATTTCGCGACCGCTGATCGAGGCCATCGGAACGCCGGTCGAGGTCCTCGACATGGCGGTGTTGTACTTCCGCATCTATATGCTCGGCATTCCGTTTATCACGCTCTATAATTTCGGCGCGGCGATTCTTCGTTCAATCGGTGATACGAAACGACCACTGATGTATATGATTTTCGCTGGCGTACTGAATGTGATCCTGAATCTGATTTTTGTGGTAGTGTTTCAAATGAGCGTCGCGGGTGTCGCCCTTGCGACCTCTATCGCAAACTTCACTTCGGCAGCGCTTGTGATCCGGACACTTCTGCATGAAGAGGGACCACTCAAGCTGCGAATCGAAAACATTCGCCTGCATAGAAGACATATGAAGCGCGTACTGCAGGTCGGAGTGCCGGCGGGGGTCCAGGAGTCCGTATTCTCCATCTCGAACATCTTCGTTCAGGCAGGAGTCAACAGCTTCGGTGCGCAGGCCATCGCGGGTGCGGCAGCAGGACTCAATTTTGAGTATTTCACATATGACATCTGCGCGGCGTTTGCGCAGGCTGCCGTAACCTTTTACAGCCAGAATCTCGGCGCAGGTGAGCATAAGCGCTGTCGTCGCGTATTCCGGCTCACGATGTTTCAGTCCATCCTGTTTACGCAGCTGCTGGCGCTTCCGTTTACGATCTGGGCGCACGAATTTGCCGGTCTTTATACGACTGATCCGGTGGCCATCGACTACGCCGTGCGACGGATGTTCCGTGTCATGGCGGTCGAAGGACTGTGCACGCTCTTTGATACTCCTTCTGGTATCCTGCGAAGCATGGGCTATTCCATCAGTCCGTCCGTCATCACGATTATGGGCACGGTTGTCTTCCGAATCATCTGGATCCTCAGTATCTTCCGACTTGTACCGACCTATGAAGTGCTGATGAGTGTCTATCCGGTATCGTGGGTGCTGACGGGGGGAACGCTGATCGCCATGTATTACTGGGCACTCCGGAAGCAGCGATGTGCGTAGCGTGTTCTTCGGCCAATGCAGGCAGCTTTTACGCAGATGGTGCGGTCAGAGACATTGGCATCATAAAGATAGAGATGGACTCGTACCGTGACGGTATGAAAAATAAGAGGGAACGAAAATGAACAGAGAACGTTTTGAGAAGCAGCGGGATTTTATTCTGGAAATCGATAAGGAAAAGGAAATCTATCGTCAGACACATCTGACAAATCATGGTCGTCGTGAAGGGGATGCGGAGCATGCGTGGCATATGGCCATCATGGCCTATCTGCTTCGAGAATATAGTAATACCGAAGTCGACATCGCGCATGTCATGATGATGTGCCTGATTCATGACATCGTCGAGATCGATGCTGGCGATACCTATGCGTACGATGAGGAAGGTCTGAAGACGCAGAAGGAGCGGGAGGAGAAGGCGGCAGATCGCATTTTCGCACTTCTGCCGGATGACCAGCGGGATGAGCTTCGCGCCCTGTTTGAGGAGTTTGAAGCCTATGAGACACCAGAGTCGAAGTATGCGCATGCGATGGATAACCTGCAGCCGTTGCTTCTGAATTCCTCAAACGAGGGTGACGACTGGAGAACGCATGGTGTATCCTTCAACACCGTCTGGGGCCGTCAACAGAAAACGGCCCGTGGTGCAGAGGAGCTTGCTGCTTATGCAAGAGAAGTCATGGAGGACTTCGCAGACCGCGGGATTCTGAAGGATGATCGAAGCGCACAGAGCGAGGCGTAAGCTTCGTTTGGATTGATTTATTCGGAGAGGAGAACCGGCTTGCACGGTGATTTTTCGTTTCTTGTAATATGAGACATCCGAGGTTGAACGGAAAGGAAGAGCGGTATGGGGAACATAACATTTCGAATCGCGCGTCCGGAGGATGCAGAGGAACTGCTTGCGATTTATGCGCCGTACGTCGAGAAAACGGCGATTTCCTTCGAATATGAAGCACCGGGCATCGAAGAATTTCGCGGGCGCATCGCACACACCCTTGCGACCTACCCGTATATCGTGGCGGTAGAGCAGTTCGAAGATGCAGAGGCTGATGCAGGCGGCGCGCAGAGCGTGGACGAAGCCACGCCTCATTCCGTGTCCGGAAGACTTGAGGCAAATGCCGAAAGCAGACCAGACAGGAGAAGCGAACACATCATCGGTTATGCTTATGTCGGTCGTTTACATGCACGTGCGGCATATGACTGGAGTGTCGAAACCTCCATTTATGTTGACCAGCGCGCGCGAAAGCACGGCCTCGGACGTCAGCTTTACGAGCGACTGGAGGCGATTCTTCGTGAGATGAACATCCTGAACGTGAATGCCTGCATCGCGTACCCGTGTACAGAGGAAAATATAAATGATACCTCTGCTGCGAATGCTGGCGAACATGGAACGGTGAACGATCCTTACCTGAACACAAACAGTCCGGACTTCCATGCACATCTCGGCTATCAGCTGGTCGGTCGTTTCCATGCCTGCGCATATAAGTTTGATCGCTGGTATGACATGATCTGGATGGAGAAGTGGATTGCACCGCATCCGGCGAAAACAGCGCCGATGATTCCGTTTCCGGAGTTGCCGGAAGCGGTCGTTCGGAAATATATTGAATCATAGGTAAAAGAAAAAGCTGTATGTCCTGCTTTTGGGATCATGCAGCTTTTTCTTTTGCCGGTGTTTAATGCTTGTTCATATAACTTTTTCCGTGCCTTTGATAGACGTAGGTGGAGACGAAAATAGTGACCGCTTCTGCAAACGGCATCGTGAGCCAGATGCCATTGACACCGATGAGCTTCGGGAGAATCAGGATGAAAATCACCACGAGAATCAGCGAGCGAAGCGTCGAAATGAGTGCAGAGAGGAAGCCGTTTCCGAGGGCGGTGAAGTAGCCGGAGAGGAAGACATTCCAGCCGATGAAAATGAAGACCGGACTGAAAAGTTTCATGCCCTCCCAGGTAAGGTCAAACACATGGCCTGTCTCGATAAAGAGGTGGATGAGCGCTTGTCCGGAACCGTACGAAATAGCGAGAATGATCATCGATGTGATGGCGATGGTCAGGAAGCTGTAGTGTACCGTTTCACGGATCTTCGCATGATTTCCGGAGCCGACATTGTAACTGACGATCGGCGCAGAAGCCACCGCGATGCCCATGTAAAACGCGACGAAGAAATAGTAGAGATACATGATGATTGTGACCGCAGCAACCCCATCCTCGCCATGATGCTGCAGGATGATAATGTTAAATAAGAACGTCGTGATACCGGTCGACATCTCCGTCAGCATCTCGCTGCTTCCGTTCGTGCAGGACTTTAGGAGTACGTCTCGATGCATCTTCGTACGGCAGAAGCGGATATGACTGAACTTCAGGAAATAGACGAGCCCGATCAGCATACTTACGGTGATGGACAGGCAGGTTCCCCAGGCTGCGCCATACGTGCCCATCCGGAAGATGCCGACGAGGATATAATCGAAGACGACATTCAGGATGAGTCCGGTCATGGACATCACGAGTCCGACGGTCGGACTGCCATCGGTTCGCACCATATATTCGAAAAACAGCTTAAACGACATCGGGATGCTGCCGAGGAAAATAACATATGCGTATGGCAGAACATGCTCGAGCAGACGCTCACTGCTGCCGAGGAAAATACAGATCGGCTTCAGAAAGAAAATGCCGGATAATGTAAATAGTGTCGACAGCGCGAGCAGTACGAGCGAAATGAACGTAAAGATTTCATTTGCTTCCCGCTGCTTCTGTTGCCCCATTTTTTCGCCGATGATGGCGCCCGCACCGGTCGCAAGCATCACGGAGGTACCGAAAATCACACAGGTTACCGGAATAACGATATTGATGCCCGCAAGCGCATCGGAACCCGCGTATTTCGATACGAAAAATCCGTCGATCGTCGTATAGAAGGAAAGAAAAATCATGGTCAGCACCGACGGCACCAAATATTTCAGAAATTGCGGATAACTCATTTTGTTTTCAAAACAGTTCATATTTACACTTGCTTACCCCTGTAAGCACTCCTTTTCATCAGTTGTTCTATGCATCCTAGGGTAAACTATATAGTTACTATACAGTCAAGCGGGATTTGGTGAACGCTGACGCGGATGGATTGAGTCACACCTCCGCGCCCCTGGTGCTGGATATCGGATGGTACGAGTTTCACATCCTCCAGGCACGATCATCAAATAAGCATTCGCCTGGCTTGAAGAGAGAATATACACTGAAGAGCGTTTTTAAAAATAATGTAGAGGTATTTCAGTTGACAAACAGGGCTTTCGTGGAAAAACTATACACGGAAAAGGAATTTCGAAAAAAAGGTATATATGGGGACATGCAAAATCCTTTTTTATTTGAAATTCGATGCCTGATCTATACTTTATTTAGAAAAAGCTCGATTTATGTATATTTCTTCTGTTAAATTCATTTGTTCAGTCTGAAATCCATATACTCTTTTTGGGAAATCTATGCTTTATGTATAGTCTATTCGGATCCTTGAGAAAAGGTTTCCGAAAACTATACATGGAGCAGGCTTTTTTAGAAAAGGATATATTCTCAAACTAAACCCAGAGAGCCCGCCTGTATATGTCCTGACGTGCGGCACTGCATGTATTTTCGGATTGAGGACGGGAGCGCCCGGGACAATATCAGTGAACAGCGACACCTTTCATCATACCTGCGTTCTGGAATCGTAGGTAGCTCTTCCTTTTCGTACGAGCGACTGATATACTGAACTCGTTATACATAAGTGAAGATATTTTTTGTCCGTGCAGGATAGGGCAATCATAGGTATACATGGATGAGCCGGTGGCAGGCCATGAACATAAAAGACGATGCGATTCGGATGATCCGATGCGCATGTAACGACGTTGTATCATCGGGACCGGGCGCCCGGAGATATAGTAGGGAGGATAAAACCATGCAGAGTAAGAAGAAACTGATTGTAATCGATGTGCAGAACGATTTCGTAACGGGAAGTCTCGGTACGAAGGAAGCACAGGCGATGCTGCCGCATCTCATCGAGAAGGTAAAGAACTATGATGGTGAGATTCTGATGACGAGGGACACCCACGGTACAGATTACATGGAGACGCAGGAAGGAAAGTATCTGCCTGTACCACACTGTATTCTCGGCACAGAGGGCTGGGAGCTGACGGCTGAGCTGGAGACCATCCGGAAGGAGCGGGATATCAAGGTTTATAATAAGCCTTGCTTCGGCAGTCTCGATCTCGTCGCAGATCTGAAGTCTGCATATGAGCAGGGTGAACTTGATTCTGTCGAGCTCATCGGCATCTGTACGGATATCTGCGTTGTCTCGAATGCGCTCATGATCAAGTCGACGATGCCGGAGCTTCCGATGTGCGTAGATGCAAGTTGCTGTGCCGGCGTAACCCCAGAGAAGCATGCAGCGGCACTCGAGGTGATGCGCAGTTGTCAGGTGATCGTGAAGTAAAACAGGGTGTTTCGCGGAGCGCGACCGGCGCAGAGAAGCCGGGTATTGTTCAGCGGTAGCGGGCTACCATCTGCGATAGAAAGGATAGGATATGAATCAGAGTGATCAGCGGAATATTTCCATGATGATGGATCTCTACGAGATGACGATGGCAAACGGCTATTTTAAGGACCCAGGGGCGCAGGACCTTGTAACGTTTGATGTGTTTTACCGGAAGAATCCGGATAATGCAGGCTTTGCGATCTTTGCAGGTCTCGAGCAGGTACTGGACTATCTCGAGGACATGCACTTCGATGAAGAGGATATCGAGTACCTTCGCTCCCTGCATATCTATGCGGACGATTTTCTGGACTGGCTTCGGGACTTCCGTTTCCGTGGTTCCGTGAGTGCACTTCCGGAAGGAAGCATCATGTATCCGAATGAGCCGATTCTTACGGTCGAGGCACCTTTGATTGATGCACAGCTGGTGGAGACCGCGATCCTCGCACAGATCAATCACCAGTCTCTGATTGCGACGAAAACGAACCGCATCGTTCGTTCGGCAGAGGGACGTCTGGTGGCGGATTTCGGAGCACGACGTGCGCATAATATAGATGCCGCGGTATATGGGGCTCGGGCAGCCTATATCGGCGGTGCCGCAAGTACGGCGACGATGCTGGCCGGAGAGATGTTTGGTATCCCGGTGAGCGGTACGATGGCGCACAGCTGGGTGATGTATCACGATGACGAGTATACGGCGTTCAAGCGTTTCGCCGAGATCTATCCGGATAATTCGGTGCTGCTCGTCGATACGTATGATGTACTGGAATCCGGTGTGCCGAATGCGATACGTGTGGCGAAAGAGGTGCTGATTCCGATGGGCAAGCGCCTGAAAGGAATTCGCCTCGACTCCGGTGACCTCGCGTATCTGTCGAAGAAAGCGAGAAAGATGCTCGATGCAGCAGGACTTGAGGACTGTATCATCGTGGCATCGAACAGCCTCGATGAGTTTACGATCCACTCGATTCTCGAGCAGGGCGCACGTATCGATTCCTTCGGTGTCGGTGAGCGTCTGATCACCGCAAAGAGCGATCCTGTTTTCGGCGCGGTATACAAACTTGTGGCTGTAAATAAGGATAAGATCTGTTTCCCGAAGATTAAGGTATCCGAGACCTTCGAAAAGATTACGAATCCAGGCAAGAAGCGGGTATGGCGCGTTTATAATACGGATGGATATGCCGTCGCAGATCTTCTGACGATGGCCGATGAAGTACCGGATCCATCGAAGCCGATTCCGTATGTTGACCCGGAGAAACCATGGAAGTCCATGTCCTTTACAGACTGCACGGTTCGTGAACTTCATGAAATGGTGATGGTGGATGGCAAGCGGACGAAGTCGTCCCCATCGATTGAGTGTGTGCGTGACTACGTGAAGCAGCAGCTCGACCACGAAATCTGGCCGGAGGAGCAGCGACTTGAGAATCCGCATAACCACTACCTCGATATGAGTCCGGCGTACTACCAGATGAAGATGGATCTTCTGAAGGCTGCGCAGGCACCAAAGAAATAAAGATGATACAAATGAGGGGCGACCGAACATGGTCACCTCTCATTTTTTATACGAACATGGCACCCCCTCATTTTTTTCTTGACATTCGTGGCTTCGTCTTATATCATCGCACTGTAGCACTTTACTATGATAGCGTGATAAAGCTGTGGAAGAACTACTATCAACTATTGTTATAACTGAGCTTTCAACGCATGTTGTATACTCATAGAAAACCTTCGGGAGGTTCGAGATGTCCAGATTTTTCAACAGTGCATACCGTGAACTGACGCCTTATACACCGGGCGAGCAGCCGCAGGATAAAAAGTACATCAAGTTAAACACGAACGAGTCACCGTTTCCGCCGGCACCGGGCGTGCTTGCGGCGGTCAATGCTTCCGAGGCGATGGATCTTCGGCTCTACTCCGATCCGGAGCTGAAGCCACTGAAGGCGCAGCTGGCCGAAACATTTCAAGTGGATGTGTCAAACGTATTCGTCGGTAACGGCTCGGATGAGTGCCTGAACTATGCGTTCATGGCCTTCGGTGAGGATGGTTTTGCGTTTCCGGATATTACATACAGCTTTTATAAGGTGATCGCACAGCTGAATCAGGTAGCGACGGAGGTGAAACCGCTGCGTGCGGATTTCTCCATCGACCTTGCAGATTATCTCGGACCGAAGAAATCGGATGGAGGGTATACCGGCATCGGGAAGAATATCGTGATTCCAAATCCGAATGCGCCGACCGGTATTCCGATTTCACTCGAGGGAGTGGGCCGGCTCTGTGAGGCGAATCCGGACCATGTCGTGATGATCGATGAAGCCTATGTGGATTTCGCAGATACCGCAATCAGTGCGGTGCCGCTTACGAAGAAATATAAGAATCTGCTGGTTACACAGACCTTTTCGAAGTCCCGCAGTATGGCGGGGGCACGTGTCGGCTTCGCAATCGGCGATGCAGCACTGATTCAGGACCTCGAAACGCTTCGAAACTCTAACAACCCTTACAATGTGAACCGCATCTCGATGAAGTGTGCGGTGGAGGCGCTGAAGGATACGGCGTATTTCGAGACGAACTGTGCGAAGATTCGTGCGAATCGTACATGGACGCGAATGGAGCTCGAGAAGCTTGGTTTCCATGTACTGGAAAGCCAGACGAATTTCCTCTTCGCGGAAAGCATGGAAATTTCCGGTAAGGAGCTATATCTTCGACTGAAGGATAACGGTGTGCTGGTACGGCACTTCGATGATCCGAAGATCACGAATTTTAACCGTATTACGATCGGCTCGCAGGAAGAGATGACGCAGTTCATCGAGACCGTGCGGGATATCCTCACGTTCTGAAAAAGTGCCGGCAGCTACAGCTATTCTGTGGGATGACGATGCGCCGGCAGACTGCATTGGCATAAAGGAAAAGAAGCATCCGCTGTACGTCGGCGGGACGAAAACCAATTTCAGGGAGTAAATATGAGAGTAGCAGAGATCAATCGCGTGACAAATGAGACCGATGTACAGCTGTGGCTGGACCTCGACGGAGACGGGAAGGAGTCGGAGATCAAGACCGGAATCGGCTTCTTCGATCATATGATGACGCTCTTCAGCCGGCATTCGGGGATCCAGATGAATCTCAGCTGCGAAGGGGATACTTGGGTCGACGATCATCACAGTGTGGAGGATATCGGCATCACGCTCGGGCAGGCGATGTCGGAGGCGCTCGGCGACCGCAAGGGTATCCGACGCTATGCAAGCATGACGCTGCCGATGGATGAAGCACTCATTCTGGTGGCTGTCGATATCAGCGGACGCGGCGGCTTCTATGGAGATATTCCGTTTCAGACGGAGAAAATCGGAAGCTTTGATACAGAACTGATCGTAGAGTTTTTCCAGGCGTTCGCGCTGAACGCCGGCATCACGCTTCATATCCGCGAGCTCGCGGGTGCGAACAGCCATCACATCGCGGAGGGCTGCTTTAAGGGCCTCGCACATGTGCTGCGGGAGGCGGTCGAAATCGACACACGTTTCGCGAACGATATTCCAAGCACGAAGGGTGTGCTGGCAAGTCCGACAGGGGAGTGACGGCTCCGCTGTCGTATGGTTCGATCGGCCGATCGTTGCGTGGCGGGCGAGGCTTCGCCCGGTGCTCTGCAGCTCGGCCCTCACGATACAACTGCACAGGGGACGCATGGACGCGATGTGCAGGAAGGATGAGAAATGATGACGGAACAGAAACTGAATGAACTGTACGAGCGCTTCGGCTATCGGAAGTTCAAGATGACGAAATTTGAACCTTATGATCTCTACGCGGATAACCGGGATTTTCTGAAGTCCAATCAGCTGATTACGTTTACGGATCTCGATGGCTCGTTGCTTGCGCTGAAGCCGGATGTGACGCTCAGCATCATAAAGTCGAACCTCGGAGGAGAGGAAAAGGTCTACTATAACGAGACGGTTTATCGGCCGAAGGACAACCACTATCGAGAGATTCTGCAGTCAGGCATCGAGTGCATCGGTCGGATCGATGCGTATTCGGAGGCCGAGGTGATCGCACTCGCAGCAGAATCCCTGAAGCTGATTGGAGAGCGTTTCGTGATTCGCGTGTCGGATGCGGCCTTTTTGCAGGAGATGTTTGCGACGATGGGACTCAGCGAGAGCACCGTGGCAGAGGCCCTGCATCTTTTCTCGATGAAGAACACGGCCGGCTTCGACGCACTGGTGCGCGAAGGGAAGCTTACCGAGGCAAGTGCGCGTACGCTGAAGTCGCTCGCGGACCTGTATCGACCGTTCCGAGAGGGTGCGGCGGAGCTTCGTGCCTATGCGATCTCCAATGCTTCTGCCCAGATGGCAGATCACCTCGCGAAGCTCAGTGATATCCTCGAGGCTTTCGGTGTGCTCCCGTATGTATATCTCGATTTTTCACTGGTGAACTCTATGGATTATTACAACGGCCTGATCTTCCAGGGTGCGGTCGAGGAGATCCCATTTACAGTGCTGTCCGGTGGTCGCTATGATCGCCTCCCGGAGAAGATGGGAAAAAAGGTGGGAGCCATCGGCTTCGCGCTTGACCTCGATACCGTAGCGAACTATATGACACAGCGTCAGGAAGCCGATGTTGATATGCTCGTACTGTATGCTGCGGGCGATAAGGCAACACGGGTGGCCGCCGTTATGCGATCGCTCAGTGCGCGGGGCCTGCGTGTGCGCAGCCTGCGCACCGAGGAGCAGGCGCGGGTCGAGCATAAGATCACCGCGCGACAGACGATGAGCCTTTCGGAAGCAGAGGCGCTCGTGGTGTGCGAGGATGCGACAGACGAAGGTGCGGTGCTGGGAGCAGCGCGCGATACAGATGCATCGAATCGTAGATATGAAGCATCGACCACTGTGGTCGATGAAGTGGGACATCACATCGGAGAAGGGAGCGGCTTAAAATGATCAATGTAGCGCTGGCGAAGGGCCGCCTCGGAGACAAAACCTACTCGATGATGGCGAAAGCCGGTTTTGACTGTCCGGCCATTCTCGAGAAAAATCGAAAGCTTACCTTCGAGAATCCGGAGAAGGGGATTCGTTACTTCTGGGTAAAGCCATCGGATGTCGAGATTTATGTCGAGCGTGGTGCGGCAGATATCGGTGTATGCGGCGCCGACATCCTTCTCGAGTATGAACCGGATGTGTATGAACTGCTGGACCTCGGCTTCGGTAAGTGTCGTATGTGTGTAGCGGGTCCGAAGGACTTTTATGACAACGAAGAGCGGACGCTCCGGGTCGCAACGAAGTTCGCCCATGTGGCGAGCCGCTACTATGAGTCTATCGGCCGGGACATCGACATCATCAAGCTGAATGGTTCGATTGAAATCGCACCGATTCTCGGACTCAGCGATGTCATTTTCGATATCGTGGAGACCGGAAATACGCTTCGGGAGAACGATCTCGAGGTTCTGACGGAGGTTGTGCCGATCAGTGCACGACTCATCTGTAATAAAGTAAGCTTCCAGTTTAAGCATGACGAGATCATGCGGCTGCGGGACGGCCTCGCGGAGATCATCGTAAGTGGAGAGAACGTGGAAGCGGTTAAGCTGGAACACTGAGAACAGAAATATGGGAGCAGACGTGGCGGCTGTCCGTATGTGACAGGTGGTCATCCACCGGTGCTGTCCGGGGATGAAACGAAATGCGAAATGACGAGGTCGGGACAGAGACATTGGCTGACCGCGCGGGGAGGATGGAAAACATGATGAAGATTTTTGAGATGGGAAAGATCAAGGACGAGGAGATTTTCGCGCGATTTGAGCCGACCTCCAGTGTCGAGGATATCGTAAAGGGCATCATCGCTCGCGTGCGGGTAGATGGAGACGCGGCGCTTCGGGCATACAGCGCGGAGTTTGACCATGTTGAAATTGAAGATTTTCTGGTAAGCGAAGCAGAAATCACGGCGGCACTTGAGAAAGTGGAGCCGGCGTTTATCGCGGTGCTCGAGGAGGCTGCGGCAAACATCCGTGCCTTCCACAGTAAGCAGGTGCGAAACAGCTTCATTATGGCGGACAAGCCGGGGGTGATTCTCGGCCAGCGGGTGATTCCGCTTGAGAAGGTAGGTTTATATGTGCCGGGTGGTACGGCGGCGTATCCGTCGACGGTACTGATGGATGCAATTCCGGCGAAGATTGCAGGTGTCGAGGAAATCGTCATGGTGACCCCGCCGAATCGGGAAGGTTCCGTGAATCCATATATCCTCGCGGCAGCACATGTTGCAGGCGTGGGCAGAATCTTCAAGGTCGGTGGTGCGCAGGCCGTTGCGGCACTTGCCTATGGTACCGCCTCCATCCCACGTGTCGATAAAATCGTCGGTCCAGGCAATGCATTCGTCGCTGAGGCGAAGAAGCAGGTCTTCGGGCAGGTTGGCATCGATATGATCGCCGGTCCGTCGGAGGTACTGGTGCTTGCGGATGGTAAGCCGGATCCGCGTTTCGTTGCAGCGGATCTTCTGAGCCAGGCGGAGCATGATAAAAATGCCTCTGCTGTGCTGATTACCGATTCCATGGCACTGGCGATTGCGGTGCAGCAGGAGCTGGAAGTGCAGCTCGCGAAGCTTCAGCGCGAGGAGATCGCACGTGCATCCATCGATCACAACGGAAAAATCATCGTCGCGCATAATCTCCGTGAGGGCATCGAGGCGGCGAATCGCATCGCTCCGGAGCACATGGAGGTATGTGTGGATCAGCCGTTTGATTACCTGCCACTGATCCGGAATGCGGGCTCGGTTTTTCTCGGTCGCTACAACGCAGAGCCGACCGGTGACTACTTTGCAGGCCCGAACCACACGCTTCCGACATCTGGAACGGCACGCTTCTACAGCCCGCTCGGTGTCGATGATTTCGTGAAGAAAATGCAGTACAGCTACTACACGAAGGATGCCCTCGAGAAGGACTATGATAAGATTTCCATGTTCGCGAATAAGGAAGGACTCACGGCCCACGCACGCGCCGTGGACATCCGATTCGGTAAGGAAAATCGGGACTGAGGAATGTTTAAATCAAGTACGAAAGGATGACTATGATTGCGATTATCGATTATGGTGTAGGAAACCTCTTTTCCTTACAGAGTTCACTGAAGGCAATCGGAGAGGAGGTCGTGGTGACGGCGGAGCAGGACGTCATCCGGCAGGCAGATCATGTGATCCTGCCGGGCGTCGGAGCCTTCGGCGATGCCGTTCAGAAGCTTCGGGACTGCGGACTCTTCGATTTTGTGAAGGCGCAGGCCGCGACCGGGAAGCCGTTTCTCGGTATCTGTCTCGGCATGCAGCTGCTGTTCGACCGCTCTCTCGAGTACGGTGAACATGAGGGTCTCGGCCTGATTCCGGGTGAGGTGCGCCCGATCGAGGGCGTGATTCCATCGAATCTCGACATCCCGCATATGGGCTGGAATGCGCTGCACTTCATCGACCATCCGGAGGCGGCACCTTCCAAGGATGGAGAGGCATCGACTACGAAGGGCATGACATCGAACGATGGCCATGCACCAAGCCGACAGAATCTGCCGGATATATCCGGCCGCTGCCCGCTATTTCAGGATCTCACGGAGGGCGACTGCGTGTATTTCGTGCACAGCTATGCGGCCTTCGAATGTGATGCGAATCTGACAGCGACGGCGGAGTACGGTGTTCCGCTGACGGCGGCTGTTCAGAGGGGCAATGTCTATGGCACGCAGTTCCATCCGGAGAAGAGCGGGGCTGTCGGACTGAAGATTCTGAAGGCATTTGCTGCACTGTAAGGAGAAACTATGCGTTTATTTCCAGCGATAGATTTATATGACCACAAAGTCGTACGCCTCCTGAAGGGGGACTATCAGAAAATGACGGTATACAGCGAGAATCCGGTGGCGACAGCCCGGGGCATCGAGTCGGCCGGTGGCCACTGGCTGCATCTCGTGGACCTCGAAGGCGCGAAGGATGGTACGACGCCGAACTTCGATGTGGTGGCGGCCATCTGTCAGGAGACGAATCTCCAGGTGGAGATCGGCGGCGGTATCCGCAGCCTCGATATGATCGAGCGCTATCTGAATGCCGGTGTTGCACGTGTTATTCTCGGCACGAAGGCCGTGACCGATGAGCGCTTTCTCCGGGATGCGGTGGCACACTGGGGTGAAAAAATCGCGGTGGGCGTCGATGCAAAGGATGGAAAGGTCGCGGTGAAGGGCTGGATCGAGGTTCTCGATGTCGATATGTTTGACTTCCTCTGGAAGCTGCGAAGCATCGGCGTGAAGACAGCCATCGTGACCGATATTTCGAAGGACGGCGCGATGAAGGGCACGAACCTGCCACTGTATGAACGTCTCAGCAGGCTGGACGGCATCGATATCACCGCATCCGGCGGCGTGTCGACACTCGAGGATATCCGGGCGCTTCGCGATATGCATCTTTATGGCGCGATTCTCGGGAAGGCGATGTATAACGGTGCCATCGATCTGAAGGATGCACTGGCGGTTGCAAGGGGGAATAAATTATGATCACGAAACGAATTATTCCGTGTCTGGATGTGCGTGACGGACGTGTGGTGAAGGGGGTCAATTTCGAGGGACTGCGCGATGTGAGCAGCCCGGTGGAGCTCGGAAAATACTATAGTGATGCGGGTGCGGATGAGCTTGTGTTTTATGACATTACCGCGAGCTTCGAGGGACGGAAGCTTTTTACGGACATCCTGACCGAGGTCGCGCGGCAGATTTTCATCCCGCTGACCGTCGGTGGCGGTATCAATACCGTCGATGACTTCGACCGCGTACTGAAGTGCGGCGCCGATAAGGTGTCGGTAAATTCGGGTGCCATCAAGAATCCGGATCTCATTAATGCTGCGGCCGAAAAGTACGGAAATCAGTGTGTGGTGCTGTCGGTGGATGCGAAGCGCGTAGATGGACGCTATCATATTTTCCTGAATGGTGGCCGTATCGATACCGGCATGGATGCACTCGAGTGGATTCAGGACGGTGTGAAGAGAGGCGCCGGCGAGGTCGTACTGAACTCGATCGACACCGACGGTGTGAAGCAGGGCTTCGACCTCGAGATGCTTGCAGCGGTGAACCAGCTTGTGAAGGTGCCGGTTATCGCGTCCGGTGGTGCCGGTTCCATCGAGGATTTCGTGACGCTGTTCCGCGAGATTCCGGACATCTCCGCCGGTCTCGCAGCTTCGATTTTTCATTTCGGTGAGGTGAAAATCGAGGATCTGAAGGCGAGACTGAAGGCGGAAGGCATCCCGGTCAGACTTTGATTCGCATAAGCAGATGGGCGTCTCAGACGAGATGAACTGCGCAGTCGTGAGATATAAAGTGAAAAGAAAGTAATAGAGGTGTGTATGGCAGTCGAGGCATTTGATATCGAGAAGGTGAAGTTTGATGAGAAGGGGCTGGTGCCTTGCATCGTGCAGGATTATAAGACGAAACGAGTGCTGACGCTGGCGTACATGAATCGTGAGTCACTGGGGATCACACTGGAGAAGGGGCTCACCTGCTTCTGGTCCCGTTCGCGGCAGGAGCTCTGGCTGAAAGGTGCGACCAGCGGGAATTACCAGCACATCGTGACGATGGAGGCAGACTGCGACCGCGATGCGATTCTTGTGCAGGTGACGAAGGATGGTCCGGCATGTCATCTCGGAAATGACAGTTGCTTTGATGAATCTTTATATATAGAATGGTCGGAGAACCGGTCGGTAGATGGAGCCTTGCAGCTCAAGCATGACTTGCGGAAGGTAGATGCCTGATGCGGGGAAGTTCTTTCGGGAGGAGAGAAAACGTCGGGCGAAAAAACGTGCGAGAAGTAATGAACTGACGGCAGAGGCATTGGCCGAAGAAATGAGATGTGGGGAAGTAGAGATGGATTCGAAAGACGAGCGAATGGATATATATGATGTGACACGCCACCGGACGGGGCGAGTTGTTTCTCGGAACACCTTCCTGCAGGAGGGCGAGTACATGCTCTATGTGCTGGCACTGATCGAGCGACCGTCGGATGGACGCTTTCTGATTACACGGCGCGCGCTCACGAAGAAGTGGGCGGCGGGAGCCTGGGAGGTTTCCGGTGGTGGTGCGAGCGCAGGCGAGGACAGCTTCACAGCCGTGACGCGGGAGGTGCGCGAGGAGACCGGACTCGATATTTCGGATGTGCCGGCTGAGATGCGCACGCCGATCTACGGATATCGAAACGAAGATTTGAAGCGTGGCGATAACTATTTCGTCGACATCTACCATGTGAAGTTGGAATTTGCGGATGAAGAGGTGACCATTGAACGCTCGGAGGCGATCGACTTCCGCATGGCAACGATGGATGAAATCCGTGCGTTGCACGAAGCTGACGAATTCCTGCATTACAAGCGGATTCAGGAAGCACTCGCGGCGGAGAAAAGTGCGCAGCAGGCATGATGCCTTGGGGCAGGGGAAATATGTCTGCGATACACCCGAGAATTTCGGAGTAGGCATGGCGTGTGGTTTTGCCTGCAACATGCCGGCCGGGCGAGTATCGAGGGACAAAATCTGCGAGAGAACGAAGAACTGTACATGGAAGAGTTTATCAAGGAAAAGAAAATAATTTATAAAACGCGTGATCCACTCGGCCAGGAGATCGAGGTCTGCGAGGGGCTTTATAACGAGGAGCGTATGCGATTGCTGCTTGTCGATGGGGCGATGCAGTCGGCGCAGTATCTGGATCCACTGCTGGAGGAGGAGCTTGCGTTCGAGTATATGCGCGAGTTCGAGTGGGCGTTCCGCCTGCATCCAACTGCGCGTCGAGTATTGCTGATCGGGGGCGGCGGTTTCGCTTACCCTCGCTTTTTTCTGAAGAATTATCCGGAGAAGTCGATCGATGTGGTTGAGCTGAGTCCGACGATCGTCGAGATCGCGCGCGATTATTTCGGCCTCCGTGCACTGGAAGCGCAGTATCCGGAACGTCTTCGCGTCATCATCGGCGATGGACATCAGTATCTGGAGAATAATCCAAATAAAGTAAAATACGATGCGATTCTGAACGATGCGTACATCGGCTACAAATCGAGCGCGTCCATGCAGGCGTCGGCGCAGCTGTTTCATCAGTGCCTTACCGACGGAGGTCTCTACGCCGCTAATATGGTGACGGCACTTCGGGGTCTGCAGTCGATTCTGATGCGCCGCGAGCAGAAGAATTTTCAGAAGGTGTTTGCATACACCTTCCTTATGCAGTGCGACGACGAAATCAGTCCGTTTGTGCCGCAGAACAACATCTTCTTCGCCTCGGATGCGGCGTTTGAGATGTAAAGGGATATCATACGTCGTCGTGTTTCGATATTTTTGTGGAGGAGGTTCCAAACGGTCGCTCACAATATCGAAGGATGGATGTCGAAGATGGAGTCTCGTAAAGTGATACAATGCATAAAGGGAGTGCAGGCAGAGAAGTCTTTATGAATAAACAGAAAGCAAATTATCATACGCATACCACCTTCTGTGACGGCTCCGATACGGCCGAGGCAGTGGTGCAGGAGGCACTTCAAAAGGGGTTCACATATCTCGGCTTCAGTGGGCATATGGACCCGGGTGTCACGATGGACTACGCGGCGTATGCACAGGAAATCTCACGTCTCCAGACGGCCTATCGCGACCGGATCGACATCTTTCTCGGTGTGGAGCTGGACAATGTCTACGACCCGAACTGTGTGGCCGGTGCGGAATACACGATCGGTTCGACGCATTTCGTACCGGTGCCGGGGTCTCCCGTGTGGTCGACACCGGCTGCCTTCGGTACGCACCGTGAGGGCTCCGAAAACTGGGATCTGATCGGCGTAGATGGAGACATTGGCCTCTTACATGATCAGTGTAAACAGTATTATGGTGGCGATTTTTATGCTCTGTCGGCGGATTACTATCGCTTCGAATCGATGGTGGCGTCGCGCCTGCATCCGAGTTTGATCGGACACGTCGACCTGATTACGCGTTTCAATGATCTCGCCCGCGAGGATGGTGGTCACTTCCTCGATGAAACGAGTGAACGCTATCTCCTCCCGGCGCGGAGAGCGATGGAGGCACTCGTGCCGTACGGACTTCCGTTCGAAATCAACTGTGGCGCGGTGAATCGGGGACGAAAAAAAGAACTGTATCCGCGACCGGAGCTGCTTCGGTATCTCCATGCGCTCGGCGGTGAGATTCTGATTTCCTCGGATGCGCACCAGAAGGAACTGCTCGATGGCGGCTTCGAAGAAGCGATGGAGGTCGCACGCTGGGCGGGGTTTACGCACACGAATCTCCTCGTGCGGGAGCCGATGCAGGTGTCCACGAAATTTCATGATGCAACGCACAACGTTGCTGTGCTGGCGGACAGCGGCGCTTCTTCATTGCGTCCGGCGAAGAACACGCAGGCGGACGGGGGCGGCACACTGCACTGGCAGTCGGTGAAGCTTTGATGCGCTATGGATTTATCCATAAAATGGATAGAATATAGAAAATGAAAAGAAGGTCAGCCAGGTGCTTGACCTTTTTTGGTATGGAAGAAAAGAATTTCGGCATTTTGTCTAAAATTTATCCAGTTTCTGCTTGATATATTTATATCAAGGATGTAGACTTGTATACAACTCAACAAGATGAATAACTTTGATAGGGTAAAAGTTGATTCAAGGAGGATGTTACATGGAACTGGTGAATCGGACAATCGCAGACTGTCTGAGAACGATGGTGGAGAAATATCCGGATCATATTGCACTCGAGCAGGCAGAATGGACCTGTACGTTTCGTGAACTCGATGAAATTACAGATGCTTATGCCGGACGCTTGATGAATCAGTATGGTGTGAAAAAGGGACAGCACATCGGTATCTGGAGTGTGAATACACCTAGCTTTGTATTCACGACGCTTGCACTTGCAAAAATCGGTGCGGTGGTCTGCACATTTAATACCTATTATCGTGTAGAAGAGATGAGCAGTATTCTTTACCAGTCCGATGTTGAACTCCTGTTTTATGGTAGTGGCTGTAAGGATACAGTATATGACGACCTGATCCCGGACATTAAGCGCCGTACACCGTCAGTGAAACACTTTTATCATATTGACGAAAAGGAAGGCGGCATCTGGATGTCGCTCGACAGTTTTTCGGAGAACGAGAAGAGTGCGGAGACGATTCGGCAGGTGCGGGATGCAGAAAAGCAGGTAGATACACAGGATCCTGTGTTTATCATTTTTACATCCGGAACCACCGAAATGCCGAAGGGCGTCGTGCTGACACACTATAGCGTCATCAACGATGCACTGCATACGAAGTATTATATGCGCTGGACAGCGGAAGATAAGATGTGTGTTTCGGCTCCGATGTTTCACTGTTTCGGCCTGATCACGGCACTTGTCGGCTGTATAACCACCGGCTTTACGATGCATCTGCTTCCGTATTTCCGTACAGCGACCGTATGGAGAGCGATCACAGAGTATCACTGTACCATTATGATCGGTGTACCGAGTATGTATCTGGCACTGATTCATAAGAATGAATATGCTGATCTGAACGGAGAGAGTCTGAAGTCTGGTATCGTAGGAGGATCACCACTGCCACCGGATGAGTATGAAGAAATCAGCGCGCGTTTTCCGAATATGCATTTGCAGCCTTCGTTTGGTATGACGGAGATGTCAGCTGCGGTATCGTTCGCCGGATGGGATGATTCGATTGAAAAGAAGGCGGTGACCGTCGGACGACTCATGGAGGATGTAGAAGGACGAATCGCTGATCCGGAATTCGGAAAAGTCCTGGGACCGAACCAGCGAGGTGAGATCCAGTTCCGTGGCTTCAATGTCATGAAGGAATACTATAAGCGTCCGGATAAAACCGCGGAAGCGTTTACCGCTGACGGGTGGTTCCGGTCGGGAGATATCGGCTATTTCAATGATGAAGAGGAGCTGTGTATCACCGGTCGTCTGAAAGATATGATCATTCGTGGTGGTGAAAATATTTCGCCGATGGAAATCGAAGAAGTGATTTTGCGTTCCGGTATGGTAGAGAACGTAAAGGTGGTTGGTGTGCCATCGAAATTCCGTCAGGAAGAGGTGGCTGCCTGCGTGATTCCGAAAAACGGAAACATACTGAATATGGAAAGCTTTTATGCCTTCCTGAAGCCACGTATTGCGTCCTATAAAGTTCCGAAGTTTGTGCTTAGCTTTCACGAATTTCCGATGACCGCGTCTGGGAAGATCGATATCGCTGAAATCAAGCATCAGGCCATCGAACTGACGAAGACGCCGAATGAGCGCTGCTATGTCAATGCATAGGGTGCAGACGTAATAATGCGAGGATAATGTATGAATGTAGTGGATGAAGCATTTTATAAAAAGGTGATGGATTATCGAAATTCCGAGAATAATCCTTATGGTCAGCTGCTGCAGCTGCGTGTCGTTGACATCAAAGAAGGATATGGTCGGGTAGAAATCGATCTTCATCATGAGCTCATGAATTCTGTTGGTATCGTGCATGGGGGACTTCTGTTCTCCATCGCGGATTCTGCAAGCGGTGCCGCGGCAGCTTCCAGAGGAACGAAGAGCGTGACGCTGAGTGGTGGCTTGAATATTATTCGTAAGAGCGTAGGCTTTCAAAAGCTGATTGCGGAAGCCTATGTGGTACAGAATGGCGGAACGATTTCCGTGTACGACACGAAGATTCATAACGAGAATGGTGAGCTGATTGCAGAAGGCATGTATACCTACTTCGATTTGCATCGCCCACTGTTTGAAGATGAGGAAAGTACATCAGAATCTCCGGAAGGTTCTGAGAAGAAATAAAACGATCGAACCGTATGGATACATCCGAGAGGGAGGACAGACTCTTTTTCTGCAACCGGTATTTACTATCATCTATAGAGAATCGTCATACGAGTATATTCAACCTCTGCAGGCTGTGAGAAATCATGGCTGGCAGAGGTTGCCTTATTTTGGGACAAAAATCAGGATAAATCTGTAAATCTGACAATTTACTTATCCTACTAATTTGGTATACTATAAAACGGATTTATCAGAAATAAAGGATATCAAATGAATAATAAAATAAATCTGAATCAGATAGCAGCGATAAAAACCATGAATAGTGACGAGATCTATGAAGAAATCCGAAAGCAGATCATCGATATGAGCTATGAGCCTGGGCGAATGTTGAGCGAGAACCAGATGGTAGAGCATTATAAAGTCTCTCGTACGGTGATACGTGCTGCTTTTTCCAGACTTCAGCAGATAGGATTTCTGGAAGTATATCCGCAGAGAGGCACCTTTGTTTCGCTGATTAATCTGAATTATATTGCAGATCTTCTGATGCTGCGAACGGCCATCGAAAAAGAAGTCATCTTCGAGCTGATATCCTATTTGTCAGACGAAAGACTGAATGCATTGATTGAGAAGCTTGAAGAGAATATGATGAAACAGGAATTATGTTCTCATGAAATCGACTACCATGGTAATTTCCCGAGGCTGGACAGTGAATTTCATGAGGCGATGATCCAGTCTGTACGAAGAGAGTCGCTGGTTGCACTACTTGGCCCGTACATGGGGCACATCGCGCGATGGAGAAACTTTGACGTTTCCTTCGATAATCGTATTCCTGAACTTATAAAGGAACATCGACATATTCTGGAGGCGGTAAAACGTAAAGATATTTTTCTGGCACAGAAAGCACTGGCAGAGCATCTGGAAACCATCACGACGATCGCAGATCGTGCGATGAAGGAGTATCCATCCTACTTTATACGACAGTAATATTTAAAACGTACTGACATGAATCCCCAAACGGATGAATTTACGTAATGTAAACCATCTTTTGGGGAATTTTTTTATATTAAATTGTAGAATCATTATGAAATTGATAAAAATTGAATATTGAAACTTCTAAATAAAATACTATGTAAAAATGCAAGTTTAAAAATTAACAAATTTTTGAAATATTATCAGTTAAATGCACAAAATAGGAAACACCATGCAGATTACTATTTACATAATGCACAAGCCTTGATAGAATAATAACAATGTATTTTGCTTTTTTGATATCCACTAGTATACAAGTAGACAAAAGAACAAGAATACATAAGGAGGGACAATGTTTACATTAGGCGTTGATATCGGATCAACAACTGCGAAAGCGGTTATCCTTCAGGATGGAAAAGATATCGTAGCATCTTCGATCATCGTAGCGACGGTGGGTACCAGTGGTGTCCAGCGGGCCGTAGAGGATGTTCTGAAACAGACAAATTTAACATTATCGGATATAGAAGCAACGGTCGCCACCGGATACGGACGGCAGACCTATGACGATGCGGATTATCAGGTCAGCGAGTTGAGCTGCCATGCCATCGGAGCACACTTTGTATTTCCTTCTGTTCGAACCGTGATTGACATCGGTGGACAGGATGCGAAGGTGCTCGCACTGAATGAGCAGGGACAGCTCGATAACTTTGTTATGAATGATAAGTGCGCAGCAGGCACCGGTCGGTTCCTGGATGTCATGGCGAACATCCTGAACCTGAAGATCGATGATCTCGAGGTGGAAGCGGCGAAGGCGCAGCATCCGGCACAGATTTCCAGTACCTGTACCGTATTTGCAGAATCTGAGGTGATCTCACAGCTTGCAAACGGAACGGATATTGCGGATGTGGTGGCAGGTATCTGCAATTCCGTTGCAACCAGAGTGGCGTCTCTTGCGAGACGCGTAGGCATCCGCGAAGAGGTTTGTATGACCGGCGGTGTGGCCAATAACGGCGGCGTACGACATGCACTCGAGCATGAGCTTGGTGTCACGATCGCATATGACGAGAAAGCACAGCTTATGGGAGCTTTGGGCGCTTCTATTTATGCTTTTAAAAAATCATTAAATAAATAAAGGAGGTTTTATCTATGGGAGAGGAAATCAAGAAACAGAGACCGGCACCAGATCCAAATTCTGCGAAGGTACTGCTGAGAAACATCGCAGCAGCTGCATATGATAATGCAGTTGAAGCGAAAAAGCGTGGCGAGTTAGTCGGCTGGTGCTCGAGTAACTTCCCAGTAGAAATTCCGGAGACGTTAGGTCTTACCGTCTGCTACCCGGAGAACCAGGCAGCTGGTATCGCAGCAAGAGGCGGCGGAGAGAGACTGTGCTCCGAGGCAGAGAGCGAAGGCTACAGCAACGATATTTGTGCATATGCCCGTATCTCTCTTGCATACATGAAACTGAAGAGTGCACCTGAGCAGGATATGCCGCTTCCAGATTATGTACTCTGCGCAAACAATATCTGTAACTGTATGATCAAGTGGTATGAGAATATCGCGAAAGAACTCAATATTCCGATGATCATGATCGATATTCCGTTCAACCCGGATTATGAAGTGTCCGAGGCTGAGATCGATTACATCGAGGCACAGATGTGGGATGCTATTCATCAGCTTGAGGAAATCACCGGTCATAAGTGGAGCGATGAGAAGTTCAAGCAGGTACAGGAGATTTCCGGTAGAGCAAGTAAGGCATGGCTCGATGCAACCGCTACTGCGAAGTACGTTCCATCACCATTTAACGGCTTCGATCTCTTAAATCACATGGCGGTTATGGTTACCGCAAGAGGTAAGGAAGAAGCGGCCACTGCGATGACAACACTGAACAGAGAGTATGAGGAGAACCACGTAAACGGTACATCTACTTTCCGTGCAGAAGAAAAGTACAGAATCATGTTTGAGGGTATCGCCTGCTGGCCATGGCTGAGAGCAACCTCCAGCGGACTGAAGAACCGTGGGATCAACATGGTTACCACTATTTATGCAGATGCATTCGGATTCATCTATAAGGACTTCAGAGATATGTGCAGAGCATATGCAGAGGTACCGAACTGCATGAATCTTGAGCATGCAAGAGATAAGAGAATCCGTCTCTGCAAGGCAGATTCCGTAGAAGGCTTACTGGTACATACCAACCGTTCATGTAAGCTCTGGTCCGGATTCATGCCGGAGATGTCACGTCAGATCGGTGAAGCATGCGGTATTCCGGTTGTTTCCTTCGATGGTGACCAGGCCGATCCGAGAAACTTCTCTGAGGCACAGTACGATACGAGAGTTCAGGGACTGATGGAAATCATGGATACAAATAAGGAGGCGAAGTAACTATGACATCAAGTGAGATTTTTGCGAAGCTTCATGAAGTGGCTTCCAATCCGAGAAAGCAGTTAGATCAGTATCTTGCAGAAGGTAAGAAGGTTGTCGCTGTTACCTACTATACACCGAATGAAATCATCCATTCGATGGGCCTCGTTCCGATGGGTGTATGGGGCGCAGACGTTCAGATCAATCAGGCGAAAAAGTACTTCCCTGCATTTATCTGCTCGATCATGCAGTCGATCCTCGAGCTTGGAATCAACGGTGAGTACAAGGGCATTTCCGCTATCGTCATTCCTTCGCTCTGCGATTCACTGAAGTGTATCGGCCAGAACTGGAAGTATGCAGTAAAGGACATTCCGTTTATCCCGATGACGTATCCGCAGAACAGAAAGCCGGAGTATGGCAAGCGCTTCACGAAGGCAGGCTATGAGCGTGTGGTTTCTGACCTCGAAGCCATCACAGGTGAGCATTTCTCAACCGCAAGCCTGGCAAATTCAAATCATATCTACAACGAGCATAACGCTGTAATGCGTGAGTTCGCTGAGGTGGCATCTGAGTATAAGATGACCGCACAGGAGAGATCCGATGTATTTAAGAGTGCATGGTTCATGCTTCCGGAGGAGCATACCGCTCTTGTAAAGGAGCTGATTGCAGAGCTTAAGCAGGGTCCGAAGGATGAGCGTAAGGTGAGAGTTCTCGTAAGTGGAATTCTTGCAGATGCTCCACAGCTCCTCGAGATCTTCGAGAAGTACGGCATCAAGATTGCATTTGATGATGTATGTAACGAGTCCAGACAGTATAAGGTAGACGTTCCGGAGACAGTTCAGAATGCGATGGACGGTCTCGTTGAGAAGTACTGTGCGATGGATGACGACACTCTTCTTTATGATTCGAAGAAGTCCAGAGTCGATTACATCGTGGATCAGGCGAAGAAGCATAACGCGGATGGTGTTATCGTGCTGATGACGAAGTTCTGTGATCCGGAAGAGTTTGACTATGTTCCGATCAAGAGAGCTTGTGAGGCAGCAGGACTTCATCAGGTAAATATCGAAGTTGACCGTCAGATGGTGAACTACGAGCAGGCTGCAACACAGTTAGAGGCGTTTAGCGAGTTATTCTGATTTTCGCGAGTACTCGTCGGGTGCATGGACATGCACCCGAATGAGTGCCGTGAATAGCATAAGAAATTTGAAAGGCGGTTTCTTGTGTTTATAAAGTTTTATAAAGCACTTTTTTAGGAGGAAGTAGTAATGGGAAGCAGTAAAAAAGAGAGTCGCCTGGCCATCGAAATCGGCGTAGCATTCGTATGGTTCACGACACAGTTTGGTGGTGGTTTCGCATCCGGTAACCAGCTCAGACAGTATTTCGTACAGTTTGGTAACTGGGCATTCTTAACCTGCCTGATTTCACAGTTGATCGGTGCATTCTATCAGTGGTATGCACTTCGTTATGCGAAGAGACACAATGTATATGACTATAGAAGCTACAACAACAGCTTTTATGGCAAGTATTCACCGATTTTCTCAAACCTGTATGAGCTTGTATATGTAGTAACCCTTTGCGTAGCACCTGCAGCAGCATTCGCAACCGGTGTTGAGACCATGAAGGCATCCTTCGGTGTGAATCACTGGGTTGGTACCGCATTCGTAGGTATCTTCATTTTCATCGTTGCTGTTTATGGAACTAACGTTGTTCGTAAGGTTGCATCGATTCTTTCCATCGCCATCGTAGCAGGTCTGTTCCTGGTTTACATTCCGAACATCGTTGTACAGTGGGGTGACATCCAGGCAAATATCGCAGCAAGCGCAGCTGCACCGGCACCGATGAGCAAGGCTTTATGGCTGAGTGTTGTTTACTCTGCATTCCAGCTTGCATCTCTGGGCCTTCTCGTTCAGCATGCAGCACCGTTTGAGGAGCCGGATGATGCAAAGGCTTCTATGACCATCGGTTTCTTCGTAAATGGTCTGATCTGCATCATGGCAGTTCTCGGTCTTACCGCTATTACAAACGATCCGGAATTCGCAAAGGCATCCATTCCTCTGATGATCCTCGTGAACAAGGGACCGGCACCGGAAATTCTTCGTCCGATTATTTCGATCCTGATCATCCTTGGTTCTGTATCCACTGCCGTAAACATGATCGCTGGTATGTCCAACCGTGTATGTAAGGGCCTCAACCCGAACTTCGATCCGACTGCAAAGCCTGGTAAGGATGTTATCATCGTAACCCTGATCTGTACCGTTGTTGCATTTGGAATCGCACAGCTTGGTCTTAATAAGATCGTAGCCGTAGGTTACAAGTACCTCGGATACCTTACCATCCCTGTAATCATCATCCCATATGTAATCCATATGATCGTTACAAAGTTCGATACTCTTCCATTGGAGAATGAAAATAAGTAATTGAATAAAAAACTATAATTTTAAAAGGAGAATATGACTATGAGCAAGTTACTTGAAGGCGTAAGAGTTGTAGAGCTTGCAAACTTTATTGCAGCAGCTACAGCAGGAAGATTCCTCGCCGATTGTGGCGCCGATGTCATCAAGATCGAAGCTCCAAATGGAGATCCGCTTCGTTACACAGCACCATCCGAGGGTAGACCTCTCGACTGGCTGGAGAACACAACCTGGGAGCTGGAGAATGCAAACAAGAGAGAGGCTTCTATCAACCTGAAGTCCCCGGAAGGTATGGAAGCATTCTATAAGCTGCTTGGAACAGCAGATGTTCTGATCACAAACTGGAGAATTCAGGCACTTGAGAAGCTTGGTCTCGACTATGATCATCTGAAGGAGAAGTTCCCGAAGCTTGTGTATGCAATCTGCACAGGTTACGGTGAGAAGGGACCGGATAAGGACCTTCCGGGATTTGACTTCACTGCATTCTTCGCACGTGGCGGATATCTTCACTCCTTACATCAGGGAAGCGACCGTCCGATGAACGTTGTTCCAGGCCTCGGCGATCATAACGTAGGTATGAACCTCGCGGCTGGTATCCTCGCTGCACTTTATCATGCAAAGGTTACCGGACAGGGTGAGAAGGTGGAGACCTCCCTTTTCGAGACCTCTGTTTACAACATGGGTATGATGGTACAGGCTGCAAACTATGATGGTACCGCAAGAAAGTATCCGATCGATGCACGTAATGCACCAAACCCGGTAAACAACTGCTTCAAGACCAGTGATGGCAGATATATTCAGCTCTGCACACCGGATTATAACACCTACTATGAGAGAGTTATGCGTTCCATCGGTCGTGAGGACCTGATCGGCAATGCTGACTTTTTCCCGATTCTTGATTGCCAGAAGAACGGAAAGACCCAGGAGGTATACGACATCGTGACCGCTGAGTTCGCGAAGTATACGAAGGATGAGATGGCACACAATCTGACAGAGAACGATGTACCATTCGGCGTTGCACAGAGCTGGGAAGAGATTCTTCAGGATAAGCAGGCAGAGGCAAATGATTGCTTCTATGATATGACCTTCCGTACCGGTAACACCAGAAGACTCGTAAGACTTCCGGTTAAGTTTACAAACATGGGTACACCTGATTACAACAGAGCTCCGGATTTAGGAGAGCAGGGCCCAGAGGTTATGAAGGAGTTAGGTTATACCGACGAAGATATTCAGAGAATGCTTGAGAACAAGGCTCTGTATATTCGCGATAACAAATAACAATTAATCAGGGCAATGATGCTTAGACCTAGACGCCTAACCGGTCATTGCCCGACTTTTTATGAAGGAGGAATACGAATGGTTCTTTCAGAAAAATACGAGATGCTGAGAAAGAATTTCCGTAATTTTGCTGAGACGGAATTCACGAAGGAAATTCAGGATCGACTGGATGCTACAGGTGAGTTCGATTATGAGCTCTATGCGAAGATGGCGAAGTATGGATTCACTGCTGTCAAGATTCCTAGAGAGTATGGCGGACAGGGTGCAGATACACTTACCTATATGCTGATGGGTGAGGAGTTTGCACGTGTAATGCCAGTTGCAACCATCTATGTAAATACACCGAACTCTCTCGGTGCAGGTCCTGTTCTTATGTGTGGAACAGAAGAGCAGAAGCAGGCCATCCTTCCGGATGTAGCGGCTGGTAAGAAGAATATCGTTTTCGCTTTAACTGAGCCGGGTGCAGGTTCCGATGCAGGAAGCCTTCAGACCTACGCAGTTGAGGACGGCGATGATTTCATCATCAACGGACGTAAGTGCTTTATTTCCGGTGCACCGTTCGCAGATTATGCAGTTGTATACGCAAAGACGGATCGTACGCAGAAGGGCAGCAAGGGTATTTCGATGTTTATCGTCGACATGAAGCTTCCTGGTATAAGCACCGGTAAGCCAGAGGCGAAGATGGGTATCGGCGGCTATCCGACATCCGATATCAGCTTCGATAACGTACGTGTAAATAAGAAGTGGTTACTTGGACCGAAGGACAAGGGATTCCAGACCGCAATGAAGACCCTGAATGGTGGTCGTCTCGGTGTAGCTGCACAGTCTCTCGGCCTTGCACAGGGCTGTCTCGAGGAAGCAATCAAGTATTCTAAGGAAAGAGTACAGTTTGGTCGTCCGATTGCGAAGAATCAGGCCATCAGCTTCATGATCGCTGATATGGCAACCGAGATCGAAGCTGCAAGATGCATGATCTATACTGCTGCACAGGAGATGGATGCAGATGATCCAAATACCCCTGTGAAGTGCGCGATGTGTAAGTTATATGCTGCAGAGATGGCAAACAGAGTTGCTTATAAGGCATTACAGATCTTCGGTGGTTACGGATACATTAAGGAGTACAAGATCGAGAGAATGTATCGTGATGCCAGAATCTTCAGCATCTATGAGGGAACAAGTCAGGTTCAGCAGATGGTAATTTCTGGTGCACTTTTACGTTGATGGGAGGAATCAAACATGAGAATTTTTGTTTGCGTTAAGCAGGTTCCGGATACATCGGGAAAGGTTGCTGTAAAGGAAAACGGTACATTGGATCGTGCTTCTATGGCAACTATCACCAATCCGGATGATATGAATGCAGTTGAGGCAGCTCTCCAGTTAAAGGACGCTACCGGTTGTCAGGTAACCGTTGTTACCATGGGACCACCTCCAGCAGCGAAGATGTTACGTGAGCTGATCGCAATGGGCGCAGATGATGGTGTTTTAATTTCCGGCAGAGAGTTCGGTGGTTCGGATACCTTCGCAACATCTCAGATCATCGCAGGAGCGCTTCATCACCTCGGAATCGGTCAGGATGACCTCATTTTCTGTGGTAGACAGGCAATCGACGGCGATACTGCACAGGTTGGCCCACAGATCGCAGAGAAGCTCGACCTTCCGCAGGTTACATATGCAGCCGACATCAAGAAGGATGGCGACGTTCTCGTTGTGAAGAGAATGCTCGAGGATGGCTACATGCAGGTAGAGATTAAGACTCCATGTCTGATCACCTGCATCAAGGAGCTGAACACACCGAGATATATGACCGTAAAGGGCATCTTCGATTGCTTCGATAAGCCAATCACGGTTCTCGATTACAATGCACTGAAGGATGAGCCGCTCATCGAGCCGGATACCATCGGCTTAAAGGGTTCTCCTACCAACATCTTCAAGTCATTCACACCGCCTCAGAAGGGTCAGGTTGAGATGATTGATGGTAGCGCAGAAGAAGCTGCAGCCGCACTTGCATCCAAGCTTGCGAAGCAGCATGTGATCTGATGTCGTACACGAGTCGTACAGAAAGGAATAGATATGGCTTACAATAGTGCAAATATTGAAGAATTTCATGATATCTGGGTCTTCTGTGAGCAGCGTGACGGCAAGCTTCAGAATACAGATTTCGAGTTAATCAGCGAAGCAAGAAAGCTCGCAGATCAGAGAGGCTCTAAGCTCATCGGCGTATTACTCGGCCACAACGTAGAGGGTATCGCGAAGGAGCTCGGTGGCTATGGCGCAGATAAGGTTATCGTTTGTGATGATCCTTCTCTCGCGGTATATACTACAGACGCATATGTAAAGGTTCTTTGCGATGTCGTTATGGATAAGAAGCCGGAGGTTCTCCTCATCGGTGCTACGACCATCGGCCGTGACCTCGGACCTCGTTGCGCAGGTAGATTACATACTGGTTTAACCGCAGACTGTACACATCTTGATATCGATATGAACAACTATGTACAGTTCTTAAGAGATGCTTCTACGATCGACGTTGATTCTCAGAAGTTTGATATGGAAGATACCAACCTTAAGATGACACGTCCGGCATTCGGTGGTCACCTTATGGCTACCATCATCTGCCCGAGATTCAGACCTTGCATGTCAACCGTACGTCCAGGCGTTATGAAGAAGGCAGAGTTTGATCAGGCAAAGGCTGATCAGTGTGAGATCGAGATGTATCCGGTACAGATTTCCGAGGCTGATCTCAGAACCAAGGTTCTCGAGGTTGTGAAGTCTGCAAAGAAGACCGTTGATCTCGTAGGCGCGGATATCATCGTTGCCGTTGGTATGGGTATCAGCAAGGATGTTGAGAAGGGTAAGCAGCTCGCAGAGGAGCTTGCAGAGGCGCTCGGTGGCGGTGTCGTCGCTGGTTCCAGACCGACCGTAGAGAATGGCTGGCTGACAGAGGATCGCCAGGTTGGACAGACCGGTAAGACCGTTCATCCTAGAATTTATGTTGCACTTGGTATCTCCGGTGCAATTCAGCACAAGGCTGGTATGCAGGACTCCGATATGATCATCGCAGTCAATGCAAACGCCAATGCTCCGATCTTCGAAGTTGCAAACTACGGTATCGTCGGCGACCTCTATGAGGTTGTTCCGAAGATGATCGCAGCCATCAATGAAGAGAAGGCAAAGAAATAATCAGTAGAATAAGAAGCTATCTTTTTATATCAATCTAGCTGAAGAGGGGCAGGCCATTTGGCCTGCCCCTCTTGTTTATTACCATGATATAAAAATTATAAAACGGAGAATCTTCGTAATATTCCTACTGGTTCGATAAAAAATCCGAGCAAAACAGACACGGACTGCCTGTAGTGTGATGAATCGTTCTTTGGATCAGGATGTGATAAACAGGTCCCGATACTGAGGTGAGTTCTCCCGTAGGTGTGCGATGATCGGCTTCATGAGATCTACCACTTCATCTACATCCTCTAACGTCGTCTCCGGTCCGATCGTGAGGCGGAGGCTTCCGTAAGCGTCTTCATGGCAGATGCCGATGGCGGTCAGTACGTGACTCGGTTCGAGGGAGCCGCTGGCACAGGCGGAACCTGCACTTGCATAGATATGTTTCTCGTTCAGAAGCAGCAGGAGGGTTTCGCCTTCGACATATTTGAAGCAGACGTTTACATTATTCGGAAGTCGATGTATCGGATCACCGTTTAAGCTGGTATATGGAATTTCGTCGAGCAGACGCTTTGTGAGGTGGTCGCGGACGGTGCTTTCCTGCACGATGCGCTGCACCATGGGGGCGATGGACGATTCTGCATCGTGCGTGCCTGCAGCGGATGTGGCGTCGGTATCCACGCCAGAGCTTGAAGCCATCGACTGAGGGCTCGTTTCGCAGGCTACGGCAGAGCTTGAAGCCATCGGCCGAGGGCACGTGCCGCAGGCGAGCTCTGCAGCCCGTGCGAAGCCGACGATGCCGGCGACATTTTCTGTGCCGGCGCGACGACCGCGTTCCTGTTCACCACCATGCAGGAAGCTCGGAAGCTTCACGCCTCGACGAACATAAAGGAAACCGACACCCTTCGGGCCGTTGAGCTTGTGGCTGCTCGCTGACATTAGATCGACCTTCAGTTCATCGACATTCAGCGGGATATGGGCGTACGCCTGGACAGCATCTGTATGAAAGAGGATGCACTGGCCGGTTTCCTCGGCATGCTTCTTCAGACGCGCACCGATCTCTGCAATCGGCTCGATGGTGCCGATTTCGTTGTTTGCGACCATGATGCTGACGAGCAGCGTGTCCGGTCGAATCGCCGCCATCACCGCATCCGGATCGACATGTCCCTCATGATCGACCGGAAGATACGTCACATCGAAGCCCTGTTTCTCGAGATATGCACAGGTATTCAGGACGGCATGATGCTCGATGGCATCGGTGATGATATGACCGCATAGAGATTTCGATATGACGGTTTGAGGTGAGCATGTTTCGGCGGTTGAAGAGATCGTCGATGAGATGAGAGCATGGTCAGCGTGTGTCTGTGTTATCTGATGAAGCTGTTCACGACCTGCTTCAGCCGTGCCGATCAGTGCCCAGTTGTCCGACTCGGTGCCACCACTCGTGAAGTATATTTCAGATGGCTTCGCGCCGATGGTGGCTGCAATGGTACGACGACTGCGCTCGACTGCAGCCTTCGCGCGCTGGCCATAGGTATAGATGGTGGAAGCATTGCCATAATCATCTGTAAGATACGGCATCATCGCCTCCAGTGCATCCTTCGAAAGCGGCGTCGTCGCCGCGTGATCCATATAATAGTCTTTCATGCTGGCCTCTTTTATCTACCCCCTCCGATGACGGCTCAAGCCGGAGGGAGATGCTGATTTTCATCGGTTTCAGATATATGCGTTCGGACGACGTATACATATCGGAGTGCGATGTGTATGCAGGTTCCATCCGAAGAAAATTGTCATCTGCCAGCACATTATAAATCAAATCGAAGACGAATTCATAGTAATCTTTGCAGGTGATGGATATATGTGTCGTGGATGACGGACTATGAGTTGATGAGGAGATGAAGAACCGGTAAAATGACGGGTGGAAGCATTTCTTTTTCCCTGCCTCCGTTGGCTAATGCTGTATCATGATGGCAGAAAATGAAATTTTTGCCAACACGGCATTTATGTTCAGTCTGCTAATGCTGTATCAAAATGGTAGAAAATACAAATGATGTTAACAGCTAATAGACGTTTTGAGGTGTTCATGCTGTACTCAGTGGATGAAAAACTGAATTGATGCTAACAAAAATCAAGTTTGTGTAGTGCGCTTTGTTGGCATCAGAGAGGAAATATGCCTGAATGATGCCAACATTGGCCTCGTCTGCCACAGGCATCAATAAGAAAACGGAGGGATTGATACAGCATAGCAAGCGCCATCAGAAGCAAGATACTGGTGAACCTAGTCATCAACAAGAAAACGGAGGGATTGATACAGCATAGCAAGCGCCATCAGAAGCAAGGTACGCATGGAGCTAGTCATCAATATAAACAAATAGGGAATGGATATAGCACACCACAAGAAAACCAATTCTCCTCCGATAAATTGATATCGCGAAAGCCCTGAGCTTCAAAGGAAAAATTCGGAAAATATGCAACTTATATCAGATAAGTTTCAATCATAAGGCGAATGGTTGTGAGGTTTAGTGGTGCTTTGGCGCTTTCATAGGTCATAATAAAATTTTTTCCATGAACCAGGCCGGCATCTGCGTAATTCGCAAGTTTGTTTACGGTGTCGGACATGTAATTTCTGTTCGTTGAGAGGCCGAAATGCTCCCATATATACATCTGTCCGGTTCGTTTGTTTCGAATCGTAAAGTCTGGATAATAGCCGGTTCCATTGATGAGATGCTGACATTCGTATCGATAAGGGATGCCGGCATAATAGAGTTCGTTGGCAATCAGAACTTCGGATTTTGAACGGACTTTTGTGCCCTCTACGGTTTCGTGCATCAAATCTTCTTTGTGGCCCTTTTTTCGAGGATATGGTTCGGTTCGCCATTTCTGAAGATTTTCATTTAAATCTGTAATGTCATCTCTTATAAGTTCATATAGTTCAGGGCATTTTCGAAGCATCTGGTCGGAGCGTTTTTCTGAAGTTTTATAATGCTTGAGAAATGCAGAAAGGGCTGCATATTCCTGCTGGAGATCGAGAAGTCGTGCATGGAAATATTTTTTACGAGCAAGCGCAACTGCGAGGTCATGTTGATCTTTTGAAATATAATGATCCTTCAGAATCCGTTTTTTCTCAGGGATGGGCAGTGGGCCAGGGGCTCCGGAGCATATGGCGTCAGAAGATACTATTTCAGAAGGCCGAGTTTCATAACGGTATCTTCGCATGAATGGCACTCGCTTTTTACGATTCTTATAGCGCTTAAATACCAACGTGCCGTCCGGACTATTGGTTTCATGAAGAATACGTTGAACGTCCGAAAGTTCGGATTTGACGCGCTGAAAATCGTCTTGAATCAATTGATAAATGTTCATAGTTTTCCTTTCGTAAATAATGTTTAGAAAAAAATTGAAAATAATGTTTAGAAATAAATAGAAAAAATATGGTTAGAAATAAATCCTTGAATTTTAAGAAAAAAACGTGACTACGTAGAGAAGAAAGAAGATGGAAAAAAGAGTTACGTATTCATTTTGATGGGAATTATTGAAATTTTGTTGGAGCATCACAGATGACTGTGAGAAGAGTTTACGTAAATAGTGATGCGAAGAAATAATGCAGAATTAAAATTTTAAATAATGAAATTTAAATTATTATGACTATAGCAGATACGCAGACAAGCAACAATTGACGGAATTGTCGAAACTATAACGTTAAAATTGACGAAAATGACAGTTGAAAAAGAGAATTATTGCCAGGCGTGAAAGCTAATGAAGCTAACTATAATACAAGTATATAGTTTGATTAATTTTGCATTGGATTCGTTGACGATGAATACTGCATCAGAGTAGCAGAAATGGAAGCTGATTCAATCACTATGCTTTTTGGTTTGGACAATGCTGCATCAAAACGGAAAAAATTAAGCATGGTGTAAGCACCATGTTTTTGTTTATATGCGCAGTGCTGCATCAATGCGACAGAAATTGAAAATGGTGAAAACAGCGCTTTCGTATTTACAGGTGGTTATGCTGTATCAAATGTAGGGAAAAGTGAGTTGATACCAACGAAAATCACATTTAGATAGAGAGACTTGTTGGCATCAGGAAGAAAAAATACCTTGTTGATGCCAACATTTGCCGCTACTAACCCAGTCATCAATATAAAAAAAGAGAAAAAGATACAGCGTGGCAAGGGAAATGAAGCCCAAGCTTACCTGGCTCAGTCATCAGAATCGAAGAGTGTAAAAAAGGTACAGCATGCTTCAGTCATCAGAATCGAAGAGTGTAGAAAAGGTACAGCATGCTTCAGTCATCAGAATCGAAGAGAGGGGAAAGATACAGCATGACCTGGAATTTCAAACGGATATCCAGAGAAAACGAAGTTTAGTGCCTCCAGGTGCCTACTTGACTTTTCTGCAGCTACGAAATAAACTATAGAAAGTTTGATTCTCTTCCATAATTATAATCTGGATAGATCAGACAGCCTATAATGAATAAATACATAGAAGGTGTTCAGTAGTTCAGAATCGTTTCTCCTGAGAGAGTGACCGTGACACGCTGCGAGCGGTCTGAGAAATCTCTGATACGAATTTTCGCACTGGAGTTGTCTGGGGGAAGGCGTGTGTGAAGACATGGCGCTGGTAGTTCGGAACGTGGATGCGCGTTAAGCATAGTGAGTGCCTGTGGGTGAGGCTTCGTGATGATTCATGACGGAAGCATGCACCTCGGGAACAAGGGTGGTACCGCGATGATTCGTCCCTGTGTGTCGTAAGACATGCAGGGATTTTTTAGTTCCTAAGACGCTTCCGATGAAGTGGGAGTGGAAGCAAGTGGTGAAGTGATGATAGCTTCGCAAAGATGGAGCTGCATATATATACCGTGACCCTGACGGTGACGAAAAGGAGAGAAGAATGGATAATTCAAAGCTTGAAGAGCTGAAAAAGCTTGCGCAGGATAGTATCCGCGAAGCGCAGGATACGAATGCACTGAATGATGTGCGTGTTCGTTTCCTTGGTAAGAAGGGTGAAATCACCTCACTGCTGAAGTCCATGAAGGACCTGAGCGCAGAGGAGAAGCCGAAGTTCGGTCAGCTGGTCAATGCACTTCGCCAGCA